>JAFDYJ010000016.1 GCA_018267515.1 Bacteroidota bacterium | reverse complement strand
TTTTACTTTGTGGTGATGCAGCTTCGCTTATCAATCCCGCAACAGGAGAGGGTATAGGTAATGCAATGATAAGCGGGCGAATGGCTGCCTTACATATCATCAATAGTTTTCAGGCGAACAACTTTACGCAATCTTTCAATGTACAATACGATAATATGGTATATAGTAAACTCTTAGGTGATTTGCGTATTCAGCATTGGTTGCAACGAATTACAGCAGACAGAGAGTGGCTGATAAATTTTGCATTGAAGCATGTAAGCAACAACAACTGGATAAGGCAAAAAGTCAGGAAATTCTTCTGAAAAATTAAGCTTGCTTTTCTTTTATTCTGATAACTTCTGCAAGAGTAGGTATCAGTGTTTTATGCTTTTTAACTACAGGATTTTCTGTATCCCAAACATATCCGGCCAGAACTGAACAAATTTGTTTTTTTATGTTTGAGTCAATGTCATCAGAATAAATGATAGTTTGCAGATCACCATTATACCATCCTAACACAAAGGTTCTGAAAACATCTATTCCTCTACGTAATTTTTCTTCATACGTTTCTGCCCAATTAACTTGCTCACCGTTCAATACCTTTTCTGTCAGCTTGGCTGCCAGTAATCCTGATCCTGTTGCAAGTGTCACACCTGATGAAAATACGGGATCTAAAAATTCAGTGCTGTTACCGCAAAGAACATATCCGGGGCCAAACAACTGTTTGGAGCGTACCGCATAATTATGGATTGTGCGAGGCTCAAAAACCAACTGTTCATTTTCAAACCTCCCTGCCAAATCACCAAATGTTCTGATATGATTCAAAAACTTTGCACCGTTATTTGCAGCAAACTCATCAACCAACTCAACATTACTTACCACCCCTACAGAAGTAGTTTGATCACTGAAGGGAATAGCCCAAATCCAGGCACTGTTTTCATTAAATGAATGAACAAAAATATTGGTGCCTGCTGCTTTGGTTCGTTTGGTGTCATGAATATGGCAAAAGACAGCACCGCGTGGCGGAGTGCTCACAGGTTCTTCCAACTTAAATAAACGAGGTAGCACACGACCATATCCGCTTGCATCAATGATGTATTTCGACTTAACAGTATGTGACTTTCCGGATTTATCCGTATAGGTTGTTGTTTGTTCACTTGCAGAAGAAGCATCAACGGAATTTACTTCACATTCAAATTTTACTTCTACACCTTGTTCAATAGCTGTTGAAATAAGTATGTTGTCAAAATCAGCACGTTTTACCTGCCATGTCCACGACCAGCCTTTGCTAAACTGATCGTTAAAGTAAAACTCTGTCTTATGTTTCCCTTTATAAAATGCAGCACCTGTCTTTTCCTGAAATCCATGTTTCTTGATATTGTCTATAAATCCAACCTCTGAGAGATGGTCCATGCAGTGCGGCAATAAACTTTCACCAATTACAAAACGAGGAAATTTTTGCTTTTCCAGCACAAGCACTTTTATGTTTTGTTTGTTCAGATAGGCAGAGGCAACAGAACCGGAAGGGCCTGCACCAATAATCAGTACATCTACATTCTCCATTTATAGGTTGTTAAAAATTTTATTGCGCAGCAAATTTAATAGTAAACCTTATTTGCCTTTTAAGTTTGTATATGATTTTTTTTAGGATTAATTTTATTTAACAGTTCTTTTTTGTCTGTAAATTCAAAGCATGTCAGAAGCGCACTTATTGCTGTTCCCAAAATGCCATGAAAGACTATGTTTTGCCCTGATAGCCAAAGGTTCGGGATTTTTGTTTTTGGTTGTAACATACTTGCCAAAGGCGAGTGACTGTTTTTTAATATTCCATAAATGGAACCATCAGTACTTGCAGTGTAATCCTTAAAAGTCAGTGGTGTTGAACTATAAACATTCAACATGGCATTTCTAATTTCAGGAAATAGCGTTTCTAACTTAGCCAAAACCTTTTCTTCCTTTTGTCTTTTAAAAGCCTGATAACTTTCACAGCGTTCAGATGGGTGTGTTGTAGTATTGAAACTATCTTTCCATTGGGCAACATCATCAGATTTCATATAGCACATTACAGAAATTGATTCAGCAAATTCTGAATTGTCTAATGGAACAGGAGTGAAAACAAAGAAGCCTAAAGGCCAGTTGTCTTCTGTATAATTAATCGTTTCCCAAACGTCATCATTAAAAAAATGATAGATATTGTAATTGAGATAGGGAAATGATTTTGGTTTAAAAGTAATTTGTAGGAGGAATGCAGATATGGTTTGTTCCAATCGGCTTACTCTCTTAACCCATGCATTTGAAAAGCGCTTCGCACCAAAAAGTGAAATAGTTTCGTTAGGGTGAATTGCAGAAATATAATTTTTTGCAGATATTTTATCCCCATTATCAAATAGCAGTTGAGAAATTTTATTGTCAGTACCGAATGTTGCTCCTGTAACTTGTTTATGCGTGTAGATGTCAACACCGGCTTTACGTATGTTTTTTGAAAATTGTTTGATTAATTGTGCACCACCTGTAACAATCTTATAGCTTCCACAGATATAACTATTGAAGATTAATGCATGAACAAACAAAGGTGTCTTTTCCTTGACACCTGCATACAGCATATTGTTTCCTGCCAATACATTTTGCAATGTTTTATTGGTTGTTATTGATGAAATATACTCCCATGCATTTTCATTTCTCAGGTCTTCGCTAAAGTAACCATCAGCAATATTATTATTCAGGTCGTATAATGGGAACCTATGGCAGTACTCCTGTATTTTGCAGCAAAAAAGGTTTATGGCATGTTCCTCGTCCGGAAAATCTTTACATAGTGAACTGATGAAATTTTCATAACCCATAGCATGTGCATATTTTCTGCCATCATTAAAACTGATGTAGTCATAGCCATCCTCATTCATTCTAACTGTTTGTAAAGTGTCTTTTAGGCCAAAATAATTAAATAACTTATTAAGATTTTGTCCTTCATCATAACCGCCAATATAATGGAGACCGGTATCAAGAATTTTTTTGTCACGACTGAAAATCTGAAGGCTTCCACCTAACTGAATGTTTTTTTCAAGCAAAGCAACCTTGAAGCCTTCTTTAGCAAGAATATATGCACAAACCATGCCGGCAAACCCTCCTCCGATAATTGCAAAGTCGTAATTTATATTCTCATTAATTTTCATTTGCTAAGTACAAAAAGCCGGTTTGATGTTTTGTTGGAATGTTTATGTTCTTCAACTTTCAGATTGTGTTTTTTTGCAAATTGATAAATAAAGTCAGCGTTGAAAAAATTGAGATCATTTGTCTTTTTATTAAATGAAAAAAGTTTTGTTGACAATAACTCTGTAAATTTAGTATTTTCATGTTTAATGTCATCTGATATGCCATCACGAATAAAAATTATTCCTTCGGGTAGCAGGGCTTGTGCACATTTCTGTAATACCAATTCCTGGCTTTCTGTTTTTAAATAATGCAAAACATCGTTAAGAAAAATTACATCAGACGATTGTATATCTGTTTTTGTAATATCTTCCGATTTAAATTGTAAGTTGTTGTTCTTATTCCAAACATTTGATGCAATGGCAATCTTGTCTTCATCATAATCTACCGCGACAATTTTTCTTTCAACATTTTTATAATGAAGAAACAAGTCCATAAATCCATAACCACAACCAAGGTCTGTAATCAATAATCTGTTTCCAATACAACTGTTGTAGAAGTCATAATTTTTCTTTTCCAGATTCCATTTAATGCGGCCATACCACTCTAAGACCGGACCTTTGAAAATATAGTTGTAATAAATTTTACGCCAGAGATAGTCTGCATCTTCCCGCTCGTCTTTAAACTTTTTATATTGTTCTTTAAAATATAATGTAATTGATTTTTGTCTGCTTCTGTAATCGTTACCCCAAGTCAAATCATTTGCGTATATTCTTGATAATGCTTTTACATTTATGGTGCCATCTTTAACCATCATCTCATTCTTTGGCGAGACATCACCTGCACCATGAATCATTACCGGTTGAATATCGGCATTAAGTTTCTCTGCAAGATAAAATGCACCTTTATGAAAACGATTAAGATTGCCATCAGATGAACGAGAGCCTTCAGGGAAAATCATAATGGAATAACCTTCATTCATTTTAGCTTTTATGTTGGTTATGTTCTCCTCTGTTCCATCTTCAGAAAAAATATAGCCAACATAGCGCACCACCATTCCAAACAACGGTGAACGATAAACCCAATCTTTAGCCATGATAATTACTTTATGATTCAGCATAAGCATTATCATAATGTCAAGGAAAGAGGAGTGGTTGGCAATAATAATTGAAGGCTTTTTAAAATCAAGTTGATCAAGATTGTAAAATTTCTTTTTTACATGAATACCTGAATACAGAACTGATGCAGCAAACTTTGAAGTAAGAAAATTTACAACCTTTCTTTTGACTTTAACGGGTGCCGGAAAAATAGTGATGAGCAACAGAACAGGATAAAATAAAAGGCAGCCGGAAATAAAATAACTGAAACAAAAAATGGACATGAATAGTTGCAGAAATGAAATAGGATTGTGTCCATTTCTGATTCTGCGTTCTACAAAGAGATTAAAAATAAATGGTTGCACAAGAAATGAAATCAGTAAAATGCAGGTAATGCCTATAACACTTAATGCTGCGATAGAGTGAATAGCAGGATGCTTTGCAAAATACAATACACCGGTTCCTACAATTACTGTCAAGGCTGATAATAAAATTGCTGCCTGATAAGATTTTAAATTATCTTTTCTGAATTTGTAACGATGCAGTAAACCATCCGTAACAAAAATGCTGAAATCGTCACCCAATCCGAAAATAAATGTAGTAATAACAATATTTACAAAGTTAAATTCAATATTAAGCATTGATGACATTCCTAAAATCCAAATCCAACTTACTACCATTGGCATAAACGCAAGTAGAGTAAGTTCAATGCGGCCATAAATAATCAGTAAGGTAAAAAACACCATACCTGCAGTAAGATACAGAAGGTAGTTGAAGTCGCTACGAACAGACTCAAGCAGCAATGATGCCATTTCGCTTCGGTCAAAAACTGTCAGTTGTGGGATATCTTTAAATAATGCTTTAACAGAGTCTTTCTGTGCTGTTGACACTGTAAATGATGAAATAAAGACTGATTCTCTGGAATTTGAATCAACCATTAAGTCTAAGCCCATTGTTTTCAATAAATCTTTTGAAAATGGTTGATAGGTGTTATTTTCAATCAATTCTTGAAATGGGGCAAACGCATTTTCACTGAAACCGGCTTCACTTGCAGCATGACTGATTTGATTGTTTACACGCACCTTATTTTCTTGCCAATAATGTTTCCATCTATCATGACGTTGCTGTAATAGTGTATCAGGAATAAAATAATCTGCTGTGGACAAAGTGTTTTTGATGATGCCGTGTGTAGTCAGATTCTTTATTAATGTTCCTGCTTTGTAGTTTGCAGCAACTGCAGATTCATAATTTTCAGAGGAGGCAATCAGATATATCTTTTTTTCAATTGATGGATTAATACCCGTTAACTCAGCTTCTTTATTTTTCAATTCAGCAGGATGGAAACTTAAAGCTTCCACATCGCTGTTGAAACGAATGTTTGATGCTTCAAAATAAAAATAAACGGTAATCAGTGAGATGGCGACAATGGTAAATTTTACTATTGATGGATTGATGGTTGGAATCTTAAACCACTTAATGGGTTTATGTTGTGTGTAATCAAAGCGGGTTAAAGTTATTATAACAGGTAGTCCTGCAAGAGTAAAAAATGCTGAACCTGCTAATGCCATTGATGCAAAAAGTCCAAAATCTCCCAAGACAACAGAGTTCGTATAGTTTAACGCAAGAAGTGCTAATACAGTTGTAACACTTCCTGTAAGCAGCGGCACAGTAATTTCTTTTAAAGTCTCCTCAATGGACTTGGTATGCTGAAGATGTGTAAAAAAGTGAAATGAATAATCAAGTATGATTCCAATAACAATAGCTCCAGTTGCCAATGAAATGGCTGAAATTTCAGGACGAAGAAATCCCATCATTCCAAGTGCTATCATGCCACCAAATACTGCAGGCAGAATAAATAGAACTGGAATGCTAAGCTTTCGGTAATATAAAATCAGGATGAGCATGATTAGTGATAAGGAAAGAATCATGGTCAGGTTGGTGTCTTTCTTTATCTGCACAGCATTTTGTGCTGCAATTTCAAAAGTACCGAAGTGTGATAATTTGTATTCTGAGTTTTCAGTATTCCATTTTTTTTCTGCAGCAGTAAGTAGGTTGCTTAGTTGGATGTTTTTTTCAGTATTGCGACTGTCATAATTCAGGCGGCCGGTAATGAGGATAGCTTTTTTGCCCGGAGTAAAAATGATACCATCTTCAACAATATAATTACTGCTGTTGCCTATGATGCCTAATTGTTTAAAATATTCAGCCGTAATACCTAAAGGGTCATTCAGAATGAATTGTTTGATAAATAAACCGGATGGATTGGTAAGCTTTTCGTAATCGCTTTTTATTGAAACAGTGATTGAATCATTCTCTGTCCTTTTTGCAATCAATGAATAATAATTGCTGTCAATCAGCAGTGGAAAATGCGAAAAATAGTAATCATAAACTTCCTGCTGTACATCGGGTCTTATTGCAACAATGTCTGTCAATAAATTATTGGAAACCGAATCTAAAGTGCTTTTAATATGCTCTGCCACCTCAGCATACTCATCAGGGTTTGAGTCTTTTGCTAAAGATAAAGAAAATACTACCTGATCAGAAATATTTTTTGATTCAAGAAGAGTGTTGAATTTCTGAAACTCCTGACCTTTTGGAAGAATGGCAAATATGTTTTCAGTAATGTTGAGCCTTTTAATTCCTGCTATGCTAACAGCAGCAACTAACAGAACAAAACCTGAAAACAGGATAGTCTTTCTTACAAACAAACGATATAATCCAATAAAAATACTTCCCAAGAAGAACTGATTTTAAAACAAAACTTTAAGAGTGCGAATTTATATGAATTATTGTGTCAAACTTTAATAAAACCTTTATATACTTTCATTTTAAAAATGATTACTTTTGTCTCTCATTCTAATATTAAATCAAAATGGCAGAAGATTTTCTTCCTTTAAACGGAACCGACCACGTAGAACTATATGTAGGCAATGCCAAGCAGTCTGCATATTATTATCAGATGGCCTGGGGCTATGAATTAATAGCCTATTCAGGGCCTGAAACCGGTGTTCGTGACAGAGCATCGTATGTATTACAGCAAGGTAAAATACGCTTGGTGTTGACAAGTGCCATGCATCCTGATAGTGAGATTACAAGACATGTAGCACAACATGGCGATGGTGTTAAGTTTTTAGCTATTTGGGTTGATGATGCCGAAAAATCATTCTACGAAACTATGAGCCGGGGTGCAAAAGCACACACACAACCTACTGTTATGAGTGACCAGTTTGGCGAAGTAAAAATTTCTGCCATTCATACCTATGGTGATACTGTACATAAATTTGTAGAAAGAAAAAATTACAAAGGGGCATTTTTGCCGGGATATTCTCCGGCTAAGAGCAGTGTAAAAACAACTTCTGTTGGGCTAAAACATGTTGATCATTGCGTGGGCAATGTTGAACTGGGGCGCATGAATGAGTGGGTTAAATTTTATGAAGATGTTATGGGATTTAAGTTGCTAATTACCTTTGATGATAGCGATATTTCAACAGAATATTCTGCTTTAATGAGTAAGGTGGTTAGTAATGGTAACGGTTATATTAAATTCCCGATAAATGAGCCTGCAGATGGCAAACGCAAATCACAGATTGAAGAATACATTGAATTTTATCATGGAGCAGGAGTGCAGCATGTTGCTATTGCTACTGATGATATTATTACAACGGTAACAGAATTACGAAATAGGGGAGTGGAGTTCTTACATGTACCTGAGGTTTATTATGAAGAAGTTTGGGATCGTGTTGGGAAAATTAACGAAGATGTTGCTACCATTAAGAAACTGAATATTTTAGTTGATCGTGATGACGAAGGTTATCTGCTTCAGTTATTCACCAAGCCTGTTCAGGACAGACCAACAGTATTTTTTGAAATCATTCAGCGTTGCGGTGCTAAATCTTTCGGAAAAGGAAACTTCAAAGCTCTTTTTGAAGCAATTGAGCGCGAACAGGCATTGAGAGGAAATTTGTAAAGATTAATGGCCAATGAATAATTGGCAGTTATTTTACTAATGTATTTTCGTAAGGTACACGGTTAATTAGCGAGCGGCCCAATGTCACCTCATCGGCAAATTCCAATTCGCCCCCAATGGCAACGCCTCGTGCAAGTATTGTAATCTTAACATCAGCGTCTTTTAATCTCTTGGAGATATAAAACACAGTTGTGTCACCTTCCATGGTAGCACTTAGCGCCATTATTACTTCGTTAATAATTCCGTTAGTAGTTTTTTCAACCAACGAATCAATATTCAGTTGCGAAGGGCCAATACCATCCATTGGAGAAATAATGCCGCCAAGAACATGATACATACCATTAAATTGTGCTGTGTTTTCAATTGCCATAACATCTCTAATATCCTGCACAACACAAATCACACTGTTATCACGTCTTGGATTTGTACAGATGGCACATAAAGAATTTTCAGAAATATTATGACATTGCTGGCAGTAAACTACCGATGAACGTAATTGTATTACAGCATTACCCAAACGCTGTACATCGGCAGGGTTCTGCTTAAGCAAATGCAATGCAAGACGCAAAGCACCTTTACGACCAATGCCGGGCAGACGCGAAAGTTCGTTAACTGCCTCTTCTAATATACGTGACGGATACTGTTCCACCTGAGGTAAATTTAAATGATGTTGTCAAATATACGTTGTTTAAAAATACCATCTTGCTTGCGTTGTCAAAGGTTTTCAAACAGTTATTCTTGTATTCTAAATTTAAAACATTTGAGTCCAGCATTAATTTTATCAGTGGTTTTGGTTTATACCGTCCTGCTGTTTGCAATTACTTTTTACACTTCTCGTAATGCCGACAATCAGAGTTATTTTGTTGGTAACAGAAGTTCACGATGGTATGTGGTTGCATATGGAATGATTGGTGCATCGTTATCAGGTGTAACATTTATGTCAGTGCCCGGTGATGTTGGCACAGGAGGTTTTTCATATTTCCAAATGGTGCTTGGTTATTTGCTAGGATATGCTGTCATTGCTTTTGTATTGTTACCAGTCTATTACCGCATGAATCTGACTTCAATTTACGTTTATCTGAAGTCAAGGCTTGGAGAAAAAACTTACAAGACGGGTGCCTTCTTCTTTATTCTTTCGCGTGTTGTTGGTGCTTCGTTCAGAATGTACATTGTAGTATATGTGTTGCAGTTATTTATTTTTCAGGCCTGGGGTGTCCCTTTCTGGGTGACTGTATTGGTGTTTGTTTTACTGATACTTGCATATACATTTAAAGGTGGTGTAAAAACAATTGTGTGGACAGATTCATTGCAAACAACTTTTATGTTGCTTTCGCTTTTGATTTCTGTTTATCTGATTGCCAAAGAGCTTAATTTCAGTTTTGCTGATGTGCTTTCTTCAATCAAGTCAAGTCCATATTCAGATATTTTTGTTTGGGACTGGAAGTCGAAAGTGTTTTTTCCGAAACATTTTTTTGGAGGTATGTTTATTGCCATTGCTATGACAGGACTTGACCAGGAAATGATGCAGAAAAATATCAGTGTGAAAACACTCAGGGATTCCCGGAAAAATGTTCTCACCTTCAGTGTCACGGTACTGATAGTGAATTTTTTATTTCTCTTTATGGGCGGACTATTGTATTTATATGCTGATATTAAAGGAATTCATGTGCCTGCCGATGACCTGTTTCCTACAATAGCGCTTCATTATATGCCGGCTGCGGTTTCAATCATTTTTGTAATTGGCCTGATTTCCGCACTCTTTCCAAGTGCCGATGGGGCTCTTACCGCACTTACTTCATCATTTTGTATAGACTTATTGGGAATCAAACGAAGGACAGACTGGGATGAAAAACGAAAACGACGGATTCGAATGCTGGTTCATTTTTCATTTGCAATTATTTTCTTCCTGATCGTTCTCGGCTTCAAATGGGTGGACAATAAATCTATTATCGATGTAATATTAAAAGTAGCCGGATTTACTTATGGCCCGCTTCTCGGACTATTTGCTTTTGGCAGATTAACCAGGAAACAAATCAACGATAGAAATGCAATTTACATATGCATTGCAGCACCTCTTATTATCTGGGGTATTGATTTTATCAATAATATCGAATGGTATCAGCTGCAATTCAAAATGACCGGAAATTGGATTGAAAGCATAAAAAATCTTTCGCATTCTATTTTTGGAAATTTCAAAATCGGGTACGAGTTGCTTATTTATAATGGTCTCCTGACTTTCCTGGGGTTGTATTTAATTTCAAAAAAGCAACAGCCAGCTTAAGCTCTGATTTTTACACGGTATCTTTGTAAAAAATCAGGAATGGATCTGATCAACCCGGTTGTACAGGAATATGCAGAAAATTTTTCTTCTGATTCTGATGGATTATTAAAAGAAATTGATTCCTATGCCCGGCAGCAAAAGCTAGATTACCAGATGCTTAGCGGGCATTTGCAGGGTAAAGTATTGGAAATGATCAGTTATATGATCAAGCCAAAAAGAATACTCGAAATCGGCACTTTTGTAGGGTATAGTGCTTTGTGCCTGGCTAAAGGGCTAAGCGAAGACGGGCAACTTCATACTATTGAAGGAGTTGAAAAATTTGCTGAAAAAGCACAGGAATTTTTTAAACAATCTATTTACAGGGATAAAATAATTTCACATACCGGTAATGCGTTAACTATAATTCCCACTCTGAATGAAAAGTGGGATCTTGTTTTTATAGATGCGCATAAACCGGAATATATCGGATATTTTAACCTTGTTTTTCCGGGATTGAGGAAAAACGGCTTTATTTTAGCCGATAATATTTTTTTTCATGGTGAAGCATTGAATGATAAGGCAACCGGGAAAAATGCCATAGGTATAAGAGCATTCAACGATTACGTGAGGCAAAATGAAAATATTGATAAAGTAATTTTAACAATTCGGGATGGTTTATACCTGATCCGGAAAATTTAATAAAGGTACCATGCAAAACAGGAAATTTTTATTGATGATTGTTATGTGGTTGACCGGAGGGGTCACTTTAGCACAGGATCCTGCAGTAATAAAGCAGTATATCAATTCATATAAGGATTTTGCAATTGAAGAAATGCAACGAACCGGTGTTCCGGCTGCCATCAAACTGGCACAGGGAATTCATGAGACGATGGCAGGAACCAGTGATCTGGTTAAAAAATCGAATAATCATTTCGGAATAAAATGTAAGGAAACCTGGAATGGCCCTTCTGTTAAACATGATGATGATTTACAAAATGAATGTTTTAGAAAATATAATTCTGCTGAAGAATCCTATAAAGATCATTCGGACTTTTTAAAGACCAGGCCCCGGTATGCCTTTTTGTTTAACCTGGATCCGACTGACTATAAAGGATGGGCTTATGGGTTAAAAAAAGCAGGTTATGCTACCAATCCGAAATATCCGCAGGTAATCATTAAGCTGATTGAAGATTATCAATTGGAGGATTATACGCTTATTGCAATGGGAAAAATGAAACCGAAGAAAGAAGAGGTGCTGGCGAAAGCAAATCCGGAAATTATTCAACAACCGGTTCAGAAAACGACTGTTAATTCCCGCTCTGTAGAGCCGGCTTTTATAAACCAGCCCGGAAGTGAATTACAAAAGACAGACATAAAACTAACAGAACCCAAAACGCAACCTGAGATTGCTGCAAAAAAACCACAGTATCCAACCGGCGAATTTAAGATCAATGAAACCCGTGTGGTCTTTGCAAAACAAGGAGCTCCCTTTTTAGCCATTGCACAACAATATAATATTCCACTTGCCTGGTTATTTGATTTTAATGATATGAAAGAAACTGAAACCCTTCAGCAGGATCAGTTACTCTATTTGCAACGTAAACGCAAAACCGGGTTGAATGAAATTCATATTGTAAAACCCGGAGAAAATTTATATGATATTGCCCAACAGGAAGCGATTCGCCTGGAAAGTTTAATGGAGTACAATATGCTTGGCAGTAATATGCAACCGGCAGTGGGTGAACAATTATATCTGAAAACAAAAGCTCCTTCAAAGCCCCGGCTGGCTATAAAAGAAAACAGAACCATCTATTCATTGCCGGAAAATATTTCCGGTAATCATCAAACCGTTAAGCGGGAAGCAGAAACTATTATTTATACAGTCGGGCACAAAGAGACCATCTGGGCAATTGCACAAAAATATAATGTGAAAATGAATGATATTGTAGCCTGGAATCAGCTGCAGGGTCATGACCTTAAAGCGGGCCAACTTTTAAAAATATACAAATAGAAATAGATGTCTATTATAAAGATTCATGATAAAGAATTTGTCCCCTATCTTTCCGCCGAATCTATTAGGAACCGGGTAAACGAATTGGCCGATGCTATCAACAATGATTTTTCCGGAAAAAGACCTTTGTTCATTGCAATTCTGAATGGATCCTTCATGTTTGCTGCCGATCTTTTCCGGTGCCTCACAATTGAGTCAGAATTGTGCTTTATTAAACTGGCCTCTTACCGGGGAATGAAATCATCCGGCAAGGTGGTTACTTCCATCGGACTGGAAGAGGATATATTCGGGAAAGACATTGTTATTGTTGAAGACATCGTTGACACGGGTAAAACCTTACATCATTTTTTACCCAAACTATTGCATCAACAACCCAGGAGTCTTAAAATAGCGACATTACTTCATAAACCGGAAGCAACCCAATTTCCCCTGACACTCGATTATATCGGTTTTTCCATACCAAATAAATTTGTGGTTGGTTACGGATTGGATTATGACGGCCTCGGAAGGAATTTGAAAGAAATATATCAACTGAAATAGTTGAAGTTATTACTATGCTGGGTTAATTTTTGTATCTTATCTCCCTAAAATACCCATTTGAAGACCCTTTGTTTCCTGGTTCTGTTTCTCTTTGTGCATTCATCCTTATTTAGCCAGCAATATTATATTCGCGGAGAGGTGAAGGATGAAAAAGGGAATCCATTGCAAAACGTTAAGATTATTGAAAGGCCAACCGGTTATATTTATAGTTCAGGTGTATATGGAACTTTTGGAATTCTTACCAATTATCAGTTAGATACTCTGATTTTTTCTTTAGAAGGGTATGAAAAAGTTGAGATGGCTGTTAATGCAGACACCTATGTAGAAGTAAAATTAAAATTACTTGCTGTTACTTCCGCAACTATTCGCAGGGAACGGCTTATTTCTCTTACAAAAGATCTTCAGCGGGATGAACAGCGAAAATGGTTTACCGGGGATGAAACGTATGCAAGCATTGTAGAGAACCGTTTTATCAATGCCGGGAGATTTCCGGTTACAGGAGTTTCTCTGAATATTGATAAAGCTTCATACAGTAATGTCCGCAGGTTTATCAATTTCAATAGTATTGTTCCTCCGGATGCAGTTCGCATTGAAGAATTGCTGAATTATTTCAATCTTAATTATTCAGAGCCTGCAGGCAATGATGTTTTTAAAGTCAACACCACTTTAACATCCTGTCCGTGGAATCCTGACAATGAATTATTCTTTATTGATCTGTCTGCCCGTAAACTTAATCTGGATTCATTACCTCCCAGCAATCTCGTTTTTTTAATTGATATATCCGGTTCAATGGATATGCCTAACCGGCTTCCTCTGATTAAGTCTGCATTCCATTTATTGGTAAATAATTTACGTGCCATAGATACTGTTTCCATTGTGGTATATGGAGGTACAGTGGGTGTGATGCTTCCGGCAACTGGCGGAGCTGAAAAAGAAAAAATCCAGAAAGCTATTGATGAGCTGACACCCGGCGGATCAACTCCGGGAGAATCGGGTATACGGATGGCATATAGGTTGGCAAGATATCACTTTATTAAAGGGGGCAATAACAGGGTAATACTTGCCACTGATGGTGATTTTAATGTAGGTCTGAAAACAGAGGAAGAATTAGACGATCTGATTTCCCGGCAGCGTGAATCCGGTGTTTACCTGACTTGTCTTGGAGTTGGAATGGGTAATTATAAGGATTCTAAAATTCAAACCCTGGCCAGGAAAGGAAATGGAAATTTTGCATACCTGGATAATTACCAGGAGGCAGAGAAAGTGTTAATGGCAGAGTTTACCCAGACACTCTATGCTGTGGCGGATAACGTCATTTTAGATGTGGAATTTAATCCGGATTATGTAAAAGAATATCGTTTAATAGGGTTTGATAATAAAGTAAGCGTATTAAAGGATTCGCTGACTGATGTAGAAGGCGGAGAGATAGGTTCGGGAAATTCTGCAGAGATTGTTTTTGAAGTTACTCCCACGGAGAAGAATAGATCAGCTCAGGGTGAGTATATGCCGGGTAACCGTTTTGCAGATATTTCCGTTAAATATAATTTACCAAAAGAAACTGTTGCGAGAAGTGCAGCTTATCAAAGTGAGTTTAATTTTATTCCATTTGAAAAGCTTGATTCTTCATACCGGTTTTCTGCATCTGTTATTATGTTTGGGTCGCTTCTTCGCAGATCTGAATTTATTAAAAAATCATCCTGGAATGACGTACTTGCACTGGCAATTAATTCAGCCCGGGAAAACGATATTTCACAAAAGGAGTTTGTTTCCTTAGTTCAGCAGGCAAAAGAAAATTATTCAAAAAAGAAAAAGAAAAGAAGAGACAGGGATTCTGATAAGTTTTAGCTGAACATTTCTCTCACTTTATCAAAAAAATTTTTCTCATTCTTATCGGGCTGCGGTTTGAAATTTGATGAATGACTCATTTTTTCAAGCATGGCCTTTTCATCGGATGAGAGATGTTGCGGCGTCCAGATATTTATGTGTATTAACTGATCCCCTTTTTCATAAGAGTTTACTGCCGGAAAACCTTTACCCTTCAGCCGGAAGATTTTTCCGCTTTGGGTTCCGGCAGGGATTTTAATTTTTGCTCTTCCGTCAATCGTTGGTACTTCTATCTGGGATCCAAACACTGCATCCATAAAAGAAATATGCAGATCATAGGCAACATTCAAACCTTCCCGGTGTAATTCTTTGTGTGCTTCTTCTTCAATAACTATAATCAGGTCTCCCGATATTCCGCCTCTTTCACCGGCATTTCCTTTTCCGCTAATATTTAATTGCATACCCTCTTGCACACCTGCCGGAATGTCAACCGTGATGGTTTCTTCACCATAAACTCTTCCTTCTCCGCGGCAGGCCGGACATTTAGAGGTGATAGTTGTTCCTTCTCCGTTACAGGTAGGGCAGGTAGTTACAGTTTGCATCTGTCCCAAAAAAGTGTTCTGAACTCTTTTCATTTGACCGCTGCCGCCACAGGTGCTGCAAGTATGAATACTGCCTTTATCTTTTGCACCACTGCCACCGCAGGAAGTACAGGTAACGTATTTTTTTACTTTAATATTTTTTGTAACGCCTTTGGCAATTTCTCCAAAATTTAATTTGAGTTTGATCCTGAGATTACTGCCTCTGACTCCATGACTTCGCTGTGACCGACCTCTGCCACCACCGCCAAAAAAGCTTCCAAAAAGATCATCACCGAAAATATCTCCGAAATTGCTGAAGATATCATCCATGTTCATGCCGCCTGAACTTCTGCGTCCATTACCACTAACGCCTGCATGCCCATAGCGATCATACTGGGATTTTTTATCGGTATCGCTGAGTATTTCATAAGCTTCAGCAGCTTCCTTAAATTTTTCTTCAGCAGCTTTATCACCGGGATTCCGGTCGGGATGATGCTGCATGGCTACCTTACGGTAAGCTTTTTTTATTTCTTCTGCAGATGCACTTTTACCGACACCCAAAATTTCATAATAATCTCTTTTTGCCATAATCGTCTTTTGCTGGTTAAGTTTATTTGCCCACTACTACTTTTGCGTGTCGGATAATTTTATCATTCAGGTAATAACCTTTGGCAATTTCGTCAACTACTTTTCCTCTCAGGTCTTTTGAAGGGGCGGCGATTTCAGTAATAGCATCATGAAGTTCAGGGTCGAATTCTTCATTTATGGATTTCATTACTTTCAGGCCTCTTGCCTGCAAAATATTCCTGAGCTTATTGAAAACAAGTAAAGCACCTTCACGGTTATCTTTTGCACTATCACTGTTTTCCATTTGATTCTGAGCCCTGTCGCAATCATCCAGGATATCAAGCAGGTCCGTAATAATTTCCCGGCCGGCTGTTTGTATTAATTCTAATCTTTCTTTGGCATTTCTGCGTTTAAAGTTGTCCAGTTCTGCTATTGATCTGAGATATTTATCTTTTGCTTCTTCCAGTTCTGTTTTAATTTTTTCCAGTTCAGAATTGTCAGAAACGGGTTCATTCAGATGAGTAAGTCCGCTCAGATTTTCATCTGTATTAATATCCATATCCGGATTATTTTCGAGGCCGTTATTATCCTTTTCTTTCATGTTTTTTACCTGTTATTTTAATTGGATGCAAAGGTAAGATTGTCAAGAATACTGCCAATAGCGGCTAATGGGACAAAATGTCCTCAAATGAGAAGTTTATAGATAAGAAAAAATTTTGCTGTCAGAATTGTAGGAATAATTGACAATCATAAGGAATCCTGGCATTAGTTTGTTTATTTTGCCGGCACCAATGGCAAATGTTTACCTAAAAAAGAAGATTTCTTCACGTATTGTCACAGGTCATCCCTGGATATTCAGCAATGAAGTGGAAAAGACAGATACAGGAATATCAGATGGTGAAATTGTGGATGTGATCGGAAGTGATAAAAAGTTCGTTGGCCGGGGTTATATTAATTCAAAGTCAAGGATATTGGTTCGCTTGCTAACCCGGAATTCCGGAGAGGAGATTAATGAATCTTTTTTTCTACAAAGGATCCGGCAATGCCGGGACTACAGGAATAAGCTGGGTTATATAGAAAATTGCAGATTGGTATTTGGGGAAGCAGACTCACTACCGCAACTTATAATTGATAAGTTCAATGATTACTTTGTAATTCAAACACTGGCATTGGGAATAGACGTTTGGAAGCCTGCCATTGTGAAGGCTTTGAATACTCTTTTCGATCCTAAAGGAATCTATGAGAGAAATGATGTCCCGGTTCGGGAATTGGAAGGCCTGGCTCAGCAAAAGGGTTTTTTATCCCAACCTTTCAATACCCGGATAATGATCCATGAAAATGGATTGCAGTTTCATGTTGATTTGGAAAACGGTCAGAAGACAGGGTATTTCTTAGACCAGCAGGATAATCGAAAAGCAATACGGAATATCGTGAAGGATGCTGAAGTATTAGGGGCTTTTACCTATACGGGAACCTTTGAAATTCATGCAGCACATTATGGCGCAAAATCTGTTTTAGGAATTGATATTTCTGAAAATGCAGTACAGCAGGCCCGTCAAAATGCTGAGCTGAATGGCTTAGAAAAAGTTTGTAGTTTTGAAACGGCTAATGCATTTGATGTATTAAAACGGTGGTCAAAAGAGGGAAGAAAATATGATGTAGTGATGTTGGATCCTCCGGCATTTACTAAAAGCAGGGAAACGATTCAAAAAGCAATTACCGGTTATAAGGAAATCAATTTGCGGGGCATGAAATTGCTGAGGGATGGTGGTTTCCTGGTTACATCATCCTGTACGAATCTTGTCAATGCTGAGTTATTTTTTCAAATTATAGACATGGCTGCACGTGATGCCCGGAAAAAAATCCGCCAGGTAACTTTCCAAACTCAATCGCCGGATCATCCTGTAATACGGGGAATAGAAAATACGCAATATTTAAAATTTCTTATAGCAGAAATTTCTTCGAACTGAGAGAATAGGGAAATGGAATTTATTTTGAAACCTGAAATTTTCCGGATTCAATTATCTTACCTACACGGTCAACGAGATGGAAAATATAGACACCCCTATTGTATTCGGAGAGATCTAATGTTGTTTTCTCAGAAAGATCCTGAGTTTCATACATTTTTTTACCAAGAAAATTGTAAACCTGAATCAGTAAACCTTTTTCAAAACCTTTCTGAAAATCAAAAGTAATATAGGTGGTAGCGGGGTTAGGATAAATCTTCAAACTAATCACTTGCCCATCCGGTACAGGATTATTTCTCGACACCTGTGCCTGTGAAAGAGTGGATGAAAGAAGAATAATGGACAGTATGAGTAAAATTTTCTTCAAGGAAACAAATTTACTTTTAATTTGGTATAAAATATTGTTTTTTTTTGATAACTCTATCCACATTGATTAGAAATCGTAATTATACGAGGTATAAAGATCAACCAGCAGTGCTGAAAAGAATAGACCGGCCTTAACCCCACGCATTCAAAGTATTGAGAAAAAAATGAATAGCCGGAGCTCCTTCTTTTTTTTGTTGTTGAGTATTTTAGATGAAATAAAAAAATGATAAAAAGTAAAAATTTCACAATTTATAAAGTATTCAGTTTTTAAAGTCAGCTATGAAAGTGCCATTGCTGACCGAGCTATTGATCAATTCCGGCTGAAGAAAATAAATATGCATTGCTTTCTGAAAGATTCAAAAGGGGATATTTTTATCTGTAGTACTACCATATGAAGTCAGAACCGGCGAATAAATCCGGGGTCCTCGGTTTTTATTCAGTAGGGTAAAATAATTTGTTTCCTTTTACCAAAGCATATGATTTCGAACTTTGGCGCTTGCAAATAAGTCAAGTAAGATGAGGAACTGTATTATGAAAGCATTTTTTCATTGTTCATTGTTTTCTGAATCGGGCATAAATTCAAGGATATCTCCCGGTTGGCAATTCAGGACTTTACAAATGGCATTCAGGGTGCTAAAGCGAATGGCTTTTGCTTTTCCCGTTTTTAAAATAGACAAATTGGAAAGAGTTAAATCCACTTTCTCTGACAGCTCATTAAGCGACATTTTTCGCTTCGCCATCATCACATCTAAGTTTACAATGATTGGCATGGCTTATACAGTTAAATCGTTTTCGTGTTGAATATCTACACCCTTTTTAAAAATAGTTGCAATAATATAAATTACAGCTCCCATTAAAATAAAGGCCTGGCTGTCTTCCCAAAATGAGATTAAGTTATCGGGAACAAAACCGTGATGCATTAAATTTTTAACTAACTGTCTGGCTATGTAACTTAACAGTCCAATTACAAGGGTGAAATAACCAAGTAGGGTAATTTGCCTGGCAACAAAAGTGCTGAATGGTTTTTTCAAATCCATTTTGTGCATAAGCCTAATGACTAAATAAAACAAGCAAGCTTTTAAAATTGAAATGATTAGAATAAAGCTATAGATACCGAAAAAAGCAAGTTTGCTGTCTTGATACATTTGAATTAAGTCCAACTTTTGATAAAGATTTGGGATGAATTCAGGTTTGTAAAGACTGAAAAAGAAATTTACTATTAAGCCACCTGCTTCAATAGATAGGCCTACAAAAATGAGCCAAGCCACAGCATATAAGACCCAAAATACGATGTTTGTTGTTTTTGACATTGTTAGTAAAATTTATATTGATTCCTTAAAAATAATAAATATTTATTAATAAACAATAAATATATATTGCTTATAATGATTATCTGAATAATTTATATAGTGTTTGTCAAGTAAGCGATTGAAATATAACATATTCTGGAATTTTGTATTTCAATGATTCTGCAATTATGAATTCGGGTAGCTAAATAGTTTTCCTTTAAATAAATATCTGAGAGGCCCTGAGAAAAATTCAGGATTGCAGGAGTGTTCAGTTTTAAAAAGCTGAGGGTTTTTATAAAATGTTTAAAATAGTAACGGGCTGGATTTCTTTTCAATGTGAATAAAATACATTTATGATTTACTCTCTTTATTTTATCTTCAATAATAGCGGGGAGTCATTCTCAAAAACTTTCCTGTTTTTTTTAAAAACCACTTTATGAGAAGATATATAACAGAACTGATCGGAACACTTTTTCTTGTAATGGGAGCCATCTTAGGCGGCGGAGTAGGAGCTTCATTAGCCTTAATTATAATGGTATATGCAGGAGGTCATATTTCCGGAGCACATTATAACCCGGCAATAACACTGGCAGTATTAATAAGAGGAAAGATTGGCGCCAAAGAAGTGATACCGTACTGGATTTCTCAAATTGCAGGTGCTTTTATTGCGGCTCTGATTGTAGGATATGTCTTTGATGTTAAATCCGGTGGTGATTGTGTTATCCCGGATGATGGGATATTAAAAGCCTTTGCGGCAGAATTTTTAGGCACATTTGCCCTTGCCTATGTAGTATTGAATGCAGCTTTTGCAAAGGCAACTTCGGGAAATAGTTATTATGGGCTTGCTATCGGGGGTACGGTATTGGCCATGGCTTTAGTAATAGGCAGATACTCCGGTGGGGCGTATAATCCTGCTGTGGCTGCGGGTCTTAGTTTGCAAGGTTCATTCTGCTGGACACATATATGGTTATACATCGTAGCAGGTTTGGGAGGCGCTGCACTTGCAGCTGTTATTTTCAGATTGAATAATCCGGACGATTTATGATGCCTAAAACCTGGGACAAAGAGTTGAATTTTGTGTTGATTTGAATCTGTTTAAAAATCCCATATAGGAAACCGACATTTCAAATCCTCCACGACCGTAACTGGAGGTCTTAAGCGGGGAAATATTGACATCATAACTTAAGACTACAGAAAATGGGGAGTAGTCAATTTTTATAACAGGTATCAGGGCATCATTCCATCTCAAAAATGCTCCTCCATTGATGGCATAGTTTGGATGATCTGCATCAACCCCGAATTTTAAGCCATACATTGCTCCGGCTACTGCTTCGGTTGAACCGCTTTGCATCGAATAATCTGCCTGGATATTAAAGTAGCTATACTCTGTTACCTCAAATTTAAAGCCTGTTGAAAAGACCCATTTAGAAGGGAGTTGTATGTTAGCATTCCGGTAAAAAGAATTTTTTGGGTGATTAAAGTGGTGGTAAGCAGCTCCAATAAAAAAATTATTATTGGGGTTGTCATTTAAGGATGAATTATAACTCATCCCTACACTGCCATCAATATAGGAAAAGTTGGCTTGCTGAAGCGATTCTCCATCTCCCAAACCATCGTATGTACTATTAGTTGTCATTTTTGACCGGTCGAAATATTGTTGTACCCACCCACCCATGAAACCAAGTGACAAGTATCGGTTTTGTTCATCGCTCAGCGATTTGTGATAGTTAAGTACAGGAAGTATTTGTGTTGTTGTCCATCCTATTGTTCCGGCACGATCGTATAAAATTTGCAGGCCGGTGGTTAAAAAATCATTTGATTTTCCAACGGGCATTTTATACTCTCCGTTTACAGATCCGGTCCGGTAGGCATTGGTCACACTGTTCCACTGATCTCTGTAAACAGCCTGCACTCTTATATCACCGGTGTAGATTCCGGCTAGCGAAGGATTTCTCAGGAGAGGTGTTTCAAAGAACTGTGAAAAATGTATATCCTGAGCAATTGAAAATTCACTTCCTGTTTGCCAGAGAAGCAGCAAAGCAATGAATCTTATTTTTCTAAAAAAATGCATTTCAATTTTTTAAAGTATCAATGCTACATTTCCACCCAACTTTATTATATCGCCATTATCACAATACACTTCCACCTGGTAAATATAAACTCCCGCCTGAGGCTTTTTCCCTTTGAAAGTCCCGTCCCAACCGTATAAAGCATTATTGACCGGGAAATTATTTTGCTCGAAAACCACTTCACCCCAACGATCAAAAATCCGAAGCGTCTTCACCCGGTCAAGTCCTTTTCCTCTCGGATAAAAGACATCATTACTTCCATCACCATTGGGAGAAAAAGTATTGGGCATAAACAGATTGGCATTCTTACAGATAACGATAATGTGAATAAGACCGGAATTTATGCATCCATTTGAGTCAATAAAAGAAACGGTGTAGTCGGTGTTGAATTTTGGACTTGCTACAGGTTGTGGACAATCAACACAACTCAAACCTAATGATGGCATCCAGGACCAATTAATTGTATTAGAAGAATAAGTGGCAGGAATGATAGCGGGAAAACCATTTTGTATTGTCATTGTTCCCGGCATGTTTACGGTAGGTAAGGGATAAATAGTAATATTTTGCAGAGCAGTGTCCTTACAGCCGCTGCTGTTTGTTGCTATTGCAGATACGATAAAGTTTCCATCTTTGATGTACGTTTGTGCAGGAGGATTCTGCAAATTGGAATTAGTTCCATTTGGAAAGCTCCATTGCCAGGTGACTACAGAGGTATCCGGAAAATTAAAGACTCCGGATTGAAGCAATGGTGAAAATACACAGGCTGATGTATCGCCTGTTATTGCAATAGACGGACTTTGCACCACTTTTACTGCATTCGTCATGGTAGCAATATCACTGCAACCACTTTGGGTTTGAACAGTTAATGTTACTGTATAATTGCCGGGAGAATTATACTGATGAACCGGATTCTGAACTGATGAACTTCCACCATCTCCAAAAGTCCAATTGTAACTTATAACCGGGTCATTAAAAGTTGTGGAATCAGTAAAATTAATTATTCCGCTATCGCATAAAAGATTTTTATCAAGACCAAATTTTGCATTAGCTCCAATAATATGAATGGTGTCTATACCGGAAACAGGAATCAGGCATCCCGTTGGATCTGTCAGGATAACCCTGGGTAAAAAATTTCCAAATGTGGTATAGACATGTCTTGCAGATGGTGAACTTGTTGCCAGGAAAGTGCCGTCACCAAAATCCCATAGAAAGTCGTAGCTCCCAGAAACGTAAGCTGCGAAATCTACCGTTAAAGGGTTACAGCCGCCTGCAGCCGAATAATCAATATAAGCACCCGTGGTGTCAAATACTGTGATTGTCTGGTAAGCAGTATCCTTACAATTTCCCCGGCTGGTTGCAATTAGTGTAGCGGTATAGGTTCCCGGTAATGAATAATAGTGAACTGGATTGGCAAGAGAAGAGTTCCCCGGATTGAAATCCCAATACAAAGAAGAATAGTAGGTGGATGTATTAGTGAAATGAGCCTCTAACGGAATACAGGAACTCATTGTATCACTAACCGTAAAGCTTGCGGATGGATATTCCACGTGAACGTAAAGATTTTTGGATAGAGAATCAGAACAGCCTGCAGGATCTGTAATTTTTAATGTTACCGTATAGTCTCCAGGAAGTGAATAAATATGAGAAACCGGGGCCAGGCCGATAGTATTGACAGTTGTGCCATCACCGAAATCCCAGAAACTGTTGACAGGAAGGGTGGACTGTGATACATTTTGAAATGAAACGGAAGCACCGGGACAAGTCAGTGTATCCCTGGAAGTGAATATAGCTTTGGGTGCAGTAGCAACAACAAGGTTTGTGCGGGTCATGCTATCGGTACAACCTGCAGCATCTGTAATTTTAAGTTTGACTGAAAATGTATCAGGAGTAGTGTAGGTATGCTGAAAAGGCGGACTATTAAATGTCTGGATAGTACTATCACCAAAGTCCCATTGCCAGCTTACAATATTATTTACGCCGTCAGTAGTGGACAAATCATTAAAGATTGTTGTAAGGCCTATGCAGCCGGAAGCATTTGTTGCCGAAAAATTTGTTCTTGGACCATTAACTCTAACATAGTTTGTTTTAATTGCAGTGTCCCTGCATCCGTTAATGTCCACTGTTATAAGTCTTACTGTATAGGTGCCTGAACTGGTATAGGTATGATTAATAACTCCCGAAAGCGAATTAATGGCTGAAGCACCGTCGCCGAATTCCCAGATGTGACTTGCAATATAGTTCGGTGTCACATTCGTCGTACTAAAAGTAGCTGCAAAAGGTTTGCATCCGGTGGTTACCGGGCTGATGAAATCAGGGCTTTCATCTATGGCAAATACAGTACGTCTTAATGTGTTTGAACAAGATCCGTTTGTTACTGTCAACGATACGGTATAAACTCCTAATGCAGGAAAGTTATGAACAGGATTTTGCAGAGAAGACGTGGGACTTCCATCACCAAAATCCCAAAGCCAGGAAACCGGCCCGATTGATTGATCAGTAAAAGTGAATTGCGTTCTGATTGGGCAACTGGCAGTAAAATTGAAACGGGCTACAGGCGGAAGTACTGTAATAAAATTACTTTTGACCATAGTACCCGGGCACCCGTTATTGCTGGCAACTAATGTAACTGTATAATTACCGGGTAGATCATAAACATGCCTGGGATTCCTCGTTGTGGAAGTAGCACCATCGCCAAAGCTCCATTGCCATTGATCTGCAGGAGTAGATAAATCTGAAAATTGCACTGCCTGTAGAGCACAAATAGTTGTGGGTGTAGCAGTAAAGTCAACAAAGGGATTGGTTCCGACTCTTACAGCATTATTTATTAAAAGCGTGTCAGTACATCCGGTACTGGTAGTTATGATCAATGATACATTGTATGTTCCCTGGACCGTATAAGTATGAGTTGGAGTTGCGGAATTTGAGGTTGCTCCATCACCGAAGTCCCACAAATAAGAGGTGACAAGATCTAATGCAGTTATATTGGCAACCGGTGAAATTGTGAATGGAATACAACCATGAGTAGGCAAAGAAGGAATCCTGATTGTTGCTCTTCTTATTTCGATAAAATTATTTTTAATAATCGTATCTGTACATCCGAATGAATTTGTTACAACCAGGGTTACATTATAACTACCGTAATTTGTATAAGTATGAACCGGGTTTTGTTGTGTGGAGGTGCTACTATCACCAAAATCCCATAACCAGCTTACAGTACCGGATGATGACAGATCCTGAAAATTAACTGTAAATGGAGGCTGGCAGCTTATTGTAGCAGGAGCACTAAAATCGGGAATGGGTAAAGGATTTACCACTATGTTCTTCTGTACCGAATCCAGGCAATTAGAATAGCGGTTATACAATCTAATAGAATAGGTTCCGGCTGATAAATAAGTATGTGTAGGATTTATCAATGTAGAAGTGCCGCCATCACCGAAATTCCAATTAGAACTAACTGGAGCCGGTACAGATGTATTTGTAAAATTTACGACTGAATTAGCACAAACAGTATCAGGAGAGTTAAACAAGGTGGAGATACCTCCAATAGCAAGAGGAACTGCCGAACGAGCTGTGTCACTACAACCACTTGAGCTTGTAGTAGCTAATGTTACTGTATAATTGCCGGATGTATTGTATGTATGAAGTGGGTTTTGTTGGGTAGATGTATTCCCGTCACCAAAATCCCAAAACCATGATAATAAGCCAGGGCCGGTTGAACTATTGGTAAAAGTAATATCAGCAGGTGGACTACAAACATTGGCCAGTGTATTTGTAAAAACTGAACGGACTCCCGGGGTAGTAGTTATGAGATTCGGAATACTCAAAACCTTGCTGCATCCCTTATCATTGGTTACTTTCAAGGTAACTGTAAAAGTACCGGCTGATGTATAGCTTACCAACGGGTTTTGCACTATAGAGGTTTGGCCATTACCAAAGTCCCAAAACCAGCTTACATTGCTATTCCCCGATCCGGCAGTAGATTGATCAGAGAACTGCACTCGCAATGGGAAACATCCTGTAGTGTTATTGGCGGTAAATCTGACTGTTGGTGTTTCATAAACGGTGATGAATTGAGATCTCGTTAATGTATTATTTCCACTTGCATTAGATACTGTAAGTTTTACTGTGTACTGACCAGGAGTAAAATAACTGGCAGAGGGGTTTTGAAGTGACGATGTATTTCCGTTTCCGAAATCCCATTTCCAGGAAACCGGGTTGCCCAGAGATTGATCCTGGAAATTAACGAGTAACGGTGAGCATCCTGCTACCGGTGAGGCTGTGAAATTTGCTGACGGACTTTGTGCTAATGCTGAAAATGAATGAACCAGGTAAACTGAAATAAATAAGGTTACGAATTTTATAAGAATATTTTGGTTTTCTTTTCTCAAAAACATGCGATTTGTGGTCTCTGAATATGAAAATTTTTAGTATTCCGGAATACACCTGAAAAGGCAATTGTATTTTTTCCGGAAATCAGTGAACATTTTTGGTTTTTTATGGGGTTAAGACGGACTCAGGATTAAAACGTTTAATACGGTTTTTGAACTGATTTTATTGCTTATCGAGTCGCATATTTTTTGATTGACCACCACCGGTTTGTGAAGCGACAACAAATGTCCAGCTGTTGTTATCAATATGCCAGGTTCCGTTGATAAGGTTCAATGGTGAACCTGCCCCGGGAAAATTTGACCAGGTTGTCATTGTACTGGCATTGCCATCCCAGGTACCGGTTTCCGCTACTGCACCATTTTTGATGGCATCAACAGTTTTATTGCTGTAATATTGAAAAGTATAACCACTGAAGCTGGAGGTAATATCTGAGCCATTATTGGTAAAACTGGTAATAGCCCATTTGCCACTTATCATAGCAGAAATTACGGCATCTTGCAGGGCCTCTTCAGTTGCTTTCTTACAGGATAACTGTAGAAAAAATACTATTATTAATAGGGATAAGATTTTCTTCATTACAATAATTCCAATATGCAAATTATGATTATAAGGTAGCCTGTACAATAGTTTTTTTACTTATCACTATTGCGAATTCCAATTCAAGAGATTGACAAAAATGATGAATAGTCTCAAAAAAGCCCCTTCACCATGAGAGGATTCGGGGCCTAGGTTTTTCAACCTTGAGTCCACTATAAATCAAATTCTTACCGGGAAGGGAAATCCGGGTTTAACTTAAGTTTTTCTATTTGGTTGATATACCAATTACTTTGTGCGCCGATGAAAAGAGTGAGCTGATAGCAGTCTATCCATCCAAATGGCATTTGGACTACATGATCTCTGAGGTCTTCAGTGCTTAATTTTAAATATTTGATGTGGTTGGTTCTTTGCTCCTGAAAAAAATTAATAGCTTCTTTTATCGTTTTGAAAGAAATATCATTTGTTGAAAAGAAACCTGAAGTTATAGGTGGGGAGGAAGATGCTCCAATCCATGCTACCAGTTGATCATCTGAATGTGTAATTAAAGTTCTTTTTTCAGGATTGGGTCCGGTTTTCATGATAGAAGCCATCAAGTCCCAAAGGTTTTTTTCCTGTGCAGAAAGTTGATAGATAAATTGTTTTATAGACTGATTTTGTGAATTGAGTTTAAAGTTGAGTTGAGCATTTGAAAGATCCTCAGTTGATTTCAGTATTCCGGTTCTGCTTTCTTTTAATAGGTTGATTGCAAATTTTCTTTCTTTATGAGAAATTGAGGAGGTATTTAATGTACCTGCCAGGCCTGTGATGACTAATAAGGTTATTAACAGGCGACCATGAGTTCTTTTCAGCATAGCAAGAAATTTTAAAAGTAGAATGCTGGATAATGAATTATCCAAAGGGCGGGAATTGGCTGAAAAGTTACAACAGGATTTCCTAATTAGAAAAGAAAGATTTGATAAAAATAAAAAGCTATTTAAAGGGTCGCTTTTTTACCATGCCCCCGTGTGTATCTTTTATGCTTTGCATGACCATAAAAGCATTAGGGTCAATTCGTTCTACTTCATTCGTCAGATGGCTGATTTCCAAACGGGTGATAACTGTAAAAATGATATCTGTGTTGTCGTGTTTCTCACCTCTTTTGCCAAACCCTTTTTTGCCGGAATAAATTGTAAGACCCCGGCCCATTTTAATTTTTATCATTTCGGCTATTTCCGAACTGTGGGGTGAAATAATGGTTACACCGGTAAATTCCTCAATTCCTTCCAGAATAAAATCAACTGTTTTTGAAGCTGCCATATATGTGAGCACTGAATAAAGAGCACTGGAGATGTCCAGTAAATAGGCAGCTACTGAAAATATGAGGATATTAAATATCAAAATAAAATCACCAACCGACAAACTTCTCTTCCGGCTTAAAAAAATGGCAAGTACTTCAGTGCCGTCAATCACTCCACCACCCCGGATAGTAAGTCCAATGCCTGCACCCAGAAAAAATCCGCCAAATACCGCAACCAATAATTTATCATTGGTAACTACTGGAAATTGAACAAATGCGACGGTTGCTGCCAACAATGCAATAGCACCAATACTTTTTAAGGCAAATATTTTCCCTATTTGACGCCAGCCTAAGAAAATGAAAGGGAGGTTGATTAGTATGATAAAAATGGAAAGTGATAGTTTCGATTCATGGCTGGCCAGTAATGAAATACCGGTAACACCCCCGTCAATAAAACCGGTGGGAATCAGAAAACTCTCTAACCCGAATGCTGCAGATGAAACACCTGCAACCATTAAAAAAAAGTTTTTTATCTCATTCCATATGCTGCGGCGAAGCATTTTTGCACCTTTGGCATATTCATAGCGGGTTAATACTGCTTCATTTTTTTTGCCAAGCATGTTCCGTACCAAATGACCCAGTAGCTGATGTAGTTTTGGATTAAGTGCCATTCTTTCAAAGATAAAAAAAATCCGGCTTTTGGCTCTTAAAAAAAATTCTGTCAATTGCTTAACATTCAATAGTGAAAATTGATAAAAATCATTCTTTTCCTGAAATCTATTACTCAGCCTTTCATACAGGAACATTATGACAATAAGGAATTGTTAACGGCGATACTGTTTGTGGAACATAATGTAATCATTAGCACCTTTGCACTGGTTCAGTTTTGCATGAATTGGCATATAAATGTTTGTCTTCGAGAGACGAATCAAGGCAGACCGATAGTAATTATAATTATTAAATCAATATGGGATCTTAAAAAAAATCAGAAATGAAAAAAGTATTCTTCCCTTCCATTTTTATCTTTTTGATATTATCCATTCTTTCCTGTAATTCAAAAACAGAAACGGAAAGCGAAACGCAGAAGAGAATAGACAATGAATCTGTAAAAGCAAAGAACGCTATAAGTGAAAATAATCTGCAGATAGGGAAGTGGTATAAAGCCAAACAAATTGATTCTGTATTGAGTTATATGGCGGATAACATTATCCAATTCCCACCCAACAATAAACCGCTGATAGGCAAAGACAGTATTAGGAATTATTGGAATCAATTATTTCAATTCGGTGATATAGATTTTTCACTACAGACCCAGGATGTGAAAGCAAATGGCCCTTTAGCAATCGAGTGGGGAAAATATGACCTCAAATTCACTCCTAATGAAAAATCTCCTATCCCTGCTTTTGCTGACAATGGAAATTATTTAGTCTATTGGCAAAAAATCAATAATGACTGGAAAGCAGTATGGGACGCACCGGTTAGTGCTATGCCCCTACCGCCAAAATAATAGCAGTGACTTCGTATTGCTTTGAAAAAGCAATTGGATAAAATTGAAGATCGCTCTTTATGCTGTTGATGGAGGAGGTTTCTATTTGTTCCCAGTTGAGTCTCACAATAACAAATTTTCAATCTATGATACTTTTGCTGTAGACTCGTCGTTGTTCAAAGGCATGCTACAATTTACGACTTCCTATACTTATTGACGGCGAGTGCAGGGAAGGGAATATTGATACGTGTGCCACGAACCCAGGCAAGGGAAACAAACAGTTTCGTAGAGTCATGGACATGGAGATAAAGAATAAAATGGCATTGAAAGTTCTTGTTTAGGAAACAGATTCATTCAATTGCTTAACTTTCCCCTATGAAAATAAAAGAAGTCATTGCTTATCTGGAATCTGTTGCGCCACTTTCATTACAGGAACATTATGATAATGCCGGATTGATAACCGGCGATGCCGATTGGGAATGTAACGGTATCATTTGTTCACTGGATGCTACTGAAGATGTGGTAAAAGAAGCGATCACAGAAAAATGTAATCTCATTGTAGCACATCATCCCATTGTATTTGGTGGTTTAAAAAAGATTAATGGAAAAAACTATGTTGAGAAAACGGTGATTGCCGCTATTAAAAATGATATTGCTATTTATGCCATTCATACGAACCTGGATAATGTGCTCAATGGTGTGAATGGAAAAATTGCTGAACTACTGGGCTTGCAGAATGTCTCGATACTTTCTCCAAAAGAAAATTCACTTAAAAAACTTTTCACTTTCGTTCCTGCAGATAAAGCTGAGCAGGTTCGGAATGCAATATTTAATGCCGGTGGAGGATATATTGGTAATTATAGCGAATGTAGTTTTAATACAGAAGGTGTAGGAACGTTCAAGGCTGGTAAGGGAACAAATCCTTATGTGGGTCATGTCGGAGAAAGGCATCATGAGAATGAAATAAGGATAGAAGTGATTTTCCCTGCCTGGCTGGAGCCTGGTATTTTAAAAGCGATGAAAGAATCGCATCCTTATGAAGAGGTGGCTTATGATGTCGTGAATCTATCCAACGACCATCCCGGGATAGGCAGTGGAGTAATGGGTAGCCTTTCAGAGCCTATGAACGAAACCGATTTCCTGACCTGGATTAAAAAAATCTTTGATATCCCGGTGATAAGACATACTAAGCTTTTGGATAAACCCATTCAAAAAGTCGCTATTTGCGGAGGAGCAGGAAGCTTTTTGGTTTCCAAAGCTTTAGCAGCGGGAGCAGACATATATATTACTGCTGATATGAAATACCATGAATTCTTTGATGCTAACGACCGCCTGCTGATTGCCGATATCGGTCATTATGAAAGTGAACAGTTTACTATTGACCTTTTGAAGGAGGTTTTAGAGCAGAAATTCCCTACCTTTGCCGTCCTTAAAACCCGGGTGAAAACCAATCCTGTGAGGTATTTCATGTAAATGCATGAACAGGGTGGACAAACTGAACAAAAAACAAAAAACATACATGGCACACGTTAAAGAATTTTCCGTTGAAGAGAAACTTACTTCTCTTGTCACTCTTCAAAAAATCGAAAGCAAGCTGGACGAGATTCATATTCTGAAAGGCGAATTGCCGATGGAAGTGGCAGACCTGGAAGATGAAATTCAGGGACTCAATTCCCGCCAGTTAAGAATTGAAGAAGAAATCAATGGCGTAACAGATTTCATAGAACAAAAAAAGGAAGCAATAAAAGAAGCCCAGGCGCTGGTTAAGAAATATGAGAAACAGAGCACAAATGTAAAAAATAACAGGGAGTTTGAGGCCATCAATAAAGAGATTGAGATGCAGCAATTAGAAGTGAAGCTGGCTGAAAAGCATATCAAAGATGCTACAGATGAGATTGCAGAAAAAGCTGTTGCCCTGGAAAAAGCTAAAAAGAACATTGCTGCTAAAGAAAGTGTGTTGAATACGAAAAAAGGCGAACTTGAAAAAATCATTGTTGCCAATGAGAAAGAAGAAAAGCATTTTAATAAACAAGCTGCTGAAGCCAGGGAACATGTGGATAACCGCCTGTTGACCAGTTATGATAAAATCCGCAAAAGCTATCGAAATGGCTTAGCAGTAGTTCCGGTAGAAAGGGATGCCTGTGGTGGATGCTTCTATGCAATTCCTCCTCAGAAGCAAAGCGAAATTCGCCAAAGAAAGAAGGTTATGATTTGTGAAAACTGCGGACGTATTTTGGTGGATGAAGAATTGAATAAAGGGGTAACTATTTCCTGAGATATTTTCTTTTTTTTTGTTTTCCTCCCGCTCTCTAAAGGTGGGAGGTTTTTTTTGCTATAAATTGCAAATAAAGATGCTGCAAAAACTTACCATACAGAATTATGCAATAATAGATGAGCTGGAAATTGATTTTTCCTCCAATCTGAATGTTATTACCGGGGAAACAGGAGCCGGTAAATCTATAATTGTTGGTGCATTAGGTTTGATATTGGGACAACGGGCTGACACTACCGCATTGGTGAATAAGGAAAAGAAATGTGTCATTGAGGGGTTATTTGAAATAAAGAATAAGAAAGATATCAGGAAATTCCTGCAGGATAATGATTATGAAAGCTATCAGAATAATAATAGTGATGAGCTTATTATCCGGAGGGAGATCAGTGTCAGCGGTAAATCAAGAGCTTTTATTAATGATACGCCGGTTACTCTTGAGCAGTTGCAGCAGTTGAGTTCTAAACTGGTAGATCTTCATCAGCAGTTTGATTCGATAGAATTGGGGAAATCCGGTTTCCAAAGAGAAGTAGTAGATGCGCTGGCGACTACTGCTGATGTTTTGGCTTCTTACCAGGCTGTTTTTCAAAAATGGATACAGGCAAAAAAGGAATGGGAAGATCTAACGTTTCAAAAACAGCAATTTGATAAGGAAGCGGATTTTAACCGGTTTCAGTTTAGTGAACTCAAAGAAGCCGGCTTCAGTGAAAACGAAATAGAAGAAACAGAAGCAAAGTTGAAACTGCAGACAAATGCAGAAGGAATAAAAACGGTCTTATCAAAAGTGTATTTTGATTTGAAAGAAAGTGAAACGCCATTGGTGCAGCAACTGAAAATTCTGGGAAACCAATTATCCGCTTTTTCATCTTATCATCCGGATATGAATGCGCTGATACAACGGTTGCATTCAACACAGATTGAATTGCAGGATATAGCTGAGGAGACTGATCGCATCAGCCAGTATATTAATTCCGATCCGGAGACGATTCAGCTATTGAACGACCGGCTTTCACTGGGGTATAAATTATTAAAAAAGCATGGAGCCAGGTCTACCAATGAGTTGCTTGAAATTCAAATGCTGTTTGAAGAAAAACTGAAAGCTGTTTTAAATATTGAAGAAGCGATTCAGCAAAAAGAAAAGGAATTTAACCAATATTTTGAAGAGGCGACGATCCAGGCCCAAATCATTTCGGAAGAACGGAGAAAACAGATCCGGCCATTGGAAGAAAAAATTAATAAGCTATTGAAGCAGGTAGGTATGCCGAACGCAAAATTGAAAGTGGATATATCAGCAGTTTCTCTGAATTTTTTTGGATGTGATTCAATAGATTTTTTATTTAATGCAAACCTTCCTTCCGGTGAGACAGCTAAAGACAGGCAGTTTCAACCGGTTCAAAAAGTTGCCAGTGGTGGAGAGCTGAGCCGGCTGATGTTGTGTATTAAATCACTCGTAGCCCGATCCATTGATTTACCCACAATGATATTTGATGAAATTGATACCGGAATTTCCGGTGAAGCAGCCAGGCAGGTTGGAATCCTGATGAAAGAATTAGCCGATAAAAGACAAGTTATTTGCATTACTCACCAGCCCCAGATAGCCGGCAAGGCAGATGCACATTTCCTGGTATTTAAAGGGATAGTAAAAGATTCAGTAAAAACCAATATACGGCTATTGACTACTGAGGAAAGGATTACGGTCATTGCCCAAATGTTAAGTGGAGCAAAGCCTACTGCTGCAGCTTTAGAGAATGCCAGGGAAATGGTAAGGAATTAAAATGGCTCCGGCCATAACCTGAAAGGGCAGCTTTATATCTGCGTTTTGAAGATAAATGAGCTAACGTATCGGATAAAAATTAATTAATGAAATGGAAGACGGTATTAATTGTATTCATTATTCTGGTATCTCTTTTTCCTGTTTACTTTTTAAATAGATACATTCAGAAAATGATCCAACCCCGGAAATCTTTGGCCAGGTTGCTTTCATATTTATTCTCGGGTTTCGCATTGGTTTTTGTTTATACTTTCCTCCTGGTGCTGGTCATAAAAAAGCTCTTTCCCGGAGCTTAAAAATAACTTCTTATTTTTACCGCAAGAAAATCAAGAAAATTATGGGAAATAATCTGCTGAAAGGAAAAAAAGGAATCATTTTCGGAGCCCTTGATGAAAAATCCATTGCCTGGAAAACAGCAATGAGATGTTATGAAGAAGGCGCTCAGTTAGTACTCACCAATGCCCCGGTGGCGTTGCGAATGGGCGAAATTAATAAACTGGCAGAAGCGGTAAAAGCTCCTGTAATTGGCGCTGATGTGACAAATATGGAAGATCTGAAAAATCTTATCGAAGGTTCTATGAAACATTTCGGTGGCAGTTTTGATTTTATACTTCATTCCATTGGCATGAGCCTGAATGTCCGCAAAGGCAAACATTATACGGAAATGAATTATGAATGGAATCAAAAAACACTGGATATTTCTGCCATGAGTTTGCATAAAGTCTTACGCACTGCATGGGATATGGATGCTTTAAACGAATGGGGGAGTGTGGTGGCTTTAACTTACATTGCTGCTCAACGGGTTTTCCCGGATTATAATGAAATGGCAGATGCCAAAGCCTTATTGGAAAGTGTGACTCGTATGTTTGGATATTATTATGGCGTTAAAAAGAAAGTGCGGATAAATACAATTTCCCAATCACCCACCCGGACTACTGCAGGTAGCGGAGTTAAAGGTTTCGATGGCTTTATCAGCTATGCAGAAAAAATGAGTCCCCTGGGTAATGCCAGTGCTGAAGACTGTGCTAATTATATTGCTCTGATGTTCAGTGATTATACCCGGATGGTAACCATGCAAAATCTTTTCCATGATGGTGGATTTTCTTTTACCGGTGTTACGGGGGCAGTAATTGAACAGATGGAGAAATGAGGTGAATTGTCAATAGTGAAGGACTGATCTATTTCTCATTACCTGAGGTTACAACCAGAAAGCATCTTTAATATTCATCTTCATTAAAAAGAAAATCATCCTGTGTAGGATAGTCCGGCCAGATATCTTCAATAGTTTCATAGACGTCTCCTTCGTCTTCCAGCTCTTGCAGGTTTTCAACTACCTCAATCGGAGCTCCGCTACGAATAGAGTAATCTATAAGTTCGTCTTTAGTCGCCGGCCATGGAGCTTCTTCCAGGTAGGATGCTAATTCTAATGTCCAAAACATCTTTCGAAGGGTTTAATTTAATGGAATTATGGTCTTTTCTTGGGTACCGATACCCCAAATTTTCCGCAAATGTAGCTGTATTAATGAATTTTCCAAATTGGAAGTTTTAAAGCCGGAAGGTTATAATATTTTAAATAATTTGAAATGGTTTTTTTATGGTTTTTGATTATAGGTTAGGTTTGCAACTATCTTCGTTCCGGAAAGAATAATCCGGGGCTTGAACAGCAGGAAAAACATGTTATCGGGTAAATCTATTTATAAAAGGTATGGGCCTGTCGAGGTGTTAAAGGGCGTCAATATTGATGTTCAGAAAGGAGAAGTTGTATCTATTGTAGGGCCATCAGGTTCGGGTAAAAGTACACTTCTTCATATTTTAGGGACGTTGGATAAAGCCGATATGGGTACCATTAGTATGAACGGAACTGAACTCAATATACTCGAAGGAAAAAAATTGGCTGCATTCCGCAACCGCCATATTGGTTTTGTTTTCCAGTTTCATCATTTACTGCCGGAATTTACAGCGTTGGAAAATATTTGTATTCCTGGCTGGCTGGCTGGGAGGAAAAAAAAGGAAGTCGAAGGAAAGGCAAAGGAATTGATCAATTTATTAGGCTTAAAAGATAGAATGGAAAATAAACCGAACCAACTGAGTGGGGGGGAACAGCAAAGGGTGGCTGTTGCAAGGGCTTTAATAAACAATCCTGATATTGTTTTTGCTGACGAGCCTACCGGCAACCTTGATTCTGTTAACGCTAAAGAATTACATCAATTATTTTTTGATCTCCGGAAAGAATTCAATCAAACCTTTCTCATCGTTACTCATAATGAAGAACTTTCAACTCTCAGCGACCGGGTATTACATATGAAAGACGGGAAGATTGTTTAGCAGTTTTGTGACGATTTGTAACAGCTGCTATTTGGTTTATCATGTGTGGGGCATATTTATCTGCATAATTCTACTCCGGTAATAGTGATAAATCTTTTCATTTGCTTTTTTTTGAATAATAGATTAGGACAATGGTCATTTCTTTTTTACCAATCTTTAATATCATCTTGTGTCATTGAATCTGCTTTTTTTAATAAAGTATTTCTTAAACTCTTCATTAATTTACATAGTCTTTATATCATATTTCATACTTTTTGACACGGCATAGTTTAGATTATTTTCATAATTTTTAAATTAAATTCAATATTTCATCAGTAGGGTGCATTTAAAATTGTCGCATTGCTGCGCTGCTTTTGGGCAGTGAGGACATCACCCATGGCGGGCCACCCCGGTTGGCGGGGACGCCAACCGGCGACAAATTAATTCTATCTCAATTTAATAGAGGTATTGCCATACTTTTATTAATTTTATATCTGAAATGTTTGTGCTGCAGAAGTACAAAGAAAAGTCAGGTATTGTTTTGTGATCAATTTGGATATTTTGGATTCTACAAGTAAAGACGATTGATTTAGCTCCAAACATATTGAACGCTTCTGCACTTCACCTTTTTAATATTTTATCTTAAATGATTGGTGTAAAATATTTTCCAAATGACTCAAATAACAAATGGCTGATAAGGCAGTTTGAAGAATACCGTTTTAGTGACTGCACCCGTATTGACAAATTCATTCCCCGGCCTAATGTTTCTGTTATTTTTCATTTTGGCGATCGCCCAAAGATTTCAGGTAATAACAATCTGACTTTAGAACCTTTTTTTGTTGCACCCGTAATTCCACATGCAATTATAACAAAATTTCAAGGAGATATGGATACTTTAGTAATTGTATGTAGAGCAACGGTTTTTTCCAGGTTGTTTGATCTGGATATGACGCCGGTACCCAAGCGAAGTATCAGTTTGCCTAACCGGATCTTTTTACCTGTATGGAAATCTTTACGTAACCTCAGTTCTACTCCTGAGAGGATTGCCTGGTTTTCTGAGTTTATTAATAATATGCAACCTGGAACTTACTATCCGGATGCGGTGGATTCCTTTTATGAAAAAATCATTCAGAAATGTGTTGCACAATCTTTGAAAGAAATCATGCCGGAATGTTTTGCGAGCAAGAGTACATTACTTAGAAAATTTATCAGACGTACCGGGGTAAATCCCAAAACACTTGCACGCATTGCCAGGTTAGATCATCTTTGGAAGATGATAAAGGAAAAACAGACTACAGATTCTCAATCCCTGGCGCTTGAAGGAAATTTTTTTGACCAGGCACATTTCATAAACGACTTTAAAAATATCATTGGTGAAACACCTGGAGTTGTCCTTAAACGATACCCCAAATCTCTTAAAATGTCATCCGGTATGCTGTTACTGGAAATGTGAATGAAACTTTTTTCCAATGATTCCAATCTTATACGTAATAGCTTTAACCTGTGTTTTAGTGTTTCCTTTCCAAATCTAGTTGAACATGTTGTCTCTGTCAGAAAGGGTTTGCATTCTTCACCGATGGATTTGTTAATGTTATCGGGCGAGGTAATTACTCAACTTTTAAGTTGAAATAAGTTTTGTTACACGATAAAATGTGAGCCAATAAATGACTACCTGACGCTTTGATTTTTTATTAAAAACAAAATTTGAATTAGATATGAAACGTCAAACTTTAATTGTGCTATTCAGTCTGTTTGTTTCCTTACTGATGATCAATTCAGTTAATGGACAGATATTGAAGAGGATAAAAGAGAGAGTAAAACAAACGGCAGAAAACCGTGCTGTAAACAAGGCAGGAGATGCGACAAATAAAGCGCTGGACAAGGTGGAGGAATCTGCCAGGCAAACCAAGGGAGAAAAAGATAGGGATTCAGATATGTCTGACGATAAGGAAAAAGTTACAAATGGCAATCAAGACGAAGTATCTGATGGATCTCTTCAGGCTTATAAGAACTATGATTTCGTTCCCGGAGATAAGATTATTTATTATTATGATATGGCTGGTGAAGCGGATGCAGAAATACCTGGCCGGCTCCTGATCAATACCGGAAACGCAGAAGTACAAACGTATAAAGGTGAAAAAGTGCTGGTGGTTCCCGGTGAAGGATCTGTAATGATGATGCCCCAGATGACGGATGATAGTTATCTACCGGAGCAGTTTACTATTGAGTTTGGGATCCTGGCAAATGGTAAGGATAATTACACCGGTTCATCTGTTTCACTTTATTTCCGTGAAAAAGATGCAGGAGTAGGTAACCAGGGAAGATCATCGGCCCCAATTATAATTAATTTAGCTCAAATTTCGGGGGAGAAGTCTCAGCCTAAATATGGATTTACGATTGACAAAGACAATAAAACTTATGGAGTTAATTACGAAGATTTTCCAACCCAGGCAGTAGATCCCACTCAGGACAACTGGCGCCAGGTAGCTATTTATGTAAACAAAAATATCGGTAAGCTGTATGTAGATCAACACCGGATAGGAGTTGTCAACCAGATTGTTCCGGGTAAAGCAACAAAGGTGGAGTTTAAAGTGAAATCGCAAAAAAATCCCGTCCTGTTCAGAAATTTTCGGATAGCGGCAGGTGGTGCAGATGCTTACAAAAAAGTGGAAACAGAAGGAAAGATTATTACATACGGAATTCAGTTTGATGTCAATAAATCAACACTCAAACCGGAATCAATGGGCGCCATTAATGAGATAGTTAAACTGATGAAACAAAATGAAGATCTCCGATTCGAAATAGGCGGACATACAGATAATACGGGAACTACAGATAGAAATAATATCCTTTCACAGGAACGTGCCGATGCTGTAAAAAATCAGATGATAAAGATGGGAATAGATGAAGGAAGGTTAACTACTAAAGGATATGGTTCATCTAAGCCGGTTGCAAAGAACGACAATGCTGAAAATAAAGCTCGCAACCGCAGAGTGGAGTTTATTAAGTTGTAAAAAGTATGGTTTCAGCTACAAGGGCAATCTGCATTGAGGCTCTCTTTTATTTCTTAGGTGATTACACGTATCAAATTTATTTAGGTACGCAAAGAAAAATTGTATGAGAAAAATCGCTTTGATTACTCTTATCATTTTTATGGCTGCACATGTTGGCGCACAATCTTGCACTAACTGCAGTACCTGCGAAAATTGTAACAAGATTTTGAAGATAGCACCCTTTAGCCTGAACGTATTGGTACCCAAACCTGCTGACACCGGTGTTGTCCTGTTGCAATGGAGGCAATTGTTCTGGCTTTCCACTTTTGCTAATTCTAAATTGTTTGAGCTCAACAGGGATTGCATGTATTTCATTCAACCTTTAGTGAAGAATGAAGATAATGAGGAAGTACTTCGGGTAGGTATGGGAGAAAGCGGCCTTGTGTTGCCGGAAAACAGCAATCCTTCAAAATATGGGGATTATATCATTACTGGTTCTGTTTCTTCTTCCGGTAGTAACTATCTCATGCACCTTGAATTGCAGGCGGCTTGTTCAATGAAGAAAGTAGCTGCGGTGGATGTCCCATTTAATCCATCTTCTGATCCTGAATACGTCAAGCAGATAGCTGAGCAGGCTGCTACTCAACTATCACCACTGGCTGATAAGATTAACGATTTTATTCAAAGGGAAAGAAAGTCTGATAATGAATTTGCATGGGGTGGTGGAAATATTACCATCAAGCCAAAGAAAAAGAAACTTGCAACCGGTGAAGAAACCGAAATAGAGATAACAATGAAAGACTGTGATGGTTATGCACTTTCCAATCGTAAGATTAATTTTTCCAGGGGAACTATTTCGGGTTTTGCTATCCTGGGTACTATTGGAGGTACCGTTACTCCTTCGATAGTAACAACAGATGCCAATGGAAAAGCTAAAGCTAAATTCAAAATGGGTTCCGGAAAAACAGCAATGATCAGGGCTCACCATTTGTTTAAAAAGCCATCCGGATGTGAAGGAGCCATCTATGGGCTTCAACCTGTTAATGGTATCCCGGTTAAAGTTGAAGTTGAATATGATTTGGTTACCGAAATTGATTCAGATCCCGCTTCAGCATTTCTGCCAATTATTGAAGGCGGAAAGGAGAACTCTTACTTTACAAGAGTGTTTCATGCAGTTTTTTATTACTATCCATCAGATAAGCCTGATAATATGTTGCTCTTAGTTGCCCCGGAGGAGAAAATCGGAGTGAATACGGTATTTGAAAAAGAAGAAGGATTTTTCTTTTACATGAAAAGTCAGAAAGAATCACAGGCAAAAATATTTTTGGCAGGGCAACAGGTTTATGAAGAAAAGTTGACTGATGCAAATTCAGAAGCTAACTATGGTTCAGTACGACCCGGGCATCCAAGCGTTTTTGCTTTTTATAAAAAGGATGAACAGGAGCCAATGAGGTTTAGCATTCTCTTTAATTTTAAGAACGAAGAAGAGGATAATGAAATTGGTACTGGCTCTTTTCCCAGTGATGCAGGAGTAAGAGAGGGAGAGGAAGGTGCAAAGATTATAAAGAAAAAAATAACTGATACAGAAAGTCCATATAAGACAGAATATATTGCTGAATTAAATAGAAAGTTGGGTGATGTTTCTTCTGTAGATAAGTTGTTGGGTACTCATTTCAAAGAAATCCGGGAAGCATTGAATTACAAGGAAAGCGGTAAAGAGCATTTAAGGATACGAATGCTGATGCCGTATTGATTCCTGTAGGGATATAACTGAAAATTGTAAAGGTCACCATTTCATTATTTGCCCATTATTGCTTCCATTTCTTTAAAAGGGAAAAACGGATATACGTTTTCTTCAAAAAATTCCCTCATTTCCTTTTGAATACCTTTAAGAGGACCTTGCCAATAAGGTTCTGAAATAATAATTAACTGGAATGCTGTACCGGGTAATCGGTTGTCAAATATTTTTTCATAGAAGGAATAAAGGTGTCCACTTGCCAAAATTCCTTCAGTACTCTCCATTGGTTCGTAAGGTAAACTTCCTGAGATGGTTTCTAAGTAATTTCCTTTCTTATCTTTTGTGTTGGCAGGATTATTATACATCGCCCAGGTTGCAGGTTTCTTTCTTTCTACCTGAGAAAGTGATATCAACTTTTTCTGGTAATAACTCCTTTTAGATTTGAGAAAGTCAACCCATTTAATCATGGATTCATTGACTTGCCGGAGGTCATCCTGTGAGTTTCTGAACTGGTCATTCTTTTCAAAACTTGTTATTGTCTTCTTTGTTTCTGCGTTAGCTTCAGTTTGCTGTTTTATTTCAATATCCAGATGTTTTATAAATACCTTTAAATATTCTTCCCTGGTAACAGCCTTGAATATCCGAAGATTCATAGGGTTTAGCAGATAACTTTTCAGGTTTGAACTATAATTGTTATTTATGAAATACCTGGCCCCGTAACCATTTATGTCCTGGTAAGAAGTAGGGAAAGTATCTGTGTACATGATGGGCATACCTAATGCCTCCGTTTCATCAATGAAAATAGATGAATGACGATCCACAAGGTCTTCCGGATTATTTATGCTGACTTCAATTTGAGGTGGTTGGTTATTATTTTTTTTAATAGGCCCGTTCTTGTACGTGAAATAATGATGGATGGCGAAAATTAGTATCGCAGATTTTGGAACCAGCTTAGTATGCGCAGTCCATGATTCCCGAACATCAAAACCTTTTGGATGACTGATAGCCGGAATGTGATGAAACAATTCAAAGACCTCCTTTGACCGAAAACCCGGATAAGGTATTTTATTCATCGGATACAATTTCCCTTCTGCATCTTTTGCCCATTTAAATTCCTGGGCATTTACACTGAGTTGTATCAAACCAAGCAACGGGACAAGTAATAATTTTAAAAATGTCATATTATCTCAGAACCTGGTTATTGTATTCCGTTCGGTGTCATTATCTTCTTGCAAATGATAGTTGCTGAAATAACCACCCCATCGACTGTTTTACCTTCTATTACCACCGTTTTGCTTCCACCGGTGTTTGAATAGGTTGCTTTTCCACTGCCTTCTTTGTTGCGTGTGTTAATTGAATAAGTTTTACCTCCCATGATTTTACCAAATCCAATTGAAATAGAGAAGTTATCGGTTCCTTTTTGTGCAGCGTTTTTATCATCAATAATGAGTTGCAGGCTGGAGAGTTCATTATCAGCTTTCCCTTCTTCTGAATATTGGTTGCCAAAAGAATGATCACTTGTAAGCCCTTCGCTGCAGGTGGTTTCTTTGCTGGAAACATGGTAAGTACCTGCATTGGCACCGCCGGTAAGTGTTACGGAAATTTCAGAACCTCCTGAACCTGATGTAGCTTCTTCGGTTTTGGGAGTTGTTGCAGTAGCATTTTCGGAAGTAGTACTGTTTGATTTATTATTAGTGGAGCTATTGCATCCTAAAAATAAAAATGCGGTGAAGATGGTGATGATTTTTTTCATTTTTTAATTTTGATAGTAATAATTAGAATTAAAATTTTTTTTTGAATTGCTGCCCTTCGGATTTTAAATGGTCTTTAATAGTAAGGAATAGAATCCATTGCAACCGACTTAGTTAATATCAGGCCCTGTCCAGGGGGAAACAACTTCTTGCCCCGCCACAACCTGTATCACCTTTTAATGATATTGTTTTACAGTTCCTTTCTTGATACGCAATTAATAAAAGGAACTATATCAAATAAAACTTAATATCTATCTAATTGCAATCATTAAAAATTTTTTATATTATCTCTGTTATCAGGAAAATTTATTAACTCTACCTTGAAACGACCGGAGAACTTAAATGCACCTCCTGTGAGGGAAGACTTCGTCATTACATTGTCTTCTCCAATGGTACCATTCACCGGCTCCGGACTGCCTATTTTGAAGGGTAACTCTAATTTGTTAAGAGTTAATGCACCACCAGTGAAATTTTGCATTACCTGTTGCCCTTTGCCAGATGCTATTCGTAACTTTCTCATATCTTCAAAATATTCCGGAGAACTAGTGTAATTAGGGTTTGATTTAGAGTTTTCTTCAATGCTGTCCTTAATATTCAGTAATTGGTTCATATCATTTTGGTCTTGCGCAGAAACACTCCCATATTGCTTTTGTAGATTCTTTGCTATTGCCAGGTCTTTTTTCCCTTGAGCAGTTTTAAAATAATTTCTATCGTTTCGGTGCAATTCCATTCTTTTATTCCATGCTTCCATATCTGATTTATTATATTGACTTTCCGCCTGACTAAATTTTTTGCTCTCCTTTTTTATACTCTCTATATTGGCTTTGCTTAATGTAGCAGATACTAATGTATTCAGCATAGGTGCAATTACTGATACACCGGCTGGGCTGTTGTAAACTTCATTTTCTGGCCAGAGACGATCAAAAATCATCCTAAAGACTGGTTCTTTGTTACACATATTTACATTGAACTGAACAGGTGTATTAAATTCTTTAGGCCCGGCATAAGTAAACACACCCTTATCATAATCGTGAAATTCGGCATGTTCGATTTTAAAAGTCATTGTTTTTCCATTTTCCGGCTCCCAGGTATAACATGGCCCATCCTCTGTGTTTACAACCCTGCATCTTATTTCCGTTTCTCCTTCAAAGCTTACTTTAGCCTTATCATTTTCCTCGCCGCTACCATCACCTGAATAGCTGATCTTAAGTTTAAAATGCATAAGTGAGATGGCCTTATTCCAGGTTTCAACAATCGCATCGGTTTCATCTAACTTCTCAATTGAAGTGTGTCCATTATTATGAATTATTTTTGAGCTTGACAAATCGACACCCAATAAACTCATTTCATGTGGGATGTAAAATATTTTTGGATATAATTGATATTGATAGTGATTAAGCAAACGATCTTTGTATTTTTCATAATAATTATTAGCCCATGTTATTAAATCTTTATCAGAATTTATTGAGCCCACTTCATATCCCAAAATCTCCAAGTCTCTTAACACGTTGAAATAATATATCACTCCACCAATAAAGTAATCTCCATCATGTTCAAACTTTTTTATCATCAAATCAATCTTCTGCTTTTCCCTCATTACGAGGAAATCAAATGATCTTTGAAGGTCACGGTCATCTATAGCACTCAAACACGGATAAGCATTTTCATTATCATAAGAAGAAGGCACCATTCTTGTACTGGCATTGAATTTTCCACCAAGCCTAATTGTTTTATCTTTAATAATATGAAGCAGGTTTATTATCATATCTTCTTCAGGCTGGACGCTCTTGTGCATGAAATCATCTATTATTTGTTTGTTCTTATCTGTATAGTTGTTTTCCATACAATCATGACAATCAGGATCTATTACAGGTGGAACGGGAGTTTCAGGTTGTGTTCCCTTATGAGTGCTTATCCAATTTTGAATTGTTATAAACGTATTCTTATCATCACAGACATCAGAGTTCTTAGTTTGACCAAAACTTACAATAGTTTTTAGTAGGAGAAGCATGCACCATACAGGAAAGAAAACTTGTTTTTTCATAACCATTGAATTTGAATTAAAGATTAATGGCTTAACGTCTTGTTATTTACTTATTGCTCCGTTTAATTTTTCCCAATTTATTTTACTAATAATGTCATTGGTAGATTGCGCCGGACCTGTAAAAACGACCACTATATTTTCAAAAACAGGCGCCTGTTTTTTGTGAATAAAGGGATAGGTAACGTAAGTGTTTGCATTCATGTCTGCCCCTTTCCAGTTGCCAAAACACAAATAGGTATATTCCACCGGTGTGCCAACATTGCCTGTCGGCGCCCGGTAAACCTGGCAGCCGTAGGCAACCTGAGGAATATTAAGCACTGTAAACCTGTCATTTTTTTCCATGGGGTATTCAGATTTAATGTAAGGGGAGTTGGCCTCTATATCAATTTCCATCTTTTGCATGGCCAGAATGCGATACATATTCTGTGCTGCTTTCGCCATAGCTTTAGGATCATTATTGTTTTGTGAAACTTGCTTTGAATAATAGAGTGCAGAATCCTGGAGCATCTTGCCATAATTAGAACCCGGATCTATTGAAAGCTTAAGATTGAAGAAAGACCCAAAAAAGCTAATCGGGCGAAAAGGAATAATGTTATTTGCAATTTGTGCAGTCCGGCCATTTTGCTCCTCATCAATATTCCATCCCATTTTTTGAAGGGGGGCTAAGAAGGTTTCGTCAAAAATTTCCACTGCCTTATTAACGATAACTTTTTCCGCCACCCTTTGTTTCCTGGCTTCCCATGCAACCTCGCTACGAACCGTATGAAAATTCCCTTTTACCGGTATCAATACTGTTTGATTTGTCCATGCCAGAGTTGATTCCATTGTTCCTTCAAATTTACCTTCCACGATGCCTCTTTTTGCAGGATCGTACCGGGTGATGGTGATCGTAAAATCCTTTGCATAAGCCTGGAAGCTGTATCCGTAAGTTTGGTGATTAGTATTATAAAAAAAGATTGCGGAAAGTGAATCATTCTTGTCATCTTCATTCGATTGTGTCCAATGAAAACTGGTAACTTTCGAAGGGAACCGTAATGTCAAACGCTGATCTGTTCCTGAATAATCAGCGGGGAAAAAACCTTCCAGTAGCGTCCATGCTTCTGCAAGATCTTTGGGATCGTCTTCGCTTATTGGGCTACACTTCATTGACAATGTTTTGTTGATGTTTAATTCTTTACAACGGAAAGAAATGCTACTCTGTGCATTTGTAGAATTACAAAACATTATCAGAATGCTCGCAATAAAAACGGAAGGAAAAATGTTTTTCATCTTACTTTTTTTAAAGAATATTACTTCTTCACAAACTCAACCCTCCTGTTATTCGCCCTGCCATCCGGGGTGTCATTATCGCTGATTGGTTTTGTATCGCCGAAACCTTTTGTAGTAAGTCTCGATCCATCAATTCCCATTTTTACTAATTGTGATTTCACAGCATCAGCTCTTTGTTGAGAAAGTGTAAGATTATGTGCTGCCTGCCCGGTGTTATCAGTGTGGCCATCTATCTCGAACTTCAGGTCCGGGTTGTTTTTCATGATTTTTACAATCATGTTGAGTGTGCCCATACTTTCGGGTTTGATATTGGATTTGTCAATATCAAAGGTGATACCATGCGTAACAATTTTTGCATCCGTAAATTTTTTGCCAATCATTTTCATATTGCCGCCTTTTGCTATCCGCACATTGGTAATAATTATAGGTTTATCAGGGTCGCCGATACCTGAAAATCCCATTGAACTGGGGTTGATATCTAAGTTGGGTATTACGAGTACCCTGTATTGATCTATATAACATTTTACCTGGTTGTTTTTAAAAATCAGAGCTGCATGATGCCACTTGTTACGATAAGTATCATCTTGTTCATTCGGATATTGAGCGCTAAAATCCGGTAGTTCAAAAGTGGATACTTCCCCGGATGTACTATATTCAATATAACCTACTGTATTGTTCCCGTCTTTATCTGTATAATAAAAGGATATACCCGGTCCGGATCCTTCATTAGCATAGTAATCAAATTCTATAGTGAAGGAATTGTTGAGATAAGAAGCGGTTTTCATACGGGGGCTAACCTGGCAATAATTTCCATCAGTAAAAAAGAATGCAGGTTTGTCTCCAACTTTATTAATGACCGCCTGTCCTTTGGAAATTGTCCAGTGCGAAGGGAATTCGCCATCCATATCTTCTGTAAAATCATCGGCGAAGAGAATGGTATCACCGGGAACGAAATCATAATTCTGGTAGGCCTTAATACTTGCCGCCCCGGGTTGTTCACTAACGGAGTTGTTTCCAGTAATGGAAGTATCCGATGTATTATTGGATTCAGTATTTGACTGATGTTTTCTTTTTGTTGCTTCTTCCGCTTTATCTAACCCCTTATCAATTGCCCGATCAGTCTTATCATCAACCCGCTGATTGGTTTTATCTATCACCTTATCTCTTAATTTTTTAAATACCTGGCCGTTTGCAGTAACAGAAAATAATGATATTATGAACAAAAGGGAGAGCAACTTTTTCATATAAAATAGTTTGGCATAAAGTTGCATTCTTTAGCAAGTAAAGTCAATCCCAAAAAAGTGTGAGAAAGATAATGGTGAATTGTTAATGAATAATTGTTAATTGACAATTATTATTGTCCGATGGACTTCGGCTAAAGCTACTGAGGCCGAATTTCCATTAAGTGATTTTCAAAAACAGTATTATTCAAAAAAAATGAAGATTGCAAAATTCACAATTATCCATTCGCAATTAATAATTAACCATTCTCAATTGTCAATTTACAATTCCCTTCCATACACTTTATTCAGTGCTTCCGTTCTGCTTTGCACTTGCAACTTCTCGTAAATTTTTCTTGCATGGCTGCGAATAGTTTCTACACTTATTTTCATTTCGTCAGCAATTTCCTTGTAGCGCAATCCTTTGGCAAGCTCTTTAAGCACTTGTTTTTCTTTCGGAGATAGAATATCGGATTCATCAATGGAATCTTTTTTCTGAAAGGAAGCGATCACTTTCCGGGCAATCTGGCTACTCATGGGTGATCCGCCATTATATACTTCTACGATTGCGTCTAAAATTTTTGATGGTGCCGTTTTCTTTAACAAATAACCACTGGCCCCGGCTTTTAAGGATTCAAAAATATTCTCGTCATCTTCGTAAATAGTACTCATAATAAATAATGTGTGAGGGCAAAGAACTTTTAACTTTTTCACCGCTTCAATTCCGCTGATACCCGGCAGGTGAATATCCATTAATGCAACATCAGGTGAAAGTGAGGGTAATTCTGCTATCGCTGTTTCTCCGGTTGCAAAAGTGCTCTGGCAACTGAATCCATCACTTCCGTCAATAAGTATTTGTAACCCTTCCCGGATTTCCCTGATATCTTCTATGATAGCTACGTGTATCATTTATTCAAAAATAATTATTGCAGCAGCAAAAGAGGATCACAAAAAAGTGTTATACCGTTACGGTTAACTTTATTTCAGTGCCTTTCCCGGTTTCAGAAATTATCGTATAGCTTCCGCCAATCTGTTCCATCCGGTTTTTCATATTGATCAATCCATTTCCAAATTTCCGGGTAAGGCCTATATCAAAGCCTTTTCCATCGTCTCTGACTGTCATAGTAATGCTGTTGTGATTGATTTCTGTTTTCAGGCAAACGGTATTGCACCAGGCATGCTTGACAATATTATTGAAACCTTCTTTTACAGTAAGAAAAATATTTCTTCTTGTTTCTTCTGATAATTTAATTTCCGGAAATTTATCAGGATAAATAAAATGGGTATCAATTTTAAAAGGGTCAAAAAATTTCAGGGCATATTCACGGATGTAGGAAGCAAGGCTTTCCACCGTATCATTTCTTGGATTTAATACCCAAATGATATCCTGCAGGTTGTCCACCAATTCTCTTGATGATTCAGAAATATTCTCAAGTTGTTGCCTGGCTTTTTCAGGTTCATTCAGTTGTTTTTTTACCACTTCACTGAGTATGGCAATTTTTGTCAGCCCGCTGCCCAGATCATCATGCATATCCCTGCTGATGCGGTTGCGTTCTTTTTCTACTGCCTGCTCTTTTTCCATTTGCAGAATTCTTTCTTTTAAATTTCTTCGGGATATATAATGTATAACATAACCAAACAACAATATGAGTCCCAGGCAAACCAATGCAATGAACCATGTTGTTTTCCAGAAAGGAGCCATGATCTCAAAGGGTATAGTGATTATATTCGGGGACATCACTCCGTTTGCACTCGCAGCTTTTAATTGCACTGTATATTTTCCCGGAGAAAGATTGGGATATTGCACTTCTCCCGTATTGCCAATGAACCTCCATCCTGAATCTATACCCTGAAGTTTGCAAAAATATTCGTTGTGTATCGGGTTTGAGAAATCAGGCAAAGCCCAGCGAAAGGTGATATTATGACTGTGATAATTAAAATTTATTTCAGTGGTTCCATTCCATTGCACCGGGGTTTCATTCGAAAGAATTTCTCTGAGTTGTACAGCGGGAACTTTTGCAATGGCTGATAAAAATTTTGCAGGGTAAAAAGTGGTAATATAATTGTGATTGCCAAAAAGCATCATGCTGTCACTACGACAAAATAACGTACCATCCATATCATTACTTAACAATCCGTCAGCAGTTGTAAAGCGGCGAAATATGCCTGCAGGTTCATTATAAACCACTAATCCGTTTTTTGTAAGGATCCACCAGTTTTCTTTCTTATCCGGGCAAATATCATAGATCTGCTTTTTCATTTCCTTCGGTAATTTAATAATGTTGAGTTGCCTGCTGTTTTCACTCCACTTTAGTATTGCATCAGAGGTGGAACTGTAGAAATATCCGTTATGATAAAACAGGGATTGCGTACGAACCAAATTCCCGATTTGAGCGGAGAATGGTTTTGAAAATATTCCTGTTCTTTTATCAAACAGGATAATTCCTTCATCCAGATCGGTCATCCAGATATTTCCGTATTTGTCTTCAGCAGCATCTGAGATCACCAGTTTTTTAGGTTTGCCGGCATTAGTAATAAAATGGTCCCATATTTTTTTGAATTTTCCTGTGATGCTGTCAAGGGCCCAGATTCCCTCTCTCCAGGGAAATACCCAAATCCGGCTTTTTGAATCTAAAAAAAGATGTGTGATAAAATTCCTGGGTAGCGATGTACTATCGTTCTTATTATGAAAAAACCATCGGGTACGGCCTGTTTCAATATTCATTTTAGCAATGCCGGAACTGGTTCCCAACCAGAGATCTGCATTTTTTTGAATGATGGATAATACTGCAGGAACGGTTCCGGAGTTCTTTTCTGCTGTTGCAAGATCGAAGAAGGGGGTAAAATTTCTTTTCAGATTCCAGTTATTATCATATAGCTTCAGAAAATTTTCTGCTTCTCCACCCACTAAAAGAGAATGATTCAGTTCCTCAAATAAAACGCCCTGTGAGGTGATTTCCTTTTTAAAAAAATGATGTTGGAAAAACTGCCGCCAGGGATTATAAATGAATAAACCGGAGGAGGACGCAAGCCAGATCCATCCGTCATTTGATTGATAGCAGGGAAAAAAATCCGGAAGCTCAGTGATTTGTGATGGAATGCTGTAATGAAAAAATTGTGAAGCGGACGGATCGAATGCAAGCAGTTTTCCATCCAGCCATAGAATATATTTTCCATCTTGCTGTTGTGATTCTGCAATAGTTGAAACAATAGACGGATGCTGCGGCAACGATGTGTAATGAGTGACTTTGCCTGTATGGTTATCTAATTGCTCTAGTCCATTTCCCCAATTGCCTGTCCATATTTTATTATCGCTGCTTTGATAAACATAAGTAAACAAAGCCTGGTAGTCTGCATCATTTTGAGGACTGATTTTCTGATTATAGAGGTGTGTTTCCAGGTCAAATGTCCATAATCCGTCAGCAGAAGAGAGCCACAGTAAATTTTCATTTTTATCTTTAATGAGATGTGTAAGCTTGTTGCTAAGTAGTGTTTTATTCTTTTTTGAATTAGGAATATAGAATGGTTGAAAGGAGCCGGTAGCTGGCTCAAAGAGCAATAAGCCGCCGTCGGTGCAGCACCATATTCTTTGATTTAAATCTGTGTAAAGTGTTTTGAAGTATGCTGATTTGCCATAGGGACTGGTACCTGGATGAAATGAAATAAAATTATTCTTTTGCCTATTATAACAACTCAGTCCATTAGTTGTTCCAATCCATAGATTCCCTAAGTTGTCTTGTGCCAGGCTAGTTACATTATTATTGACAAGCGAAGTTGAGTCATCGTCCTTGTGCCTGTAAACAGTTACAGAAGATCCGTCCATCAGGTTTAACCCATCACTGGTGCCTACCCATACCAGTCCCTGCTTGTCTTTCAGGACACATTGAACGTGGTTATCACTTAACCCGTTTTCTTCAGTTATTGAATAGAGAACAATATTGTTGTCAGTCTGCAGCTGTGCCGCTGCTTTAAGAGTAAGCAAAGAAAAAGGTAATAGTATCAGCCATAAAGTTTTCAATGAATGAACTTGCTGATTGAATATACAAAAGAAAATGATTCATTATACTCTCGGCTTCCATGGCATGTCTTCAACTTTCAATTGAAAGCCGGTAAAACGGGCCAATTCAAAGAGATAATCACTGAGCCGGTTCAGATATTTTATAACTAATGGGTCAATAAATAAATTGTTCTGTTGTAAAGACACACAAAGACGTTCGGCACGGCGGCAAACGCAGCGGGCAATATGAGTTGACGAAACAGCCATATGACCTCCCGGTAAAATAAATGATTTTAGCGGTGGAAGTTTTTCATTCATTTTATCAATTTCTTTTTCCAGTAATGTTATATCTGGCTCATTCAGGTCGGGAATTTTAAGTTTGGTTTCTTTATCCGGATCGCAGGCAAGTGCGGAACCTATGGTTAATAAGCGATCCTGAATTTCTTTCAGTGTTTCTTTAGATTCTTTTGCAGTCAGCTGGTCATTAACAAACCCGATCCAGGAATTGAGTTCATCTATAGTGCCGTATGCTTCAATCCGTATATGTGCTTTAGAAACTTTTGTGCCCCCTATTAATGAGGTAGTTCCTTTATCACCTGTCTTAGTATAAATTTTAATTGACATGATTCTAATAATGCTTAAGTATGCTGTACCATCTTTTCTTTAACTATGTCACTTTCAATAATACCATCCCTGAGGCGGATAATACGGAGGGCATGATTGGCAATATCCATTTCATGAGTAACCAAAACAACCGTATTTCCGGAGGCATGTATTTTCCCGAAAATTTCCATGATTTCTTCAGAAGTACTGGTATCCAGGTTTCCGGTCGGTTCGTCGGCAAGTATAAGTGACGGATCATTTACTAAAGCCCTTGCAATAGCGACACGCTGGCACTGCCCGCCGGAAAGCTCATTGGGCTTATGATGGCTGCGGTCTGAAAGGTTAACTATCTCAAGAAAATGTTTTGCTTTTTCATTCCTGAGTTTCCGGCTCATACCACTATATATGAGTGGTAGTGCTACGTTTTCCAGAGCCGTTAGCCGGGGTAGCAAGTTGAATTGTTGAAAAACAAACCCGATTTCTTTATTCCGAACTTCTGCCAGGGCATTGTCTTCCATTTTACTTACATCCTGTCCATTGAGAATATATTTTCCCCCCGTCGGTGAATCCAGGCAACCGATTATATTCATTAAAGTACTCTTTCCTGAACCGGAAGGCCCCATCAGCGCTACGTATTCATTTTTAGAAATATCCAATGAAATTCCTTTCAGTACTTTCAACTCCATTCTTCCCATGAAGTAGCTTTTCTGGATTGTATCAAGATGTATTATGCTGTTCATAACTTGAGGTAAGATGTCAGAAGTATGCTATTCGGATAGAATTGGTTTTCCGATTTTCCACCTCCGACATCATTTCTTTATAACTTTTGGTACTTTAAAGAATTGTCCATCATGCAATGGCGCATTTTTTAACCCATCTTCCCGGCTGATGGCTCCTTTATCCGGGTGAGCTTCATCATCCCTCAGTACATTCACCTCATCACTCATATGCAATAAAGGTTCCACTCCCTCCAGGTTTAGCTCATTCAGCTTCTCCACAAATCCAATCATTTTTTTCAGGTCGTTCTTGATTTCTTCTTTTTCAGTGTCTTCAAATTTCAGCTTTGCGAGATGAGCCAGTTTATCTACTAATGCATCATTGACTTCCATTTTACAAATATAATCAGAAGTAAGATGCCCGGAATCCGCTGTGGGATGAATGGTAACTATCAGACCCCTGCCGCCATACTTCAGGCCTCATTTCTTATCTTCGCCCGGATGGAAAAAAAGAAAGAAATTGTAATGAGCGGTATTCGCCCCACCGGATTCCTGCACCTTGGCAATTATTTTGGCGCATTAATGAATTATGTAAAAATGCAGGAAGAATATGAATGTTATTTCATGGTGGCTGACTGGCATTCACTTACTACGCATCCCGATACTAAAGAATTAAGGAATAGTGTATTCCGTGTGCTTGCTGAAAACATTGCAGCCGGTATTAACCCGGATAAAGCTTGTTTATACCTGCAAAGTAATGTTCCTGAAATAGCAGAATTGTATCTACTCCTGAATATGCTGGCTTACAAAGGTGAACTGGAAAAAACCAGCACATTTAAAGAAAAAGTAAGATTGCAACCTGAAAATGTGAATGCCGGATTATTGACCTACCCGGTTTTACAGGCTGCAGATATCCTGATACACAAGGCAAAATATGTTCCGGTTGGAAAAGATCAGCAGCAGCACCTCGAAATGGCACGCAATTTTGCACAGCGGTTTAATCATCGTTATGGAGAAATTTTTCCTGAACCGGAAGCTTTCAACTTTGGTGAAGCATTGTTAAAAGTTCCCAGCCTGGACGGAGCCGGAAAAATGAGTAAGAGCGAAAATCAGTTTGCTACTCTTTATCTTTCTGATGATGATGAACTGATCCGGAAAAAAGTAATGAAAGCAAAGACAGATAACGGGCCGGCATCTCCTGACTCACCAAAACCGGATTATATCGAAAATCTTTTTCTGTTAATGAACCTGGTTAGCGAACCATCTGCAATTAATAAGTTTGAAGACGATTATAACCGTTGCACTATCCGGTATGGCGATATGAAAAAGCAGTTAGCTGAAGATATGATCCGGTTCATTTCACCTATTCGTGAAAAGGCTGAATCTATTTGCAATGATAAAAAATATCTGACAGAAGTAATGGAAAAAGGAGCTGCAAAAGCACGGAAAAGTGCAAAGGCTACTATTGAACTGGTGCGACAGGCTATGAGCTTGAATTATTTTTGATAGCAGGATTACAGTATCAGAATTTACACTACTTTTAAAGTATATACTTTAAATCATGGTTTATGGGTAAAAAAAATATTTTTATTACAATTGGCGTGCTTGCAATTGCAGCATCAATAGTGATGTACCAGGTTGGAAATGATTCAACTCATTTATCAGAGTTAAAAAATTATTGGTGGGTACCATTACCGGTATTTTTACTTTGTTTCCTGATAGTGATTTTCTCTGGTAAGAAAAAGTCTTAATTGATAGTACCGGATAATGGAAAAATCTATAGCAAGAATATGGCAAAAGCGAAATCAAAACCCAAACATATTGCGGTAGCAGGAAATATCGGTGCCGGAAAAACAACACTGACTGAAATGCTCAGCAAACACTATAAATGGATTCCTCATTTTGAAGATGTGGATCATAATCCCTACCTGATGGATTTTTATGAAGATATGCCCCGGTGGAGTTTTAATCTGCAAATCTTTTTTCTGAACAGCCGCCTCAGGCAGCTGGTAGAGATTCAGAAAGGAACAGAAACCGTTATTCAGGACCGTACTATTTATGAAGACGCCAACATTTTTGCGCCCAACCTGCATGATATGGGTTTGATGAGTAAAAGGGATTTTGACAATTATTATCATTTCTTTCAGACTTTGAAAACAATGATTCAACCTCCGGACCTGTTAATATATTTAAATGCATCTGTACCTACGTTAGTGGGAAATATTCAGAAGCGGGGAAGAGAATATGAAGAGAATATACGGCTGGACTACCTGAAGAAGTTGAATGAATTTTACAATAAATGGATTGATGGATATAAGGAAGGTCAACTGCTGGTTATTGATGTTGACAAAAACCGTTTTCCTGAAAATGAGGAGCATTTTGGAGATATCATTCGTAAGGTTGATGCACAGTTATACGGACTGTTTTAGTGATATGAAAACTATAATTCTGATTTTATTATTGGCTATGGGCTTTTCGGTTAAAGCACAATCTTTAAAAGATGCTCTTTTTAAAGGGAACCTGAAATCAGATACCGGTATGTTGGTAAAAAAAGGCGACAGCCTGAAATTGATTCCTGATTCATTGGTAAAGAAAAGAACCGACTCTGCCAGGCAAACAGCAAAGACTGTTGATTCGATAAAGAAAGTAACTGCAGACTCAACTTTGGCTGTCAATCGTGCCAATGCTCCTAAGAATAATGATGAGCTTTGGAAAAAATTTATCGAGGAGTACAGTGCGATTATTAATTCCGAAGTACTCACATCCCCAAAAATAAAAAAGGGCACTTATACCCTGTATATTGATTGCATGATTGAAACGGATGGATCGGTGACTACCAGCAATATTATTTGTGTACCCGAAAATTCTTATCTCGTAGAACAGGTAAAACTAAAGATGATGGCCAATACTCCGCAACTGAACCCGGTCTTGATGAGTAACGGCAAACCCCGAAGAACTCTAAAAAAACAAGTATTGAAATTTGTGAAAGAAAAAGACTAAGAACTTTGATGAAATAATTGGTTATCGGGGGCTTAGTTGTAGTTTGCAAAATCTTTTAATTCCTCCAGCTTTCTTTCTATCTTTTTCAGCCATAGAATTTGTTTTTCCTTATTGCGGCTGTAATCAGTTTCTTCATCGTATTGGTCCTGCATTTTATTCTTCAGTTCTAATATAGTATCGTATATCTTATCCACATCATTGCGATAGGTGCTCCGGTTAAACCGGTAAGCACTCATTTCTTTATGAAGCATCCGGGTAAATATTTCAGCAATATCAAAGTGCCCCTGCTCATGCGAGAGAATAATATCTTTTTTTACCCGCACCCATGATTTGTTCTTTGAAAAATTGCAGCTGACTTTGTACGAAAAGTTATTGTCATAATACTCGTATTCAACTCCCACCATGGTTGCGGTAGAGGCTGCCGCATCGGATCGGAGATCAGGCCTGCCCTGGAAATCAGCCCAGGTAAGTTTCCTTTCAGCCTGCCATGAAATCATTTTTTCTTTGGCTTCTTGAGCTGTAAGTGCCAACGGAAAAATAAGAATTGCCAACAGTGAATATTTTCTGAATGGAATCATTGTATGAATCAACGGAGAATTGAGGTCTAAAGTTTAAAGGAAAACTTAAATTACAAATGGATTATGAAAGAAGTACCCTACAGGTCATAGTTGCCAATCCAATTATAACTTTTTTCGGTTCGGGTTGGCTATTCATCCTCCTGTTTCGCCTTAATACTAACTGGGAAAGGGAAATAAAAACTCCCTTCAGTTTCCTGAAAGGAGTAGCAAGCAATCCGCCTTTCAGCGTACCAATTTACAATTTTGGCCCGGCTGCAAGAATTTCAGCATCTACACCGCCAGCATATTTTTCAAAATTTTTAATAAAAAGCCCGGCAAGGAATTTTGCCTTTTCATCATATGCTGAAGTATCAGCCCACGTATTTCTGGGGTTAAGTATTTCGGAAGGTACACCCGGGCATTCTTTTGGAAATGAAATACCGAATACAGGATGAGTATCAAAAGCAACTGTATCCAGTTTTCCTTCCAGTACGGCAGTAATCATGGTTCTTGTATAACCCAGCTTCATTCTTTTTCCAATACCATAAGGGCCACCGCTCCACCCGGTGTTAATCAACCAGACACTAACCCGGTTCTTAAGCATTTTTTCTCCCAGCATTTGAGCATATTTTCCGGGATGCAATGGAAGAAACGGAGCTCCGAAGCAAGCGCTGAATGTCGGTTTTGGTTCTGTCACCCCGGTTTCCGTTCCGGCCACTTTAGCGGTATAACCTGAAATAAATTGATACATTGCCTGCCCCGGAGTCAATTTTGAAATGGGAGGCAATACTCCAAATGCATCGCAGGTAAGAAGAAAAATATTTTTTGGCAATCCGCCAATGGAAGGCTCCTGTGCATTACTTATAAAATTAAGAGGATAGGATACCCGGGTATTTTCTGTAATAGATGCATCTTCAAAGTTGATGCGGTTAGTGCCCGGGAAAAACCGGACATTTTCCACTAATGCACCGGCACGAACTGCCTGGAAAATTTCGGGTTCTTTCTCTTCTGAAAGGTGAATGGTTTTAGCATAGCAACCACCTTCAAAATTGAATATTGTATCATCTGTCCATGCATGTTCATCATCGCCAATCAATTTTCTTTCCGGATCAGTACTTAAGGTGGTTTTTCCGGTTCCGCTTAATCCAAAGAAAATTGCAGTATCACCGTTTTTTCCGATGTTGGCACTGCAATGCATGCTCAATACGTTTTTATCATGAGGCAGAATGTAATTCAGGATACCAAAGACACCTTTTTTAGTTTCACCGGTATATCCGCTTCCGGCTATCAGGATCATTTTATGTTTGAAAGAAATGATTGTCGCATTTTGCTGGCGGGTACCACATTCTTTGGGATCCAGTTTTAATTCCGGTACTGCGATCAGGTGCCAGTCAGGTTTAAATTGTTCGAGTTCCTCTTCTCCGGGACGCAAGAACATATTATAGGCAAAAAGATTGTTCCATGGTTTTTCGTTGATCACCCGGATATTTAAGCGATAACGGGGATCGGCACAGGCATAGCTATCCCGTACCCAGATTTCTTTAAGTTGGTTAAGGTAATTGATACATTTATTAAAAATAATATCAAAATAACGGGGCTCTATCGGAATATTGAATTCATTCCAATGAACGCTGTTTTCAGTAATCTCATCTTTAACTGTGAACTTATCTTTCGGGGAACGGCCTGTAAATTCTCCGGTATGAATTACCAATGCACCGTTGTCACTCAATACTCCTTCTTCTATTCGCAGTGTATCTTCCACCAGTTCCTCAGTTGAAAGTTGGTAGCGGACTGCTTCTACATTTTTTAATCCTAATTTCAATAAACTTTCCTTAGGGATGGAGATGGCAGATACAGACATACAAGGCAAGCGTTTGATTCCTGCAAAAATAGATAGAAACCTTGTTTTGCGCAAACAACCGTTAGTTTTGTGCTATAAAACAGATAAGAAAGCTCATGAATAATTGAAAACTATTTATTCCTGATTATTGATTTTGAGAGAACTTGAGAGGTATCAGGAGTTTTTTAAAAAAAATTTAAATTTCTCAATATCATGATCTTTGTGGCGGTTGGGAGCTTGTTGCGCTATTGCTTGTTATCTTTAACCGATAAATTATAAACGATGAAATATCAACCCATTTCTCCCGAACTCTTTACAAAAAACAGGGAACGCTTTGTAAAAAGCATGCAGAAAAACTCTATTGCTATTTTTGTAAGTAATGATGAAGTGCCTGTAAATGGTGATGCATTATACCCCTATAAACAAAACAGTGATTTGTTCTGGCTAAGTGGAATTACGCAGGAAGATAGTATGGTCGTTCTTTTTCCCGATAACCCCGATCCTAAATACCGGGAAGTGCTGGTGCTGGTACGGCCAAACGAACTAAAAGAAAAATGGGATGGCAAGAGATTGCGTAGCAACGAAGCGCAGGAAATGAGTGGTATTAAAACAATTGTTTGGCTGGATAGTTTGGATGGTCTGCTGCAACCGTGGATTCACCTTGCCGACAGCATTTATTTGGACAGCAATGAGAACGACCGAAAAGCAAGTTTGATAGCATCGAGAGAGTATCGTTTTATAGAAGAAATGAAATCCCGTTATCCTTTGCATAATTACCTGCGAACAGCCCGAATCATGAAAGAGCTGAGAGGAATAAAAACACCTCAGGAAATTGAATTGATGCAGCAAGCTATTGACATTACCAACAATACCTTCCGGAGGCTGTTGAAATTTATTAAACCCGGTGTGATGGAATACGAAATAGAAGCCGAGATATATCATTCATTCCTGAGCCAGAAATCCACCGGTCCTGCGTATGGTAGTATTATTGCCGGTGGTGACAGAGCCAGAACCTTGCATTATGTATCCAACAACCAGGAATGTAAAGACGGTGAGCTGATCTTAATGGACTTTGGTGCTGAGTATGGCAGTTATTGTGCAGACCTTACCCGTACAGTCCCGGTGAATGGAAAATTTACAAGAAGACAAAAAACTGTTTATAATGCTTGTTTGCATTTGCATGACTATGCTAAAAGCCTGCTGAAGCCCGGAATCACTATTGTTGATTATACAGACAAAGTAGGTGAGGAAGCCACTCAGCAATTTTTAAAAATCGGTTTGTTGAAAAAATCAGAAGTTAAGAATGAAGACCCCGAAAACAGGGCATATAGAAAATATCTATATCACGGTATTTCTCATCACCTCGGTATTGATGTGCATGACCTCGGCACCCGAACCGAGCCGCTGAAGCCAGGAATGGTGCTAACTGTGGAACCCGGTATTTACATTGAAGAAGAAAAAATGGGAGTGCGGATTGAAAATAATGTTTGGATTACCCGCAACGGGAATAAAGACCTGATGTCAAAGATTCCGATCACGGTGGAAGAAATTGAGGCGTTGATGAAGAAATAGTCAACTGTCCACAGTCAATAGTCGATAGTAAAACGGCGTAGTAAAATGGCATTTAAGTTTGAAAATTTAAAAGTTTGGCAATTATCACCTGAGCTTACTGACGAAATTGATCTGATGGTTAAAACTTTCCTGAATTTTGAACTCTATTCTTTGTCCAGTCAAATGAGAAGGGCTGCTAACTCAGTATCATTAAATATTGTCGAAGGCTCAACCGGTTTAACAAATACCGAATTCAAAAGATTTTTGACAATTGCAAATCGTTTAGCTCTTGAAGTGGTAGGTTGCTTATATTTGGCAAAGAGAAGAAAGTATATTGATGATGAAAAGTTTACTGAGATTTATAAGAAGATTGAGACATTAGTTAAAATGATTCAGGCATTAATTAATACTTTAAAAGATTAAAATATAAAACTGGTATGCAGTTGACTATTGACTGTTGACCATGGACTTTCTATGAAACAAATTCCCAACTTATTTACGCTCTTGAACCTCATCTTTGGCTGCATTGCCATTGTTTTTACATTACAAAACGGCATCATCACTTTTACCAGTGAAGAAGGCTCTCAATTGTTGGATATTCCTGAAAAAATATGGATGGCATCGCTGTTTATTGGCTTAGCTGCTGCAGTTGATTTTTTAGATGGATTTGTAGCAAGACTTTTTAAGGCTACTTCTGAAATGGGAAAACAATTGGATTCCCTGGCTGATGTAGTCAGTTTTGGCGTGGCCCCGGGTATGATTATTTACCAGTTTCTCCGGCTAAGCTATGCGCAACAGGTGGATGGTCTCGACAGTAATGTAATTTGGTTATTTGCTGCATTTATTATTCCGGCCGCAGCAGCTTACCGGCTGGCGAAATTCAACCTCGACAATAGCCAGCAATTTTCTTTTAAAGGTGTGCCGGTACCGGCTGTAGGATTATTGATTGCTTCATTTCCCCTGATTTATTGGAATGTAAATGAAGCCTGGGTGATACAACTATTGCTCAATAAATGGTTTTTGTACGGAGTCATTTTATTAGTTTCCTACCTGATGATTTCAGACCTACCCATGATAAGTTTAAAATTTAAAGATTTTTCATTGAGAAATAACCTGCAGAAATTAGTATTGATTACAATCGGGATTATAGCTGTGCTCTTATTGAAATGGCTTTCAGTGCCGGTTATTTTCATCGCATACATTCTTTTATCTTTGCTGTCTCCGAAGGGGTCCTTCGGACAAAAATAAAATTTCATGACCTACACCGTTCAGATCAAAGTGATGCCGCTGAAAGAACTATTAGATCCGCAGGGAAAAGCGGTAAAAGGCGGATTGGAAAGCCTTGGATTAAACAGCATCGAAGATGTAAGAATCGGGAAAAATATCAGCTTGCTGATTGAAGCAGAAAATCCTGACCGGGCAAAACAAATTGCGGAAGAAGCCAGTAAAAAGCTGTTGGCAAATCCTGTAATGGAATATTTTGAAATAAATGTGAACTGAGCTATCATCTTAGAGCTACGGGCAGTGAGATGTTACTCGAAGCTCACAGCTCAAAACTCGCAGCTATGTTGTATATCGTTCCATCTCCCATTGGTAATTTAAAAGACATCACACTGCGGGCATTGGAAGTTTTAAAAGAAGCGGATCTCATTCTTGCCGAAGATACCCGTACCAGCTCTCATTTGTTGAAACATTATGAAATCAGCAAACCAATTTCACCCTATCATCAGCACAATGAACATAAAATTCTTCAACATCTCATTGATCAATTGCAGCAAGGAAAAAAAATGGCATTGATTACCGACGCAGGTACACCAGGAATTTCCGACCCGGCATTTTTAATAGTTAGGGAATGTATTAAGGCAGGTGTAAAAGTGGAATGTTTACCCGGTGCAACAGCTTTTGTTCCTGCATTAATCAATAGCGGCATTCCTTCTGACAGTTTTGTATTTGAAGGATTTTTACCAATAAAAAAAGGAAGGCAGACATTATTGAAGAAATTAGCCGAAGAAGAACGAACCATGATATTTTATGAATCGCCATTGCGCCTGGTAAAAACACTGGAGGAAATGATTCAATATTTCGGTAGCGGCAGGATTTGCTCCGTAAGCCGGGAACTGACCAAACTCTTTGAAGAAAACAAAAGAGGAACTTTGCAGGAAGTTTGTGATTATTTTAAACAAAAAACAGTGAAAGGTGAGATTGTAATTGTGGTAGGAGGCAAAGACTAAACATTCCGGCATGTTTTTTTCTCTCAAAGACAAAATTTTATAAAATGAGAAGTAAGATTCTTTTAATCATATCCTTGTTTACAGGTTTGATGTTGCAGGCTCAGGTACGGGAAGTTCCTCAGCCGGTAAAAGAGGCTTTTGAACATCAATATCCCGGTGCTGAAGATGTGGAATATAAAGACCTGCTGGTAAAAGTGAATGTACATTTTACACTGGACGATGAAAATTATATAGCTACCTATAATAATAAGGGGAGTTGGAAGGGCAGTGAGAAAGAATGGGATTTTGAAAAACTGCCGGAAGCAGTGAAAGATGGTTTTTCAAAAAGTAAATATGCTGATTGGGAAACTATCGAATCAGCCTTATTATACATTCCAGGTGGAATGGAGCAGTACAGGATACTGGTTAAGAAAAGTGATCTCCAAAAGAAATATCTTTTCTTCAGCACAAAAGGACGATTGCTGAGGGAGTCTATTACATTGTAATCTGGGAGGGTAACTACTTTGTTCAATTTTACTTTTTGTATTGCCTTTCATTCCCGAAATTTGAAATCACAAATTCAACTGGAATTATGAAAAAAATTTATTTGACGATTTTAGGTTCTTTATTCATTATAGTGGTGATGGCACAACCCGATCGCTGGCAGCAACGAGTAAAGTATGTGATGAATATTGACATGAATGTTCAAACGAATCGCTTCACCGGCAAACAGGTTCTTGACTATTGGAATAATTCTCCAGATACACTGGATAAAGTGTTTTATCATTTATACTGGAATGCATTTCAACCCAACAGTATGATGGATACCCGAAGCCGCAGGCAGGGAACCGTAATTTTAGGTACCGACAGGAATGGAAATTCTTCCAGGGACTGGGATTCCCGGGTGAAAGACCGAATTCAGAATTTGAAACCGGATGAGATCGGATACCAAAAGATATTTTCTTTAAAAATGAATGGTCGTCCGCAACAGTTTCAAATTCTGGAAACCATACTTGAAGTGCAGTTGGATAAACCGATTCTTCCTAAATCAAAAGTAACCTTTGAAATGGAGTTTGAAACCCAGGTCCCGATCCAGATTCGTCGCAGTGGAAGAGATAATCCTACGACAAAAGTTCGTTATTCCATGAGCCAGTGGTATCCAAAAATGTGCGAATATGATTATGATGGCTGGCACCCCGATCCATACATTGCAAGGGAATTTTATGGCGTGTGGGGCGATTTTGATGTCCGTATTTCCATAGATAAAAATTATATCCTGGGGGGTACCGGTTATTTACAGAACCCTAACCAAATAGGGTATGGTTATGAAAAGCCCGGAACAAAGGTGGTACGTCCTGCAGGTGAAAAATTAACCTGGCATTTCTTTGCTCCCAATGTTCATGATTTTATGTGGGCAGCAGATCCTGAGTTTGTTCATGTGTCACGGATTGTAAGAGATAGTCTTACGTTTCATGTTTTATATAAGCCCACCAATGCTCCTGCACAGCAATGGGAGGGATTGTTGGATATGGCACAAAAGGCATTACCCTTTATAGAGAAAACCTTTGGTCCCTATCCCTATAAGCAATACTCTTTTATTCATGGCGGCGATGGGGGTATGGAATACCCGATGGCAACATTACTTTTTAATACAGGCGCAGCTATTCATGAATGGATGCATAGCTGGTATTATGGCTTGATGGGCAATAATGAATCACTTTATCCCTGGATGGATGAAGGCTTCACGTCTTATGCGGATGACAGGGTGTCTGCATTTCTTGATAATAACCAGGGATTTCCCTATTCCGCCGCTTATTACGGATATTATAGCCTGGCTAAAAGCGGGAAAGAAGAACCTTTGAGCACTCATGCCGACCATTACAATACCAATTATGCATATGGAAATGCAGTTTATAGCAAGGGTGAAGTTTTCCTGGAGCAATTGGCTTATATCACCGGCGATTCCATCCGGGATAAAATCTTACTGGATTATTATTGGAAATGGAGATTTAAACATCCCAACGGATCCGACTTTATCCGTGTAGCTGAAAAGGCAAGTGACTTGCAACTGGATTGGTACCAGGAATATTGGATTAATTCTACAAAGACCATTGACTACGGGATTGACAGCTTATGGCAGGAGGGTAGTAAAACAAAAATCAGGCTGAGAAGAGTGGGCTTAATGCCGATGCCGATAGATTTTCAACTGACCTTTAAAGACAGTACAAAAGAGCTGCACTATATTCCAATGGATCTGATGTATGGGGAAAAGCCTAACGAAAAATCATCTATAAAAAGGGTTGTATATCCTGCCTGGAATTGGACCGGCGAAACATATATAGTTGAAACCGATCACCCGCTTACAGATATTATAGCTGCAGAAATTGATCCCAGCCAACGGATGGCTGATATTGACAGAAAGAATAATAAGCTGGAATTAAATTGGTAAAAGAGCTACTCTTAAAACAGAAAAACCACTGCTGGGTGCGGTGGCTTTTATTGGCGCATTACAGAGTTTATTGTTTTTTGCGCTGGATTAACGGCTAATGGTCGGGGCCCTCGGATAAATCTGTAGACAACAATATTATAATGATTTCAAAATATAAACAATACCACTTTAGTGGTATTGTTTATAACCCGGCACCGTTTGGAGCATCAGAAATTATCTTCCCCAGAATTTGTTGATGGCTTCCACCCGGTTACCAACATGCAATTTTTCGTAGATATGATAGGCATGTTTACGTATTGTCTCCTGGCTGATATTCAGTTTCGCTGCAATTTCCTTATACATTAATCCTTTTGAGAGCAATTCAAGAATCTCCTTTTCTCTGTGTGAAAGAATATTGATTTCAGGATTATTGGTAGCAGCTATGGCCTGCTGCGGTTCTTTTTTTTGAAATGCTGCCACAACTTTTCGGGCTATCTGGCTACTCATGGGTGAACCGCCTTCATTCAGTTCCCGGATGGATTCAAGAAGCTTGGCCGGAGCTGTTTTTTTTAAAATATAGCCACTGGCACCTGCTTTTAATGCTTCAAATATTTTGTCCTCCTCTTCATAAACCGTACACATCATAAAATTTGTTGAAGTCATTATGGGCTTTAACTCCCCGACACAATCAATGCCTGTTTCTTCTCCTCCCAGGTCTATATCCATTAGTACAACGTCAGGATTTAATTTTGGAAGTCTTTGAATCGCATCCTCAATGTTGGCCATAGAGCCCAGGCAGATAAATCCCTGTGACATATTAATGATTTCTTCCAAAGCACTTCGCAGGGCTTCATTGTCATCCACGATACAAACTGAAATTTCTTTCATAATACAAAATTCCGTTATCCGGCAGATATATACAATACTACTTTCCGGTATTGACTTAAATCAAATCGGCAGTTTTTTTTACCTGATTTCCACAGGTAAAATACCTGACAACATAGAAGCATAGTCAGAGGGAAAATTTTTATAGTTCACTATTATCATTTTACCGGGAGACATATAAGATAAATTTTTCCCGGAAATAAGGTTCGGGGAAAAGATCAAATATCTCCATGACCCGGGGTTTAGTATTGCTTTCTGCGATTTCCTGCAGCAGGTTTCCTCCCTTCAGGCATATTAATCCGGGCGAAAGTGTTGAAGGATCAGCGGTCTTTTTTAATAAGGGCTGGCTCCATTTCCACAATTCCTGCAATGGCGCCACTGCCCTTGAAACCACAAAATCAAATTTTTTTTCTTTAATCATCTCAGCCCGGGTATGTTGAATTGTTACGTTTTTCAGCTCGATGGTTTCTACAATGGATTGCACCACTTTTAGTTTTTTCCCGATACTGTCAACGAGATGAAATTTTACATCAGGAAAAAAAATAGCCAGCGGGATACCGGGAAATCCGCCGCCTGTACCAATATCAATAATATCTATTTCTCTTTCAGACCCGGCAGCTATTGGATCAAGGATGGCTGCAATACTCAGGGAATGGAGTATATGTTTTTCATAAAGACAGTCAATATCCTTCCGGGAAATAACATTTATCTTAAGATTCCATTCTTTATACAGTGGATCTAAAGCAGCCAGTTGCTTCAACTGGTTGTCAGTAAAATCAGAAAAATATTTTGTGATCAGTTCCAACTTTTGCGTGGCTTTTTCCATAGCGCCGGTGCAAAGATGATGTAATAAAAGAACATCCAGATATCCAGGAAAAGAAACCAGGGCCATAGATCTTCTTCATCAAGTCGCTTCATCGTTTTGTAATAAATGATAGCCTGGAGCAGGAGCCGGATTCCAAACAATATCAAAACTATTTCCCATTTGAAAAGTAAAAGAGAAAGTATAAAAAGGGGATAGAATGAAAATTGAGAAATAAAATATAAACCGAGAAGCAACTTGTGTTTGGGTTTGTAATATTTGGCTGTTGTATAGTGTCTTGCTTTTTGGCGAAACCAGTCTGAGAATGTCTTTTTCGGAATGGAACGTGTCATCGCTGATTTATCCAGAACTATAGTTGTATTTCTATTATCGGCTAATTTATTTATAAAGAGGTCGTCATCGCCTCCGGGTATATGATTTATTGATGAAAACCCTTTATTATTCAGAAATAAACTTTTTCGGTAAGATAGGTTTCTACCCACCCCCATATAAGGAATACCGGCCAGTGCATAAGAAAGGTATTGAAGTGCTGAATGAAAAGTTTCAAAGCGTATGAGCTTATTTAAAAGAGTAGTTGTTTTATGATAGCCACCATATCCCAATACAATTTCTATTGAATCGTCATAAGCATCTTGCATTTTTTCAATCCAATGTTCACCAGCCGGAACACAATCAGCATCCGTTAACAGGAGGATCTCATGTTTTGCTTCCCGTATTCCGACGGATAATGGAAATTTTTTACCCGAAATCAGTTTGGCCTCCTGGGTCAGTTCAATAACATTGAGTGATTTAAAAGTCTTTTTTAATTCCTGCAAAATATATTTGGAATCGTCAAAAGAGTTATCATTGACAACAACGACTTCAAAAGAGCTGGGATAGGATTGCACTAATACACCGGGCAGGTTCCGGGCCAGGTTCTCATCTTCATCCCGGGCACAGATAATTACTGAAACCGGGTGTTGCTGTGATTGAATTTTTTGTTTTGATTTATAAAATGCCAGCCTGCCGAAAAACCAGATATAATAAAAAAGCTGCAATACAGTAACTGCAGCAAAAACATAAAAAACAATTTCTTCCCAATAGACAGCTGGCATGGTTGCGAAGATAATTATTACCGCTTCACCCGTTTTCTAATAAATTTCACAGCTTGTGGATAAAACAAGGTACGCCTGCCTTTTAAAGACTGTGTGGTACAGTTATTCGTTTCGGATTATCTTGCAGCGTTTAAAAATCGTATGTCAACTTTATCATTCCAGATAGAAAAAAATGACGGAGCTTCAAAAGCAAGAGCAGGTACTATAGCAACAGATCATGGCGTTATTTCCACCCCCGTTTTTATGCCGGTGGGAACTGTGGGAAGTGTAAAAGCAATTACTCAACAACAATTGAAGATTGATATTAATGCGTCAATCATTTTGGGCAATACTTATCATTTATACCTGCGACCCGGGCTTGAAGTTTTAGAAGCAGCCGGAGGACTTCATCATTTTATGAATTGGAAAAGGCCCCTATTAACTGACAGTGGAGGATACCAGGTCTTTTCCCTGGCGGCAAACAGGAAAATTAAAGAAGAAGGAGTCGTATTTCAAAGTCATATAGATGGAAGTAAACATCTTTTCAGTCCTGAGTATGTCATGGAAATACAGCGGAGCATTGGCGCCGATATTATTATGGCATTTGATGAATGTCCACCTTATCCCAGCGATCATCTCTACGCAAAAAAATCAATGGAGCTGACGCATCGCTGGCTCGATCGTTGTTTTGATCATTTGAGAAACTGTAAACCAAAATACGGTCACACTCAAAACCTTTTTCCAATAGTACAGGGCAGCACTTTCCATGATCTGAGAAAAGAATCCTGTGAATTCATAAGTTCAAAAAATGCTGCCGGGAATGCAATCGGGGGATTAAGTGTGGGTGAGCCGGAAGCAATGATGTATGAATTCACCTCCCTGTGCTGTGACCATCTGCCTGAAGATAAGCCAAGGTACCTCATGGGAGTGGGTACACCCTGGAACATATTGGAATGTATTTCTTTGGGTATTGATATGTTTGATTGTGTTATGCCCACCCGAAACGGAAGAAATGCAATGCTCTTTACCACGAAAGGGGTGATCAATATTGATAATAAAAAATGGGAAAAAGATTTTTCTCCGATTGATGATGGATTAGACTGTGAGATCAGCCAATATTACAGTAAAGCTTATGTGAGGCATTTAATGAAGTCAAAAGAAATTACCGGTCTGACAATTGCCAGCATTCATAACCTGGCCTTCTATATGTGGCTGATGAATGAAGCCCGTAAGGCAATTCTTGAAAATAATTTTCAGAATTGGAAAACTAATTGGATTGAGATACTGAAACAACGATTGTAATTTCTCCTTTCACATCTCAGCAACAATTTTTCAAGTATTTTTGACTGCTTTCATTTTATGCGTAAACTGGACTGGTATATACTGAAGAAATTTTTTGTGACTTTCTTCTTTTGTATGATTCTCTTCACAGCTATTGCCATAGCTGTAGATACCAGCGAGAAAACAGATGATTTTGTTCAATCCGGCCTGACAACAATAGAATTAATCAGGCAATATTACATCGGGTTCGTTCCCTGGATCTGGGGCCTGTTGTTTCCTCTTTTTGTTTTCATAGCAGTTATTTTTATTACCAGCCGAATGGCTATCCGTTCAGAAATTGTTGCTATGCTGGCAAGCGGAATAACGTATAACCGGATTTTGAGGCCTTATTTTATCGGTGGGCTACTACTTTCAATAATACTTTGGTATGGCAACAGCTATTTAATTCCAAAGGCTAATGTAATCCGGGGAAATTTTATGACGAAATATGTGGATAAAGATGATCCTTCGCAAAACCGGACTTTTACCAGCTGCTTTAATTGTTATTATCTGCGAACCGACAGCAACACTTTTACCGGTATCAGGGAGTTTGATACTACTACTAAAATGGCAAGAGGTTTTTTCATGGACAGGGTAAAGGATGACAAAGTAATCTACAACCTGCGGTCATCATCCATACGTTGGGATACTGCAAAAAAAACCTGGGTTCTCTTAAATGCAGTTGAGCGAAAAGTGGACAGTATGGGAGAAGTGATACGCCATTATGATACACTGGTGATAAAACTTTCTGTAAAGCCATCCGAATTACGAAAGGACTATTATCTTAAAGACAAACTAACCTCACCGGAACTGGTTGCTTTTATTAAGCAGGAAGAACTTAGAGGTACGGAAGGGCTAAACACATTGAAAGTGGAAAGGTATCGCCGTTCAGCAACCGCCTTTTCTGTTCTATTGCTCACATTTATAGGGGTGGTTATCGCTTCCCGTAAGACGAGAGGCGGCAGTGGAGTTCACCTGGCCGTCGGAATTGTTCTGGCAGCACTATTCATTATATCTGACCGGTTTTCAACTGTTTTTTCTATTAAAGCTGATTTCCCTCCTTTGATTGCAGCTTGGCTTCCCAACATAGCTTTTACAATTGTTGCCTGGATATTATATCGCAACGCACCAAAGTAGTACAGAAAAAAGAGATTACATCTCAGAACCATGACTGACTTTTGTAATCTTTTATCTTCAAATTTTGCTCAGGCCTCCTACATTTCGTAACTTCACCAATTCATTTTTCTTACTCTATTTTAAAATTTTTCGATCATGGGAATTCTCAAAGACCGGTTTAAAGCGAAATCAGAAATTGTATCAACTGAAATAAAAGATTTACTCAAAGAACATGGTGATAAAGTGATTGGCGAAGTACTATTATCCCAGGTATACCAGGGCATGAGAGGGATAACAGGATTAGTCACCGAGACCTCATTACTTGATGCACAGGATGGAATCCGTTTCCGGGGTTATTCGATTCCGGAACTGAGAGAGAAACTTCCCAAATCAAATGGCGGCTCTGAGCCACTGCCTGAAGGTTTGTTTTATCTTATGCTGATCGGCAACCTTCCGACTGAAGATGATGTACAGCATCTTACTTCAGTTTGGCAACGCCGCAGTCATGTGCCGAATCATGTTTTTGCAACTATCGAAGCACTACCTGTAAATACACATCCCATGACACAGTTTGTAGTTGCTATTATGGCGCTTCAGACTGAATCCGGCTTTTCCAAGAAATATGCACAAGGCATGAGTAAGAAAGATTACTGGGAGGCTGTATTTGATGATGCCATGGATCTGATTTCAAGGTTGCCCCGTATAGCAGCTTATATCTATCGTCGCAAGTATAAAAAAGGAGAACATATACAACCTAATGGTCTTTTAGATTGGGCAGGAAATTTTGCTCATATGCTCGGTTATGCGAATGAAGACTTCCATGAACTGATGCGATTGTACATGACAATCCATGCAGATCATGAAGGCGGAAATGTATCAGCACATGCCACTCATCTTGTAGGCTCGGCTTTGAGTGATCCCTATCTCAGCCTGGCTGCAGGAATGAATGGTTTGGCAGGTCCGTTACATGGGCTGGCCAATCAGGAAGTGATCAAATGGATATTTGAGATGAGAAAGGAGTTACAAACAGAGATACCCACAAAAGAACAGATTGCAGAGTATGTTAAAAAAACATTGAGTGAAGGCAGGGTAGTACCCGGTTATGGGCATGCTGTATTACGGCAAACTGATCCAAGATTTATTGCGCAGATGGAATTTGGCAAAAGACATGCAGCAGATGATCCGCTGGTACAAACCGTTTGGAATATTTATGAAGTGGTTCCCCCGATTTTACAATCCCTGGGAAAAATAAAAAACCCCTGGCCGAATGTGGATGCTCACAGTGGTGCTTTATTAGAACACTTTGGATTGGTGGAATATGAATATTATACTGTGCTTTTTGGTGTCAGCAGATCCCTGGGAGTTCTTGCAAGCCTTTGTTGGGACAGGGCATTAGGCTACCCTATTGAACGGCCTAAATCCGTGACAACAAAACTGGTTAAAAAATGGCTGAATGGTGAAGATAATATCTGGGGCGACTGATTTTAACTGATTGCCCTGTCTAAATGCACATAACCTCCATCCACATGAATTAACTGGCCGGTAGTATGGCTGGATTTTTCCGATAATAAAAATGCAACCATATCAGCAATTTCTTCCGTTGAAGTCATTCTTTTTCCTAATGGAATTTTTGAAGTAATGGATTCTAATTTTCCTTTTGGATCCGGTAGTGAATTAATCCATTTTTCATACAATGGTGTCCAGGACTCTGCTACTATAACTGCATTAACACGGATACTGTATTTCAGCAGTTCCACAGCCCATTCTCTTGTTAAGGCATTCCTCCCGCCATTGGCTGCTGCATAAGCAGAAGTATTTCCTTGCCCGGTTTCTGCAGTTTTACTTCCGATATTGACGATGGCTCCTTTGTTTTTTATAAGTTCAGGAAGGGCAAATTGAGCCATGAGGTAATAGTGCACCAGGTTTTTATGCAGCGAAGCTATAAAGGCATCATAATTCCCATTTTCAAGTCCTACTCCGTCATTTACCCCGGCATTATTCACTAACCCGTCAATTCTGCCGCATTGTTTCAATACTGCGTCAATTGCTTTTCTGCATTCGGAAGGTTGTGTGAGTTCTGCAGTTACAGAATAAGCTTTGCCATTCCTGCTTTCAATTTGTTTGACTAAGGAAATATTATCGGTTTCATTTCTTCCTACAATAAAAGGTATAGCAGATTCTCTGGCTAAGACGGATGCAATACCGGCTCCAATTCCTTTGGCTCCCCCGGTGACAATAATAATTTTATTTTTTAAGTTAAGATCCATAATTAAAGATTATAAAATTCAATAGCATTTTTTCCAAAAACTTTTTCCCGGCTTTCTTCATCAAATTGTTCCATGTATTTTTCCAGCAGGCTTTTCCACTGTATATAAATCCCCGAAAGCAATACAACAGGCCAATCACTCCCATACAATAGCCTGCCTGTTCCAAAAGATTCAAATATAGTATCGAGATAAGAATAAAAATCACCGGCACTCCATTCTTTCCAGTTGGCTTCAGTGAATAAACCTGAAACTTTACAACATACATTGGGATATTGAGCCAGTTCTTTAATTCCCGATTTCCAGTTGTCAATGTTTTTATTCTTAATATCGGGTTTGGCGCAATGATCAACTACGAATTTTTGTTCGGGAAATTTTGACACAAATTCAATGGCAGCTTTTAACTGCTGATGATAAATCAACACATCGTAAGTGTAATTAAAGGGCTGAAGCGCTTTGATCCCCCTCAGAAAATTTTTTCCTGACAGAAAATCATCGGGCTCGGCCTGGACGATATGCCTCCATCCTTTTATGACAGGGTATTGGGAAAAATAGTGGAGCCGGTCTTCAATATTTTCATTTTGCAAATCAACCCAGCCAACAACAGCTTTGATTACAGGGTGGGTTTTGGAAAGTTCGGTGAGAAAATGGGTTTCCAGTTCCGATTGATCGGCTTGAACGGCAACACAACCATCCACCCCGGTTCGCTTAAAAGTTAGAGCAAGATGTTCCGGTAAATAGTCCTGCTGAAGGATCTTCATAGAATCGGTAATCCAGGCATCCCGGGTCTTATTGTACTTCCAGAAATGTATATGGCTGTCAATGATCATCAATAGAGGTTTAAAAATCGGAAATTAGTAAAAAACTGATAGAATTATTGTTTATGATTGAAGATTTGTAAATTATTTATTTGAAAGGCATCCTGAATAATGAACCTCAAAATCGTTATATATGACTGGCCCATTAGTTCCGGATTCTTTATTTCGGAAAATAGTGTATTAACCAGGTGTGATAAACCGGTTCAACGAACTTTTTATTATTCAAACCCCGGAGTATTTTAGATATTCAGAGATCAACAATAAGAATGCCGGAAGCTTTGAATCAGTTTTGAGATAAGAGAAGTAAAAAATAGGGATATTTACAAAAATATCTCTTTAGAATTTAAACTATTAAATTGTAGCAGATGAATTCATCGAAAAAAACTCTCTTGTTTGTTTTATGGTCTTTTCCAATCATGTTGTTTTCGCAGCAACCCGTTAACATTATTCCACAGCCCGTGGAAATGAAAATTAATACCGGATATTTTATAATTGAAAAGAATACTCCGGTTATATTTAATAAAACAAATGCTGAGTTAACTCATGCAGCTTCGTTTCTTAAAAGCCATATTAAAAATATCAGTGGATATATTTTGCCAGAAAATATTCATGGAAAAAATTCAATTCAACTGATAATTAAAAAAACAGAAGGGATCGGCACTGAAGGCTACCTGCTAACTGTTTCTCCAATATCTGTAGACATTACTGCCAATACGAAGGCAGGAATTATCTATGGAATACAATCGCTTTTTCAGACACTGCCTGCTATAAGAACTAATGCCGCATTGCGGGTACCTTGCATGACAATTAAAGATTATCCCCGTTTCAAATGGAGAGGAATGCATCTGGATGTGAGCCGTCATTTTTTTTCGCCTGATTTTGTAAAAGAATATATTGATTTGCTCGCTACCTATAAAATGAACACTTTTCACTGGCATCTCACTGATGACCAGGGCTGGCGAATAGAAATAAAAAAATATCCTAAGCTTACATCAGTAGGTGCATGGCGTGTGGATGAATCAAACTCTATGTGGGGGAGTAGCCCGCAGGCAAAAGAAGGCGATTCTGCAACCTATGGAGGATACTATACGCAGGAACAAATTAAAGACATTGTAAAATATGCGGAGGAAAGAAATGTAACTATTGTACCGGAAATTGAAATGCCCGGGCACAGCGCTGCTGCCATAGCTGCTTATCCTTATTTAAGTTGCTCTCAGCAACAGCAATTGCCTATGACCGGGGGAAATTACAGAAACATATCTTCCGTTTATTGCGTTGGTAATGACAGTGTGTTTACTTATTTAGAAAATGTGTTGACTGAAGTAATCAAACTTTTTCCATCGAAGTATATTCATCTCGGTGGTGATGAAGTGGACAAAACTTCATGGAAAAATTGTGCAAAATGCCAGGCGTTAAAAAATAGATTGGGTTTAAAAAATGAAGATGAACTGCAGAGTTATTTAATAAAAAAGGTTGAAAGATTCATTATCAGCAAACATCGCAAAATGATTGGATGGGATGAAATACTGGAAGGAGGTTTAGCGCCGGAAGCTACGGTGATGAGCTGGCGTGGTGAATCAGGTGGAATTGCAGCAGCAAAAATGCATCATGATGTGGTAATGACACCGGGCACTCCTTTATATTTTGATCACTACCAGGCAGACCCCACAACGGAGCCGTTGGCATTTGGCGGATTCAATTCATTGAAAATGGTTTATGATTATAATCCTGTTCCAAAAGAATTACAGGGAGAATATGAACAATATATTTTGGGAGCACAGGCTAACTTGTGGGCAGAAAATATTTCCACTGCCGAACATGCAGAGTATATGTTGCTGCCCCGCATGTTGGCATTGGCAGAAACAGACTGGACTCCGGGTGATAAGAAAAACTGGGATAGTTTTAACCAACGGTTGCAGTCACATTTTGAAAAATTCGGACAAAGGGGCATTCGTTACTGTAAAGGAAATTTTAGACCGGATATTAAGCCGTTGGTACAAAGCGGAAAACTTTTTGCTGTTTTATCATCAGAAATTTACGGGGGAGAAATTTATTTTACTGCAAATGGGGAACAGCCAACTTTAAAAAGTAGCAAATACAGCACACCCGTTTCCATTGATTCTACTGTTACTTTGAAAGCAATTACTGTAGTAAATGGAAAAATGATGACCAATAATGTGGCACAACAATCTTTTGTAATGGATAAAGCTGTGGGAAAAAATGTTGTTTATGCCAATCCTGTAAGCAGTAAATATTTTGCTGATGGCCCAAATACTTTAACTGATGGCATACGGGGTACAGATATTATTGGGAAATACTGGCATGGTATTGAGGGAAAAGATTTGATTGCTACAATTGATTTAGGTGATGAGGAAAATATTCATACTATATCACTTGGCTGTTTACAAAGTTATCGTTCCTGGATTATGATGCCGCAATATGTAAAATTTGAAATAAGTGATGACGGCAAAAGTTTTACAGAAGTAAAGACAGTTGACAATGATGTTCCATCGAATACAATGACCGCAATTAAAGATTTTACAGCTAATTTTCCGGAGCAGAAAGCACGATATATTCGTGTTACTGCAAAAGCGTTGAAAGGATTAACAAAAGATCATCCGGGTAAAGACCTTCCTGCATGGATTTTTGCAGATGAGATTGTGGTGGAGTAGCCGGAGCCTGAAACTCAGTTTTATAATGGTAAGGTGCAAATGAAAAAAATATTTCCGATAGTATTTGTTTTATTGTTTCAGCAGTTTTCAGGAGCACAAATACATTTACCATCCTATTCTGATTCATTATTTCCCTCGTATTACTGGCAGCGGGTAACACTTTTCAACTCTTTGCCGAAATCAAAAGAGGATATTATATTTCTTGGCAACAGTATTACCGACGGTGGCGAATGGAGTGAATTGTTCAATGATAGTAACATTAAAAACCGGGGTATCAGCGGTGATATCACTGCAGGAGTTATTAACCGCCTGGATGATGTCGTAACCGGCAGGCCGTCAAAAATATTCTTATTAATCGGCACTAATGATTTGGCAAGAAATATTTCTACCGACAGTGTGGTTAAAAATATTTTTTTGATTGCTGATTATGTACAGCACCAATCACCATCAACTAAATTGTATGTTCAGAGTATTTTACCCGTGAATGATGTGTATGGAAAATTTCCCACTCATACTCCCAATGGGAAAAAGATAAATGATGTTAATTCTTTGCTTGCGCAGAATGCCACAACACACCATTACACATATATCAATTTGCATTCGGTATTTGCAGATGCAAATGGAAGGTTTAAAAGCAGTCTGACCAATGATGGCTTGCATTTAAAGGGCGAAGCTTACCTGATCTGGAAACATATCGTATATCCTTATGTTTATGATTTGCAGCTATTGCCTTCCCTCATTCCATTACCTCAGCAACTGCAATTTACCAAAGAATTTTTCCCGTTATACTCCTGCAAGAAAATATTTATTTCAACGGATAGCCTCAGCAGTGATGCGGAACAACTACAAAAAACATTACTGGAAAGCGGAATAAATACAGAAGTTAGTTTGACTGAAAGAAGTACTGACATTCCACATATTGAATTACAAATCGGAAAGATTAATGCACCTGAAAATAGGGATGAGGCTTATGAACTCAAAGTTTCGTCTTCAAAAATTGTAATTGCTGCCAATACCCGGCACGGTATATTTAATGCTATACAAACTTTAATGCAATTAAACCGGGACAATGTAATAATAGATGGCTGCAATATCAAAGACTATCCTGCATATTCCTGGCGGGGATATATGGTGGATGTGGGCAGAAATTTTCAATCTATAGATTTGCTAAAGCAGCAAATTGATGTAATGAGCCGGTACAAACTCAATATCTTTCATTTTCATTTTACAGAAGATATTGCCTGGAGGCTGCAAAGTAAATTATATCCGCAGTTGACAGCTCCTGAAAATATGTTGCGGAATAATGGCATGTTTTATACTGAAAATGAGTTTAAGGAACTTATTCGCTATTGCAAAGAAAGATACATTACGCTTGTACCTGAAATTGATATGCCAGGGCACAGCGCTGCATTTAAAAGAGCAATAGGTGTGGATATGCAATCGGATTCTGGGGTGGCGATTGTTAAAAATATTCTCAGTGAATTTTGCACTACTTACAATTTGCCATATATGCATATAGGGGGCGATGAAGTACATGTTTCTAATAAAAAATTCATGCCTGAGGTAATTGATTTGGTGCATAACCTTGGCAAAACAACGATTGCGTGGAGCCCCGGAGCGTCAGTTGATTCATCAACTATTCGTCAACTATGGATGAGCGATAATGGTGAAAAAAATATTTCCTTTCTCCGGTTTATTGATTCGAGGCATCTATATATAAACCACATGGACCCGCTGGAAAGTGTTGTTACAATTTTTTTCCGGCAGTTTGGTGATGTGATGAAAGAAGACAAGAATGTGTTAGGCGCAACATTATGTCTCTGGCCTGACAGGAGAGTCGAAAATGAAAAAGATGTATTGCTTATGAACCCTGTTTATCCTTCTCTGCTTACATTTTCGGAAAGAACCTGGCGTGGCAGGGGCAAGCCAGGATGGACGGCTGTAATTGGCGAACCATCGTCAGTAAAAGCGAAGGATTTTTCAGAATTCGAAAATCGCCTCCTCGATAATAAAAAGCAATATTTTAAAAACCTTGCATTTTCTTACCAGCGACAGTCGGATATTGTTTGGAAATTATACGGACCTTTTGATAACAGTGGAGATTTATCAAAAAAATTCTTTCCAGAAACTAATAGGTTTAATGATACAATTCAACAAGCTGCAATAACAGTAGTGGGAGGCACAATAATTTTGAGACATTGGTGGGCTCCTTTAATTGAAGGGGCATTAAAAAATCCGAAAGAAAACACTACCTGGTATGCCGTAACTAAAATAGGGAGTGATGAAAATGCTGAAAAAAATTTCTGGATAGGGTTCAATAATATTTCCCGTTCTCCGGCTACCGATTCTCCGAAGCCCGGTACATGGGACAATCATCAAAGTGAAATTTGGGTAAATGGCAAACTGGTAGAGTCTCCCAAATGGAAACATGCCGGACAAAAAGGGAATTCGGAAATGCCATTGACAGATGAAGGATATGAATATCGCCTCCCAACCAAAATATTTTTACAAAAAGGATGGAACACTGTTTTAATTAAAGCTCCTGTCGGCAGCTTCAAAGGAAAAGATTGGCAAAATCCGGAAAAGTGGATGTTTACCTGTGTGCCGGTGGATGATGTAATTGGGAAATAGTGAATACATTCTTAAGCCTGTAGTTGAGAATTATTACAAACTAAAAATATTTTCCATCAGAATCCATTTCTCTCCCGACTTTGCCCAGGGAAGAGGCTGTTGAAATTTCCACATCAACGTTTCCCATTCCTGCACTGTTGGGTTGGAAGCGTCTGCTGCCGCCTTTTTTTCAAATGAAAAATTTTCATCAGCTTCAATAATCATGAAAAGACGATTGCCTGTTCTGTAAATATCCAACACTTCAATTCCTGAAGATTTTATACTTTGAATGATCTCCGGCCAAACTTGTTGATGATATTTTTCATATTCAGCAATCAAAGCTGTGTCATTTTTTAAATCCAATGCGAGACAAAATTTTTTCATTTACTAATTTTTAAATTGGAAAATTATCGACTCTTCACTGCGACCTGCCTGCTGCTACCTAATCCATCAATTCCTAATTCCATTACATCTCCTGATTTTATGTAAACTGATTCCGGTTTTTGTCCCATGCCAACGCCTGCAGGTGTTCCCGTTGAAATAACATCACCGGGTAGTAAGGTCATAAACTGGCTGATATAGGAAACTAAGAAAGGTATTTTGTAAACCAGGTTTTTTGTGTTCCCATTCTGCATCATCTTTCCATTCACTTTCAACCAGAGTTTCAGGTTGTCAACATCCGGGATTTCATCTTTTGTAGCAAGAAAAGGTCCTAACGGAGCAAAGGTATCGCAGCTTTTTCCTTTCACCCATTGTCCGCTTCGTTCTATCTGGAAAGCCCTTTCGCTGTAATCGTTATGTAAAACATATCCTGCAATATGATCGTTGGCTTCTTTTTCTGTTATATAACTTGTCTTTTTACTGATGACAACAGCCAACTCCACTTCCCAATCTGTTTTTGTACTGTTTCTGGGAATGATAACATCATCATTGGGACCGCACAGCGCCGTTGTGGATTTAAAAAAAATCACCGGCTCGGGAGGTACCTGCATTTTACTTTCAGCCGCATGATCAGAATAATTAAGCCCGATGCAAATTATTTTCGATGGCCGGGCAACTGCTGAGCCGAGACGGATATTGTTATCAACAGAAGTTAGTTCAGCATCACTGGTGATTTCTTTTAGATACTGTAATCCGTCATCTGCAAAAAACTGTTCGTCATAATCTTTTACGTAAGAGGATACATCAAAATAATTTTCATTGATAATGACGCCGGGTTTTTCTTCACCTGGCATTCCAAAGCGGATCAATTTCATAGTGATTATGTATTAAGTTTAATGAATCCACCGTCAATAGGGTAGTCGCAACCCGTAATGAATGAGGCTTCATCGCTGCATAAATATAATGCAAGACTTGCTATTTCTTCCGGCCGGGCCATTCTTCCTATAGGTTGGGTCTTTGATAATTTTTCAAACATGGCTGCTTCATTGCCCGGGTAATTCTTTTTTAAGAATCCATCCACAAATGGTGTATGCACTCTTGCAGGGGAAATGGAATTGCAGCGAATGTTTTCATGAATATAATCTTTAGCAACGCTAAGCGTCATTGCTGCTACAGCTCCTTTAGCCGTGCTGTACACAAAACGATCTGCAAGTCCTGTCCATGCAGCAATGGAAGCCATATTAATGATCACCCCGCCTCCTGCCAGTTGCATTTGAGGTAGGGCTGCATAAAGGCAATTGTAAACACCTTTTACATTTACCCGTATCACTTTATCAAAATCTTCTTCAGATGTATTGCCTGCTTTCCCGATATGAGCAATACCGGCATTGTTAATTAAAATATGTACTGCACCAATTTTTTTAAAAACGTTTAAAACTGCATTTTGATTTGAAACATCTGCCGCATGAGATGAAACTTTACCACCTGCAGTTTCTATTTCCTGTACCGTTTGTTGTGCAGCTTCACCTGTCAGCTCGATGATATGAACATGAGCACCTTGTTTTGCGAAAAGTATTGAAATAGCTTTTCCGATTCCCGAACCTCCACCGGTAATTACGGCTATTTTATTATCAAGTTTAAACATTGATTATTTTTTTATTTTATAACCTTTCCATCCAAACCATGCCACGACAGCGAAGCAAAGCAAAGGTATGATATAAGCTTTCTGCATGCTTCCTGTTTGGTCTGAAATCAATCCCATAAATATGGGTGCCAGCGCTCCGCCAACAATAGACATTACCAGCAAGGAAGAAGCCATCTTGGTTTCTTCACCGATTTCTTTGATGCCTAATGCAAAAATGGTTGGGAACATAATGGACATAAAAAACGGTGCTGCAGTAATAGCATAAACTGCGATGCTTCCACTTGTATTTAATGCTAATAGTAGTAAAGCAATTGTAAGTAGAGCATATAATAAAAGAAGCCGCTGCGGACGAATATATTTCATAAGGAAAGTGCCGAAAAAGCGACCTGCCATAAATCCCACCATTGCAATATAACCCCAGCGGTAGGCTGCTTCTTTTTCAGGAAGGTCCATTACCTCTTTTGAAAACCGTACAAAGAAGCTGGCAACACCAACCTGTGCTCCTACATAAAAGAATTGTGCAATGACAGCCCATCTGACATGGCTGTGGCGAAGTACTTTAAAAGAAAACCCTGAATGTGAATCCATTGAATCGGATTCATGCACCTGCGGTAACTTTACAATCATAAAGGCCACTGCTACCAACAGAACCACTGCAGCAATCACGATGTAAGGAATATTAACTGTGGAAGCTTCAGCACTTAAGTACTGATTCAATGTGCCATTAGCAGCCATCTGGTTCAATTCTTCTTTTGAATGTTCAACACCTGATAAAATGAAAGTACCGCCAATAATGGGAGCTACTACGGCTCCAAGCCCATTGAAAGATTGTGCAAAATTCAGTCGTTGCTCAGAATTTTCCTTTGGGCCCAGGATGGTCATATAGGGATTGGCAACGGTCTCCAGACAGGTGGCACCGGCAGCCTGGATAAATAAGGCACCCAGAAACAGCATGAAGCTTCTTTCACTTGCAGCCGGTAAAAAGAGCAATGCACCAGCTGCAAATAAAATAAGACCGAGGATGATTCCTCTCTTATAACCCTGCTTATGCATCATGTACCCGGCAGGTATCGCCATGAGAAAATAACCAAGATAAACTGCCAGGTCTATAAAGGACGATTGTGTGTCGCTGAGTTGCAAGGCTTTTTTCAGGTGTGGTATCAATACGGCATTCGTATTATGCAGGAAAGCCCATAAAAAGAAAAGTGTTGTGACTAAAATAACCGGAATGAGATATTTTGTTTTTGAAACTGCTGTGGTTGTTTGCATTCGGTTGTTTTTTTGATGAAAAAATGTATAATAATTGCTTATGTCTGAATTAAAATAAAATTTATTTTAAAGTTATCGCCGTAATGATGCCCTGAAGGATCCCGAATCTTTTCAACAGGATTTAAAAATTAGCAGGAAAGGTTCAACTAAATTCGCTAATTTTTGTTTACGTACACGAAAATGCTTATAAATTTTTGTTTTTCCTAAAATCTCTTGATAGACAAAGACCCGCAGGTTTCCTGGGTTTTAGCCTTTAGGAAGTCAATAATTATCTGGTTTAATAAAAAAAATCCTGAGGTAGAGAACTTAGTGGAGGTTATCCCGATACAATCGGGATGACCTTTTCCCCGAAAGGCTTTGGGGCATGCAAACGCCTATCTTTTGTTCCCAGCCGAGTCTCACAATAACAAATTTTCAATCTATGATACTTTTGCTATGGACTCGGTGTTGTTCAAAGGGATGATACAATATACGACTTCCCATACTTATTGACGGCGACCCGATAGCTATCGGGTCCCGCAGCTCTTGCTCACAAGACTATCTGACACATCGCCTATGAAATCTTAAGGGACACTCGGAGGAAACATTGTCATGATTCAGTGATTGCATTATATTATTAATAAAAAAAGTTCTGATATACAGAACTTAAAGGTGGAGGTTACCGGAGTCGAACCGGTGACCTTTTGCATGCCATGCAAACGCTCTAGCCAGCTGAGCTAAACCCCCGGAGGGATGCAAAAATAGGGAAAGCTTTTTTATATTGATTCATATTGAACAATCCTTTTCCTGATGTGTTGAGAAAGTGTAATAACTTTAGAACATGGGAATCTGGAGACAAATATCACAATACTTCTATCTCAGGAAACCGGACAAACCTGAAACAAAATGGGTGGGGTATATGCATTGGATCAACCGTATTTGTTTTTTCATGTTCATCCTTTGTATGATCATTTTAGCAATCAAACTGCTTCGGTAGTCAGAAAATCAATAATGGATCGGGCTGCTTGTGCTGAGGCATTTCCACCCTCACTTAATAATTGTTTCAATGCTGCATAATCTTTTTTGACGCCAGCAATTCTTGCATCATTTGTAATCAATTCCTGTAATTCCTGTTTCAGATTTTCAACTGTAAGATTGTTTTGAATCAATTCTTTCACCACCAATTTATCCATGATCAGGTTTACCAGCGAAATAAATTTTACTTTAATCAATCGTTTCCCGATTTGATAGGAAATGGGTGAACCTTTATAACAAACCACCTCGGGAACTTCAAACAAAGCAGTTTCCAATGTAGCGGTACCGGAAGTGACCATTGCTGCTTTTGCCTGCATCAACAGCTCATAAGTTTTACCGTTTACTATGCTAACATTCGGAAACCTGCTTGTAAATACCTGGTAAAAACTATCTGCAATGGAAGGAGCCTGTGCAACGATAAATTGATAACCCGGGAAATGTTTACTTACCTGCAGCATCACAGGAAGCTTTTTGATGATCTCCTGTTTACGACTTCCGGGTAATAATGCAACAATCGGTTTGTCAGCGAACTTGTTTCTTGTGCCTTGTACCTTATATCTTTCAATCTCTTCCACCAACGGATGCCCCACATATTCCACATCCCAATTCCATTTATCATGAAAATATTTTTTCTCAAAGGGAAGAATAACGAGCATTTTGTCTATACATTTTTTCATGGCTTTCACCCTGTTTTCTTTCCATGCCCACACCTGCGGTGAAATATAGTAAATGACTTTCAGTCCTTTTTGTTTTGCCCATTTTGCTATGCGTAGGTTAAACCCGGGATAATCAATTAATATAAGGATGTCAGGTTGAAATTGAAGAATATCTTTTTTACAGAATTTCAGATTGCGGAAAATTGTTCTCAGGTTCATCAGCACTTCAGTGAAACCCATAAAGGCAAGATCACGATAATGTTTTACTAATTCTCCTCCGACTTCCTGCATTTTATCACCGCCCCAGCAACGGATAGTGGCAGCAGCATCCAGTTTTTTTAATTCTTTGATGAGATTGCTGCCATGCAGGTCTCCACTGGCTTCCCCGGCGATGATATAGTATTTCATTACAAAGCAAATGTAAAGGGCAAAATTAATTTTTCATCACCGGCAACTCAATATACGTTGGATACCTTGATGAAAAATAAATGGTTTGTGTTGCTTTTGTATAATCTGATTCTTTAGCATTAAAAATATTCGGAACATATTTCTGCGGATTGCGATCAATGACCGGAAACCAACTGCTTTGAACTTGTATCATGATGCGATGTCCTTTCTTAAATACATGATCAATATCGTGCAGGTCAATTACAAATTCTTCGGGTTGATTTGGTATTAATGGAGTTGGATTCGAAAAACTTTTTCTGAACCTTCCACGGAATACTTCCATTGCAACAGGAAACTGGTAACCACTCATTGATAAATTTTCTTTATCAAATGCAGGATATACATCAATAAGTTTTACAATCCAATCTGCATCCGTTCCTGTTGTACTTGCAAAAAGATGTGCCATGATTTTCCCGGTCACGGTCAGATCTTCTGTCAATGAATCCATAACAAAGCTTACCACATCAGGTCTTGTATAAACAAAGCGCTGATCTTCTATTTGCCAGGTTCTCCACCGGCTTCCTGTTCCATAAGTAACTTCAATGGGCAGTGTACGATAAGGAACAGGTTTTGCCGGATCGCTGATGTAACTTACAGAACCTTTAGATGATGTTGGTTTATTAAATGAACAGGTATTTCCGGGACCGGCATATAATTTTTTAATCTGTGCTTCTTTTGGAGGCCAGAGAGTATAGGTTTTCCATTCATTGCTTCCGGTTTGATAAGTGGTAGCTTCATTAAACCTCCCATTTCCGATACCTTTTAGCCAATAGTCAAACCATTTTTTTTGAAGTTCACGAAAGTCTTTGGCTGATGGCTCATTTGATCTTCCCCATTCGCCATGATTCCATGGGCCAAGTACAATAAAATTTCTATTGAAGCTGTCTTTTTTTTCCATGTGTGCATACATCAGTTGCGGACCATTAATATCTTCCTGGTCATAAAATCCGCCGACATGCAGTTGCGGAATTTGGGGATAATGAATGTAACTCAACGGTGAATTTTTTTGCCAGAACGTGTCATAATTTGGGTGAGATACAAAGTTGTTCCAGGTATCTACTTTATTATGAAAATATTTTTCATTTACATTTTTCAGTGAACCTAATTTCAGGTACCAGTCAAAAAGATCATATTGCGGAAAAGGAAAATCGCTGCCGGTAGTTTTATCATATTCCACACTATAGGTGTACTCCATTCCATAGCTCAGGCGGAATGCGCCATTATGATGAAAATCATCTCCCAGAAAAAGATCACCCATGCAGGCTTGTTCGGATGATGCTTTCAAAGCAGGATGCGGATCTACGGCGCCAACTAAAGCCAACCATCCGGGGTAAGAAATTCCAAGTATGCCGGCTTTGCCATTATTGTTTTCTGTATTCTTTATCAGCCAGTCAACGGTATCCCAGGTATCTGTACTTTCATCCACAGCTCCTTTTTGAGTAGCATGAATCAAGGGTTGATGAATCTGCATTTTACCTTCACTTTTAAATTTGCCACGGATATCCTGGAATACAAAGATGTATCCTTCCTTTGCCATATTGGCGGTATAAGTAAAATTGAGAATATTGAAGTTATCCGGCCGGGTAGCGCTATAAGGTGTTCGTGTTATTAAAATCGGAACAGGCATTCCGGCATTAATGGGAGTGAAAATTGTAGTGAAGAGTTTGATCCCATCTCTCATTGGGATCATCACTTCTGATTTTTTGTAAGAAGTGATTTCATGTTGCTGCGCAAATGAATAAATACTTATTGCAATAGAGATTGCAAAGAACAAAAGAGTCTTTCTCATAATAACCTTATTAGATCTTAAAGTTAGTAAAGCCTGCTGAACTATTAATTCAATATCTTAAGCAGGAGGATCCCTATTCCATAAATCAGGGTAATCAGGAAAATTCCTTTTGCTGTATTGTCGCGGTGAGTGTTGATGTAGATGGTAAATAATAATACATTGGCTAAAAGCGAAAGAGAGCCGATAGAAGTGATAAGGCGGTTTGTTTTGATGAACGTTTCAAAAAAATCACTGAATGAAATACCGGGAAATTTAATAAAATAAATAACGACTAATCCTACAATGGGTCCCATCAGTCCCAGAACAAGGCCAAGCTTCAGGTTGTCTTTTTTGAAAATCATTTCCAGACTTTTTCAAATTTTGTTTTCAAAGCATAATTGGTTAAATCAAACTGAACCGGCACAACACTGACATAATCGTGTGCTAACGCCCATACATCTGTATCTTTTCCTTTATCAAAGTTCACAAATTCTCCGGTAAGCCAATAGTAGCGATGTCCATGCGGGTCATTTCGTTCAATGAAATCTTCTACATACTTCGCATATGCCTGGCGACAGACTTTGATACCGTGAATCTGCTTTGCGGGTACCGCCGGAATATTTACATTCAGTACCATATGCTTGTCAGGCTTTTGTTTCAGCAAATGTTCTACAATAATCCTTGCATATTTTTTGGCTCCGGAAAAATCGGCTTCAATACTATAATCGAGTAATGAAAACCCTACAGAAGGAATACTTTCAATAGCAGCTTCCACAGCGGCAGACATAGTGCCGGAGTAAATCACGTTGATACTATGATTAGCGCCGTGATTAATCCCACTGAGACAAAGATCAGGTTTGCGATGTAATATTTTATCAACTGCTAATTTTACACAATCCACCGGGGTGCCGGTGCAGGACCATATATCAACAGAATCTTCAGTCGGAATTTTATGAAGGCGTAATGGCTGTCCGATAGTGATAGCATGTCCCATACCGGATTGTGGTTTGTCCGGGGCTACTACTACAATTTTACCCAGATCTTTCACGGCTTCCACCAGGTTTTTAATGCCCGGTGCAGTAACTCCGTCGTCGTTTGTTATCAGGATGACAGGTTTTGGTTTTACCTTTCGCTTTGCAAAAGCAGGTGCGGTTTTCTTTTTAGTCATAGATTTCTCGGCAAATGTAGGATGTTTCAGTTTTTTGTGCAGTCAAAGGGGATTCAATTCGTTTTTTGTATAACAGTTTTTTGTACTATAAAATTGTGCTTACTCCTTTTTCTTTGATGAAATATTTGTTGAATCTAAAATTATTAGTATTTTGCAGCTAACTAAATTGGGTTTATGTCAATTGCAAATAAGAATTTAAAATACCTGCGTAAGCAGCGGGGTTGGACCCAGGAAGAGTTTGCACAGAGGCTTCATATCAAACGTTCCCTGGTTGGTGCTTATGAAGAAGAAAGAGCTGATCCCCGAATAGATGTTCTGGAAATTGTATGTGATATTTTTAAACTCACTTTGGATGATATTCTGAGAAAAGATCTGAGTGATAGCAAAGGCGGCTACCTGGCTAAGCGCAGGGCTATGAAAATGTCATCAGGTCCTGCAGAAATTACTTTTGTGCCGGTAAAAGCAGCGGCGGGTTATTTAGCCGGCTATGCCGACCAGGATTTTATAGATGAATTGAATACATTCACTTTGCCTATGCTTTCCGGCGGAGATTACAGGGCTTTTGAAATCATTGGAGATTCTATGTTGCCTACTCCCAGTGGCTCCATTATTGTTGGCGAAAAAATTGAGAAAATTGATGATGTAAAAAACAGTGCTCCATATATTGTTGTATCAAAAAATGAAGGAATTGTTTATAAAAGAATAGTCAAAAATAACCGGGTTAAAAACAAACTGACTATGATGAGCGATAATCCAGCGTTTCATCCCTACACAATGAATGCGGAAGACGTTTTGGAAATGTGGCAGGCACAAATGATTATTTCTAAAGTGAAGTCTCAGGATCGTTGGGATATGCAACAACTGTCCAATATTGTCACCGAATTACAACAACAGGTAAATTCACTGAAAAAAAAGGTTAACTAGACCGTATTTTTACGGATTTTAGTCTAAATGTTATTGAAAGATGCAGCCTTTCGTTTCCTTCCCGTACTCTATTATCTTTGCGCAACCTAGATTTAACTGCATGAATTTTATAAAACCTGTTTCCTTATTCCTGCTGCTTCTTGTATATAAACCTATATTTTCCCAGGTAAGAACTTTGCAGGCTGTAAAAATTACCCAGGCACCGAAGATTGATGGCAATCTGGATGATAGTGCCTGGAATAGTGTTGCTGAGGCAACTGATTTTATTGAAAATTATCCGACTTTCGGAAATAAGCCTGCACAAAAAACAGTAGCGAAGATCATGTACGATAATAACGCTATTTATGTTGGCGCTTATTTATATGATGACCCTAAACTAATACGTAAACAGATTACAGCAAGGGATGAAGAACAACAAAAGGATGCTGATTATTTTTCTGTATTCCTGGATACTTATGATGATCATCAAAACGGTTTTCAATTCCTGGTAACTTCTGCCAATGTTCAAAGTGATGCAAAACTGGGTCCCAATCTCTCTATGGGTTTTGGAAGTTATGGAGATAAAACCTGGAATGCTGTTTGGGAAAGTAAAGTGAGCATTAAACCGGATGGATGGGTGGTTGAAATGAAAATACCATATCTCTCTTTACGTTTTTCCAAAAAAGATGTTCAGAATTGGGGGATCCAATTCATGAGATCAATACGTCGTCTTAATGAAACTTCAACATGGAGTCCCCTGGATCCGAATATTAATGGATTTGTAAACCAATTTGGTAAGTTAGAAGGATTAAAGAATATCAAACCTCCATTACGTTTGAGTTTTTCACCTTATTTGTCCGCAGGACATAGAAGTACACCCGAAGAAGACGGCTATATCAATGAATGGATGTATAATGGAGGAATGGATGTTAAATATGGAATAAATGAAAGTTTTACACTGGATGCCACACTGATCCCTGATTTTGGACAAGTTGTTTCTGATAATGAAGTGAATAATCTTACACCCTATGAGGTAAAGTTTCAGGAAAACAGGCCTTTCTTTACCGAAGGAACTGAGCTTTTTAATAAAGCCGGATTATTTTATTCCCGCAGGGTGGGTTCTACACCCTCTCGTTATTATGAAGCACAATCTTATGCAGAAAGCCAGCCCAACCTCGAATTGATAAAAAATCCGGCGACAACACAGCTTTACAATGCCATTAAATTATCAGGGCGAACAGAAAAAAAACTGGGTATTGGATTTTTTAATGCAGTCACCGCACCCATGCATGCCATTGTAAGAAATACCTGGACCGATAAAGATTCATCAATAGAAACAGAGCCGCTGGCTAATTATAATATCCTGGTATTTGACCAGGCATTGAAAGGGAGATCCTATATTACATTTACCAATACTAATGTTTTGAGAAATGGCAGTGGCCGGGATGCCAATGTTTCTGCCTTGGATATTTCTTTGTATGACAAAAAGAATATTCATCGCTTCAGCGCCAAAGCCCGGTACAGTAAAATCTGGGAAACGGATCCTTATGATGGGTTTAATACCTCCCTGGAGTATGGGAAGGTGAGTGGGAAATGGCAATATAATATTCAGCAATATATAATTTCTGATCAGTATGATCCCAATGATATGGGTATTCTAATGGCGCCTAACAGTGTTTATTACAGCGGGAATGTAAGTTATCATCAGAATACACCTACAAAAAATTTTCTCACTTACTTTTATTCTTTTCAAAGCACATTAAATTACATGTATCAACCCTATGCCTATAACCGCTTTTATCTTCAGGGTTCGGCAATGTGGATATTTCTTAATTCATGGGATGTGTCTTTAAATGTTACTGTAGATCCGAAATGGAATCATGATTATTTTGAATTAAGGACACCCGGGAAATTCCTGGCCTATCCTCAAAATTACCAGGTGATATTGAACGGCAGTTCTGATAGCCGTAAAAGACTTTATTTTAATTATGGGTTATATTATGGTATTGCTCCTAATTATGATAATACTTATATTGGAATGGACCTGGGACTCCGGTACCGGTTCAGCAATAAATTTAATCTCAGTCTTGAAGCTAATTCCGGCAATGAAGTAAATCAACTGGGTTATTCATTCAGAAGAGAAAGTAATGGCGACCCAATTGCCGCTTTCAGAAATAACCGGACTTTTAGCCCTGTACTTACCGGTGAATATAATTTTACACCCCGGATGAACCTGACACTAAGAGCCCGGCATTATTGGAATCGGGTTAATTATAAAAAGTTATTTGATGTCAATGATGATGGCAAATTAGTTAACCGCCCCCCCTTACCCGTTATAAACCGCCCGGATCAGAATATCAATATATTTAATACGGATGTATTCTTTACCTGGGATTTCCGCCTGGGAAGCCGCTTGATACTGGGATATAAAAACTGGTTAGGTGAAAATGATATGATGAGCCTGGCTCCTGGTGAAAATAAAACTTACCTGCGCAACCTGGCACAACAATTTCAGCTCCGCCATGGAAATGAATTCAGTATTCGGTTTATTTATTTCCTGGATTATAATCAGCTTAGAAGTAAGAAGTAGGAGGTATAAAGTTTGAAGTATGATATATGATTTCTGAGATTCTGTTTTTTGGAAATTACATCAAGAGACCGGAATCAATTTTCCATCAGCAATGGCATACACTTTTTCCCCTTTTTTCGGATCAATCAAATGAGTTCCCGTAAAACGGCTGAAAGCAGGTAGAACTGCAAATTTTCTTGTAAAATAAAAACAAGGGAAGCGAAAGGATTGCTTCCCGGGCCCGATGAGTTGGATAGCAGGATGAATATGTCCGGAAAAGGTATAGAGTTTAGAATGGGAACTCGGAATTCCGGAGCCCTTGATGTCGTGAACAAAACTAAAATCTTTAATGAACAATTCCTGTTGATAAACTTCTATTCCGGCCCGTTGATACCATACTTCATCTAATATATCATGATTGCCTTTGACAAGCTGGAGTTTTATGGAAGCCAGGTCATTTCTCCATTTTTGAAATAACTCAAGTTCTTTATTGGCTTTACTATGAAATAAATCTCCCACCACAATTAATTCCTTTGGTTGAAAATGCTGAATTAGATTTACCAGGCGTTGCAAATCTTCTTTGTAAACTGCTTGTGGTATGGCAATTCCTGATTTCCTGAAATGACCGGTTTTACCAAAATGAAGATCAGCAAGAATCAATGTCTTTTCTTCTTCCCAATACATACAGCGATCAGCAGAAAGCCAGAAAGTATTTTTGTGGATGATATGTTTCAGGGGTTGTTGCATAACAGAATGGCAAATTTATTGGAAAGCTGAATGGAAGGAGATGAAAATTTGAAAAAGCAGGGACTAAGCTTAAATGAAACCATTAAGGCAGTAAGACACTAAGAGGCACAAAGCATTCTTAGTGTTTACTTAGTGACTTGGAGTCTTGGTGGTTTATTTTCTAATTGTTGAAATTAAGATATTATATAAAATCAGGATTGTGGAATCATTTTCCTGATCCGGTCTTCTAACTTTTCTGATGATAGTTCTTCTCTCAGGCTATCCACTTTTACCGGAAAACAAAAAGGAGTCAGTTGCTTCGGAAAAGTAAGCACTATTTTTGAATCCTGAATTCGTTTCAGCATGTCCCTTAACCGGGCTTCTTCCATTTGTTGCTCCATTACTTCAGTATAAGATTGACGCAAGAGTAAATTATCGGGCTCATATTCGCTGAGCACATTAAATAATAAAGAAGCGCTGTTTTGCAAATGCCTCGCTTTCTTTTGTTCGCCGGGATAACCCTGAAAAATCAAACCCCCAATGACGGCTATATCCCGGAATTTTCTTTTCGCCATTTCGGTGCTGTTGATACTTCGTTGTATATCTTCCAATAAATTTTCAGGTGAGAATAATTCATATACATTCGAATCATCTATGGGTATTGGCTGATCACTTAATAATTCAAATCCGTAATCGTTCATGGCAAAAGAAAATGTGATAGGAGTAATACGGCTGATACGATACGCCAAGATTGCCGCCATTGCTTCATGCACCAGTCTTCCTTCAAAAGGATATACAAAGAGATGAAACCCATCTTCGGTTTCAATTTGTTCAATCAGCAATTCATTTTCTCCAGGCAAATATGATAATTCCTCCTGCAATTCAAATAATGGTTTCAGTTTGACAAGCTCTGCTGGTAAAAATTTATAAATATCAGGAACAGCTTCTCCCGATTTTGATCCGATTGCTATCGGATTTTGAATTTTGATTTTGTCCAGCGTTTTTCTCAGCATAAATCCAAGATTGGCACTCAATGGCATTCTTCCACCCTGCCAGCTCGGCACTTTTGATTTTTTGGATGAAGATTTTTTTACCAACGCTGTCATGTCTTTGATGGCAACAAATTCCAGGTTTCTTCCTGCCAACGTAAATACATCACCGGGTTGTAATCTTGAAATAAAATATTCTTCAATTACTCCTACATAACCGCCGCTGATAAATTTTACTTTCAGCATAGACTCACTGACGATGGTGCCTATATTCATGCGATGACGCATGGCGATGCGACGATTTTTGATTTTAAACAAACCATCTTCCCATTCCATTTTTTTGTAATCATCATATTGTTGCAGGGCATTACCGCCACTGCTGATAAAATTTAAAATCCGGTTCCATTCCTCTTCAGTCATTTCCTTGTAACAATTTGTTGTGATGATTTCTTTAAAAATGCATTCGGGGTCAAAGCCATCAGAGACCGCCAGCGTACTTAAATATTGAACCAGAACATCATAACATAAGATCATCGGCTCACGGCTTTCAATCAGTTTTTCTGCTATAGCATTTTTCAATGCAGCAGCTTCCATCAATTCCAATGAATGAGTTGGTAAAAAATAAATTTTACTGGCAGCATCGAAGCTATGTCCGCTTCGCCCGGCTCTTTGTAAAAACCGGGCAACTCCTTTTGGCGAACCAACCTGTATCACTGTTTCCACCGGACGAAAATCCACACCGAGATCAAGCGAAGCGGTACAGACTACTGCTTTTAATTTTCCGCTATGTAAGTTTTCTTCTATCCAGGTACGCAGTTCCATATCCACCGAGCCATGATGCAATGCAATGACACCGGCTAATTCAGGACAGGCATCGAGGATTTTCTGATACCAGGTCTCACTCATACCTCTTGTATTGATAAATATAAGTGTGGTTTTACTTTCAAGAACTATCGGAATGACTTTGCTTATAAGTTTAATTCCCAAATGACCCGACCAGGGATATTTCTCTATTTCATCTGGAAAAATGGATTCTACTTCCACAGTTTTTTCCATTTCAGCTTTTATGGTCACTCCTTCTTTTTCCAAAGGACTTATTAAAATATTTTTTGCTTCTTCGATATTTCCAATCGTCGCAGAAATTCCCCAGATGCTGAGTTGGGAGTCGGGAGTCGAGAGCCTGGAGTCAGGAGTCAGGAGTTTTGAGTTTGAAGAATCAGATGTATTTGCAATATCCTGCTTTCTGCTTCCGACAATCCTGCTTATTGCTAATTCTACCTGAACGCCACGTTTACTTCCCAACAGTTCATGCCATTCATCTACCGCAATTATCTTGAGAGAGGAAAAAAATTCTTTGTAACCTTTTTGCGCCAGTAGGAGATGCAAACTTTCAGGAGTGATGATCAATACTTCGGGCATTTGTTTTTTTTGTCTTGCTCTTTCAGCTGTATTGGTATCTCCGTTTCGGATCCCGATTTTCCATTTCATTTCTAAACCAGCGATAACTTCTTCCATTGCCCTGGCAATATCTTTTGCCAAAGCTCTCAGCGGTGTGATCCATAAAAGTTGGAGTCCCGAATTCTTTTTATCCTTATAATTTTTTGAATGTTCATTGATGAATTGAATGAGGGCTCCGAGAAAAACAGAATAGGTTTTGCCGCAGCCGGTTGGTGCATTTACCAGGCCGCTTTTTCCATTGATGATATGCTGCCATGTTTCTTGTTGAAATAAAAAGGGTTTTCGCTGTTGCGATGTGAGCCAGTTGTAAACGATTTGATAACCAATTGTATTTTTCAATGGCTGAGACATGTAGCAAACTTAAGGAATAGGATTAGGAGAAATTATTAATTATGAATTCAGAATGTAGAATTGAAATTTAATTTATAGTAGAATCAATCTTAGTGATATTTAATTCGTAACTCTAAATTCTGAATTCTACCGCACTTCCTGCATCTCCACCAACTTTTTATAAAACCCATTTTGATTCATTAGCTGCTCATGCGTTCCTCTTTCCACAATCTTTCCCTTTTGCAGTACAATGATTTCATTAGCATGTCGAATAGTTGACAAGCGGTGTGCAATAACAATGCTGGTCCGGTTTTGCATCATGTTATTAATTGCATCCTGAACTAATCGTTCACTTTCCGTATCGAGAGAAGAAGTAGCTTCATCCAAAATCAATATCGGAGGATTTTTTAAAACAGCTCTTGCGATAGTAAGTCTTTGTCTTTCGCCGCCGCTTAGTTTACTTCCCCGGTCCCCGATATTTGTATCATAGTCATTCTCTTTCTGAATAATAAAGTCATGGGCATTGGCAATTTTTGCAGCCTGAATAATCTCTTCCCTGCTTGCGGTTTGTTGACCAAGCGCAATATTGTTTGCAATAGTGTCATTAAAAAGTATGGGCTCCTGGGTAACGATACTCATGAGGTTACGCAGGGATTGAAGTGAATAATCTTTGATGTTGATGCCATCAATTAATAGTTCACCGCTGCTGACATCATGGAACCGTGGCACCAAATCCGCTAATGTTGATTTTCCTGCGCCGGATGATCCCACCAATGCAATGGTTTTACCTTTCTCAATTGTGAGGTTGATAGAATCAAGAATTACCGTTTCATCATAAGCGAATGTTACATTCCGGAATTCTATTCTATCTGTAAATAAAGAAATCTTTTTACCATTCGGGTTATCGTCTACAGAAACGGGTGTTCTTAGAATCTCTTCAATACGATTGATAGCAGCAGATCCCTTTTGCATATTGCTGAATGAAGTGGAAAGTGTTTTTGCGGGTGTGATAATATTGTAAAATAAGGCGAGGTACGTTAAAAATAAGGCTGCTTCTAATGTTATCTCGTTTTTCAATATCAGCCTGCCTCCAAACCAAAGAATAACAGCGAAAATCAGGACACCTAAAAACTCTGACAGTGGTGATGCCAGGTCCCTTCTGAAACTGATTTTATTTTTTGATTGAAGTAAGTTGTTATTTACTTCCAGGAATTTATTTCTAAGCAGCCCTTCAATATTAAAAGCTTTGATTACCCGGAGTCCGCTGAGTGTCTCATCAAGTATGGAAACAGATTGACCGTATTTAACTGCCACTTCCTGTGATTGCTTTTTTAAAGATCTTGATACCCGGCCAATAATAAATCCCATCACGGGAAGTAATACCAGCAGGAACAATGTCAATTGCGGACTTAATATGAAGAGGGAAGTCAGAACAATTAATATTGTCAATGGATCCCGGATCCATCCTTCCAGCGTACCCACAACAGAGGTTTCCACTTCGGCGAGATCATTGGTGGTCCTGCTCATCAAATCCCCTTTTCTTTTTTCTGTAAAATAGCCAATAGGTAATCTTAATATTTTATCATAAATCTCTTCTCTTAATTTGTTTGATATTGCATTTTTTACCGGGTTCAGAACATAAAAGGACAGGTATAGAAACAGGTTTTTGAGAAATATGAATAATAAAATCAGGATACAAATGATACTTAAGGCTTTCAGTTTTCCATTATCTCCTGTATTCATCATATCCAGCAGCAGGTCCCTGACATAACTGAGTACAGGGTTTCCGGTTGATTTTACGAGTTCTGAAGCTCCGGTATTGCCTTTGAAAATAAGATCCAGGAATGGCATAAGCATTCCTACGGATATAATGGAAAAAATTACGGATAACAGGATGAATAGAAAATATAATGCGATTTTACTTTTATAATTTCTGAGATACCTGAATACTCTTGAATATTTCTTCATGCCGGAAAACGAATTGAAACGGACAAAGTAACTACTTTTGCAGCGAATGAACGGATAATACTATGCAGGAAGGAAAACGACAAAAACAAGTGGCTGGCCTGATTCAACAGGAAATAAACGAGATTTTTCAGCGCCTGGGAATTACAATGCTGGACGGAGGTATGGTTTCCATATCTTCTGTTAAAGTCACACCGGATCTCCTGGAGGCAAGAATATACCTGAGTTTTTTCCAGGTAACAGAACCCAAAAAGACATTGAAAAAAATTGAAGAAAAGAGCTGGGAAATAAAAAAAGAATTATCACAACGGCTCCGGCATCAGTTACGAAATATTCCTGAACTTAAATTTTTTCATGATGACACACTGGATCATGTTTTCAGAATGGAAGAGTTGTTCAAAAAAATAAAAAAGGAAGAACCCCGAAAAGATAGTCAGGGTGATTGAGATTGGTAAATTGTTGGGTGGTTAGATGCGGATTATAGCAATCAAATCATTTGAGCTTCTTTGACCTCTTAAACCCTTTAAACTTTTTAAACCTGTTAAGCTTTCTATTTGCTCGCCGCTATTTCAAAGCAAAAAAATCCACTACTGCGATTAATATAATTTCGTGGATCAGCATTGCTGCAATTATTATCGGCACTACGGCCTTGATTCTTGTACTGAGTGTATTCAATGGCTTTGAAGGCCTGGTAAAATCATTGTATTCCTCATTTTATACGGATTTAAAAATTTCGGCTGCTCAGGGTAAAACGATTCTTGTCAGTCCTGATCAATTGCAAAAAATAAAATCCCTGAAAGAAATAAAAAATTTTTCACTGGAAGTTGAAGAAAAAGCCCTTTTGCAAAACGGGGAGTATCAGTCTGTGGTGTATTTAAAGGGTGTTGATGAAAATTATCGTTACACCTCCGGTGTATCCGGGCATTTACTCCGGCTTAGTGCCCGGGATACGTCAACCTATGATATTGGAAATGAAAATCTGCCGAAACTTATTCTTGGTGTGGGTATAGCCGATGCCATTCATCTGCAGGGAGGGGCTGATCTCTTTCCGTTGAAAATCTTTTTACCCAGGAAAAGTAATACTGAGCAGATCAATTTATTGGAGGATATCAGTATGGATACCATTGATATTTCCGGGATATTCAGAATCCAGGATGACTTTGATAATAAATTCGGGATTACCAATATTGATTTTGTAAAAAGGGCTTTGAAGTTGGGCGACGATGAATACAGCTATATTGAAATTTCCTTACAGGATCCTTCCCGGGCAGATGTAGTAAAAAAAGAATTAAAGAAAATTTTTGGAATTGATTATCTGGTACAAAATAAATATGAACAAAACAAGAGCCTGTATTCGGTTATGAACCTGGAAAGATGGGTGATCTATGGAATACTCAGCCTGATATTAGTAGTGGCGGCCTTCAATATGATAGGGGCACTCACCATGTTGGTATTGGAAAAGCAAAAAGATATAAGTGTCTTACATGCCCTTGGTGGTAGCCGTTTATTCATTCAAAAAATATTCCTGGGTGAAGGCTTGCTGATTGCCATTATTGGCGGGGGAGTGGGAATGCTGCTGGCAGGGTTTATTGCCTGGGCACAAATAAATTTTCATTTAATCCCATTGCAGGGAGGTTCTTTCCTGATAGATTATTTCCCGGTTAAGCTTCGTTGGGCTGATTTCCTGCTGGTAGGCGCCACCGTTCTGTTCATCACATTGATTGCTTCCTGGATTCCTGCCCGTAAAGCAGCAGCACAGGAGTTTTCACTTCGTAGTGAATAAATTAATAATCACCCAGTGTTTCAGGTAACTGCGCCAATGCTTTTTGCAATTGTTCATCATTAGGTGCCACACCATGCCAGTTGTGATCATTTTCCATGAAATCAATTCCTTTACCCATAATCGTGTGCATCATAATCGCTATAGGTTTTCCCTGCCCGGTTAATGATTTTGCATGTTCTAATGTTGCCACAACTGAATCCATATCATTCCCATCCATTTCAAGAGTGAGCCAGCCAAAAATGTCAAATTTCTTCCGGATATTTCCAAGACGCATTACTATATCGGTGGGGCCATCAATTTGCTGACCATTCCAGTCAACTGTAGATATCAGGTTATCAACTTTGTGATGTGGGGCAAAAGTAATGGCTTCCCAAACCTGTCCTTCATCCAATTCGCCATCCCCGTGCAATGAAAAGACCAATGACTTATCGTTGTTCAGTTTTTTTGAAAGAGCCGCACCGATAGCCACACTCATTCCCTGCCCTAAGGAGCCTGTCGCAATTCGAATACCGGGTAAATGTTCATGAGTAGTTGGGTGGCCTTGAAGCCGGGAATTGATTCTCCGGAATGTAGCCAGTTCCTTAACATCAAAATAACCGGACCTTGCTAATGCAGCGTAATACACCGGGGAAATGTGCCCATTGGATAAAACGAATACATCTTCATTATGTGCATCCATATGAAAAGCCGGATCATGTTTCATGATCTTGAAATAAAGCGCTGCAAAAAAATCTGCACAACCCAGAGAACCCCCGGGGTGACCGCTATTAGCACCGTGTACCATTCTTACAATATCCCGTCTTAGTTGAGTAGCAATTGAAGTAAGTTCTGCCATAATTTTATTTTTCTTTTAAACTTTCAGGAATTTAATGATTCCAACGCTTAATTATTTATGCAAAGTTGCATCCTTTTTTGATACGAAACTTTCCCGTATTATTCTATAACTGAGAAAAACTTGGTATTTGAGTTATCAACAGGAAAAAGGAGAGAGTAGATAAATAATATATGGAAAATTCGCAATCTTAAGATCTAAAACCTATTTTTGCACGGTTAAACTTTTCTTGATGCTGGATATTATACTCACAGCTTCGGTATCCTTTATAATTTGTTTCCTGGCCATCCCTGTTGTCATTCAAATTGCTGATCAAAAGAAATTGTATGATGTTCCGGACAAAAGAAAGCTGCATACTTTGCCCGTATCTTCTTTAGGAGGAATCGGGATTTTCGGTGGTTTTTTGCTGGCTTCTCTGCTTTCTATTCCCGGGTATGTAAACCCGGAATTTCAATATTTTTTTGCTGCAGCATTAATTATTTTCTTTTTGGGACTGAAAGATGATCTTATTATTCTTTCTGCTTCCAAAAAAATTATCGGCCAGATAATCGCCGCATCCATATTAATTCATCTGGGAGGCATAAGGCTGGACAGCATGCACGGATTATTTGGTATTGACAAAGTATCTGAGAGCTTTGGTATGGCCTTGTCCTATCTTACCGTAATTGTTGTGATCAATTCATTTAATCTTATTGATGGCCTTGATGGTTTGGCAAGCAGCCTTGGAATTTTTACCACTCTGATTTTCGGGTGTTACTTTTTTCTGATTGGGGAGCAGTCCTATGCTATTATGTCCTTTGCAATGACCGGAAGTCTGGTAGCTTTTCTGATATTCAATCATCACCCGGCAAGAATATTTATGGGTGATTCGGGCTCCCTGATGATTGGATTAGTCAATGCTATTCTTGTCATTAAATTCATCAATACAGCCAGTCTGCCTTATGTAGCTGTTCCGGTTGAATCAGCAGTGGCTGTTGGCTTTGCGATTCTTATAGTTCCTCTTTTGGATACTTTGAGGGTTTTCTCAATCAGGATTTACCATGGCAACTCACCATTTACTCCTGATCGCAATCATATTCACCATCTCCTGCTGAAACGGGGATATGGACATAAGACCGTAACATTAATTTGTCTGACAATAAATGCGGGGTTTGTTGCACTGGCTTTTGCTGCACGGGAATTAGGTCCCACCTTGTTATTCCTGCTAATGCTATCAATTGGTTTTATCGGATTTGGTCTTTTACATTATTACAATTCCCGCCAGGCCGGAATTTTTGCAAAAAAATTTCAAACGGCTAATGAATTAAAACCGGCTTCTAAGGTGGTGACGCTGACCCCGGAAACAGCCGCTGTTGACGAAAAGTAAGTTTTTTCTGCAATAAGTATTATAGCCGGAAGTTTTTAATAATTAGCTTTCGGCATTTTTTTGGGTAACCGTTGTTTCATTAGTTTTGCATTCTCAAAAATGAATATATGGCAGAAGATGTTTCAACTATTACCTCGGAGGCGGATGATCAGATGAAAAAGGCTATCAGCCACCTGGAATCTGAATTAATAAAGATAAGGGCGGGTAAAGCCAATCCCCAGATGATTGACGGAATTTTAGTAGATTATTACGGCTCATCCATGCCTATCAGCCAGGCAGCTAACATCAGTGTGATGGATGCCCGTACGCTCAGCATCCAACCATGGGAAAAAAATATGCTGCAACCTATTGAGAAAGCCATTCTCGCAGCCAATATCGGAATCACTCCACAAAATGACGGTAACCTGATCCGGCTTTTCTTACCCCCGTTAACAGAGGAAAGGAGGAGAGAGTTGGTAAAAAGATGTCATAATGAAGCTGAACATTCACGTATTGCAATCCGGAATATCCGGAGAGATGCGATTGAACAGGTTAAGAAGCAGGAAAAAAACGGTTTGAGTAAAGATGCAATGAAAGATGCCGAAACAAAAGTTCAGCAAATTACCGACCGTTATATTGCGCTTATTGAGAAACACCTGGCTGCAAAGGAAAAAGAAATCATGTCTGTATAATTTTTATGGCTGATTATTTTCACTTCCTTTTCGTGAAGCAAGATAAACTCCTGCAAGAATAATTACTAATGACACTATCCGAAGGGCAGTGATTTTTTCATGATAAATAAATCCCCAGAATAATGCGACGAAGGGGGTGCCATATATGATCATAGAAGCAAACACTCCGCCGCCTTTTTTTAGCAGTATATAAAATAAGCCTGTCGCAATAGCTGTGCCTGTTATACCCAAAAGCGCAACAGCAATTACAGACCAGATAACACCGGAATCGTGGAAATTAAGAGCAGGAAAATTCTGCTGCCATAGAATGAATGCAGTGGGAATAACAAGGAATGATATCGAAACGGTAGTAATATGAAAAGGATTTTGATCTTTCAGAAAATGACCCACCAGCAGGATATTTACTGCGTAGCTAATCGCTGCCAGAACAATCAGCAATGCATATTCTGAATTTTGAAAATGGATGGACCGCTCCATCAGTGTTAAAAGACACATTCCGGCGAAACCGATAAATACACCGATAGCTTTTACAGAACTTATCCTGGATTTGAAAAATAGCAACCCCAGGATAATTACAAAAATCGGGGTTAACGAGTTGAGAATACCGGCTAATGCACTATCTATATTATTTGAAATGGCAATCGGGTAAAGAAAGGCAGGCAGAAAGTTTCCGAAAATTCCGGCAATAATTACAATTCCGATTTTTCTTCGTGGAATTTTTGCAATATGTAAAACGGCAAATGGCAACAGCACTATTCCTGCAGAAAATATCAAAAGAGATGTTATCAGCAAAGGTGGCAGGCTTTCCTTGCTTAATTTCATGATGATAAACGGGCTGCCCCAAATAAAGGAAAGTAAAATAAAAACGATCCAGCTGATAAATCTGTTATTCATGATATAATTAAAATTCCGGGTTATTAGGCAAGCCCGGCGAAGATACACTAGCAGGATAAAACTTTTTTTATAATGATTCGGTTTTAATACATTTAATATATGGCGAAAATTAAGTTAAGTAACATCAGCACAAGGGCACCGGAAAAGTTGGACAAAAAAGAAACAAAAGAACGATTGGAAAAAATATTGGAAGAACTGGATGAACTTCAAAATCTTTTATATGCCGAGCATAAACATTCTGTATTAGTGGTTATACAGGGGCTGGATGCCAGCGGAAAAGACGGTGTGATCCGCAATGTATTTGGACATTTGAATCCCCAGGGTGTTACTGTACAATCATTTAAAGTTCCTACACCTGAAGAAGCTGCACATGACTTTCTCTGGCGGGTGCATCAGCACACTCCCGGAAAAGGAATGATCCAGATCTTTAATCGCTCTCATTATGAAGACATCCTGGTGACAAGAGTACATAAGTGGTGCGATGATGATACCGCAAAGAAACGGATGAAAGCGATCAATGATTTTGAAGAATTACTGCAGGCGCATAATAGTACACATATCCTTAAATTCTATCTTCATGTATCCCGGGAAGAACAGCAGGAAAGACTGAAAGAACGGACAAATGACCCTGCGAAAATGTGGAAATACAATGAAAATGATTTTACAGAATCAAAGCTGTGGAATGTTTATATGAAGATGTATGAAGATTGTTTTGATAATTGCAGCAGGATACCGTGGATTATAACACCGGCGGATCAAAACTGGTATAAGGAATATATTATAGCCAAGGCTCTTCTTGACCTGCTAAAGGGATTGGATATGCATTACCCGGGATTGAAAAAGTGAGTATAGTCCCGGTTCAGCTTATGTCACCAAAAACTAAATAATATGGGTATGCTTAAAGAATTCAAAGAGTTTGCAACAAAAGGAAATGTAATGGATTTAGCGGTTGCCGTTATCATGGGTGCGGCGTTCGGCGCTATCATTACCGCCCTGACCGATAAAATCCTGATGCCGATTATCGGATCGTTTATCGGGAAGAGTTTTGAATCGCTTTCCGCAGATGTTAACGGAGTGACTATTCAGTATGGAGCTTTTATCCAGGCTGTTATTAACTTCCTGTTGATTGCTTTCTTCCTTTTTATCCTGATCAAGGCAATTAATTCAATGAAAAAGAAAGAAGAAGCTCCGCCTCCAGCCGGTCCGTCTTCTACCGATAAATTATTGATGGAAATCAGGGATGCATTGAAAAAATAATTTTTTTAAGAATCTAAAGGCAGGAATGATTTTTGTTTTTCCTGCCTTCATTATTTCTAAAAATCTGTTTATGAAAATTAGTTATGTCATTGTAGTGTCATTCCTGTTTATAAGTGGGAATTTGTTCGCTCAGGATCCATCCATGAAACAATTGCAATCGGATGCGAATAAAACCTTTAAAAAAGATCCTGCAGATACGACTTCGGGAAAGTGGAAAACCGGCGGGCTTTATAACCTGAACCTGAACCAGGGAGCTTTGAAAAACTGGGCTGCTGGCGGAGATAAGTCTTCATTGTCAGTAGCAACCTTGCTGGCGCTTCATGCCTATTACAAAAACGGAAAACATCAATGGGATAATAGTCTTGAATTTGCTTACGGATTTATTAATACAACGAGTCTCGGGAGCAGAAAGGCAGATGACCGGATTGACCTGGTTTCAAAATACGGATATGCATTACACAAACAGTGGTTCTTAAGTGCTCTTTTTAATCTGCGGTCTCAGTTTAGTAAAGGATATACCTATCCCTCTAATAATCCCAAAGTCCTGACATCCGATTTTTTTGCACCGGCTTATATTCTGTTGTCACCGGGTATCAGCTATCAGCCTTGTGAAAATTTTTCAATTTTCCTTTCGCCGGTTACGGCAAGATGGGTGATAGTAAATAATGACAGCCTGTCGGCAGCAGGAGCTTATGGCGTAGATCCCGGAAAGAAATCAAAACTGGAAGTTGGAGCTTTTGCTTCAGCATCTTATAAAACGAATCTCAGTAAAACGGCAAGTTTCCAGGGAAGATTGGATTTATTTTCCAATTATCAGCACGATCCGTTGAATATTGATATTTATTGGACCAATATGCTATTAGTGAAAGTAACCAAAATCATTACCATGAATCTGAATCTTGACCTGGTATATGATAATGATATTAAAACGGTGAAAAGTGATGGAAATATTGTCGGCGCCTCTCTCCAGCTCAAAGAATTGATGGGTATTGGTCTGGCTGTTAAATTTTAGCAAACGATTGTTAGGGCCAATTAGCTAAATACCTGTCAAAAACCTGTCAAAATGAGGGGAAAAACTATGTTTTGGGCTACAATTCGTAGCTTTGCGACCTGTGAACTGCGGGTAGAACTGCCGCAGATCTTTTAAAATACGCATTTGTGAATACGCCCAATTACCAAATATCACTTCCACAGTTTGAAGGCCCGTTTGACCTTCTTTTATTCTTTATTGAAAGGGACGAACTGGATATTTACAATATTCCTATTACGAAAATCACGAATGACTTCCTTCAGTATATCCACGAGCAGGAATCGTTGAATATTGAATTATCGAGTGAATTTATCCTTTTCATTTCTACCCTGATGCGTATTAAAGCAAAAATGCTATTGCCAAGGAAAGAGTTAGACGAACAGGGAAATGAGATAGATCCGAGACAGGATTTGATTAATAAAATACTGGAGTATAAAAAATTCAAGGAAGCCTCTGCTCAAATGGCTGAAATGGAAGCACAACGTATGCTGTTGGTGAAGAGAGGAAATATCCAAAAAGAATTATCTGAAATAGGGGAGGCAGCAGGGGAAGGCACCGAAATACAAACCATCACGATGTTCAAACTGATGCGGGCATTTGAAAAAGCCATGCAGAAATATTCTGATCGTTTTAATAAGCCTGTGCATACGGTTGTGCCGTATAATTATACTATGGAAGAAAGCCGTGACCAGATGCTGTCATTGGCTCAACAACATAAGTCAGTACCCTTTCATGAAATTTTTGATCGTTGTGAAAACCGGGTACATGCTATATTTCTTTTTTTATCCTTACTGGAACTGGTGCAGCAAAAATTCTTAAAAATCCTGATCGGATCCGGTATTAATAATTTTATCATTGAGTATAACAAGCCGGAAGACCGGCTGGCAGAACTGGAAGAATTCACCCGATAAGTTTCGGGATAAACACAATAAAATAAATATTTAATTATGAAAAGAACAGCAACAGCAAATTGGAAAGGCTCCGGAAAAGAAGGAAGCGGAAAACTGCTTACCCAATCCGGTGTTATTAAGAACAAATCTTACGATTACCGCAGTCGTTTTGAGGACGGCTCTTACACCAATCCTGAAGAATTAATTGCAGCTGCACATGCCGGCTGCTATGCAATGAAGTTAAGTTTTGTTTTGGGTGCAGCAGGATATACTCCCAGCCGCATCGAAGCAAAATGTACGGTCACGTTGGAAGCCGGGGTAATCACCGGAAGTCATATTGAAGTAAGAGCTAAAGTGCCAAAATTAAAAGCAAAAGATTTTCCTCAATATGCTGAAGATGCGAAAGCTAACTGCCCGGTGAGTAAAGCACTTGGAGCTATTTCCATTACATTGGATGCACAACAGGTGAAAACTTTTAAGGCTAAACCTGAGCAAGCTTAAACCGGTAAACAAACGAACTTGAAAAGCCATTCTCGTACAGGATGGCTTTTTTCATTTCTTGATTGAAAGGTTTAGTTTTTCGGATTCCTAAGAAAACCCGGGTTTCCCAACATAACAACTGGTATTGTTTTTCGCAGGGTTTTATTCTATTGTAACACCCGAAGGAATCAAAGAAGGCTGTTCCGTTTTGCAGGTACAGCCTTCTTAAAAGACTTTCTGATTTTTAATTATTGTTTTACAAAAACTTTTCTTTGCCTTGTGTTCTTTCCGTTCATTTCCAGGAAATAAATGCCTTTGGCCAGTTTGCTCACTTCTAATTGTTTTGTGCTGCTGCCTTCAAAAACAGTCCATTGCCGATGCAGCATTTCCCTGCCTGCATTATCAACTATCCTGACCTGCATAGTCTCTGTTCTTTCTGATGAAACGGTTACCATAAGCACATCACTAACCGGGTTGGGGTATAGGAACAATTGATTTTGATGATCAACCGGTAGTGCAATAATGCGGGAATACATAAACCGGCCATCTAAATCAGTTTGCCTCAAGCGGTAATAAAGTATAGGTACACCCAATGAACTTACACCTGCATCCTTATAGTTATATTGATTGATGCCGGGCTGGTTTCTGGCATTCAGTGTACCGATTACAGTAAAACTGCTTCCATCGGTACTTCTTTCTACAAAAAATTGATCAGTGTTTATTTCATTCTCTGTTTTCCAGCTCAAAAGTGCATCATCATTTTGTAACCTGCCATTAAAATCAAGAAGATTTAGTGGTAAAACGGCCTGAGTTGTTTGTACGACTAAACCACTAAAGCTTGTTACGTCAAAGCTCACTTCCCAACGATTGAGGCTGCTGTTCCATACAATATCATTATCATTCGGGTTAATCACATTAGCGCCACTACTGTAAGTTCCCGGAAGACCTGTTCCGTTATTTGAAATGCCGGGATATTTTCCGATGCGCAAATTGGCTTTGCCGCTTGCATCACCTTCATTGGTTGGCAAATCAAGTATGCTTCCCGAATGGTTATTAAAATCAGTAAACTCCTGTTGAGTGAAATATAAGGTAACCCTGCCCGTGGATGATGAAGGATCAGTTGCAGGTGTTATTTCAAAATGCCTTGCTACAAAGGGTTGACCTGCAAAATCAGGAACACTGCTTTCTATCCAAACTTTAGCATCCACTAAACCGTGTACCGGTTGGGCTCCATTGGGCTCCAACGAGCAAATAATGCGGCAGGAAGAATTTGATACAAATGGTACATTGGAATTTCCTTCTATGGTTTTAGAGTCTGCATCTAAATTAATGGCCAATGCCTGGCCGGTTGGATTGAAAACAATGATACTATTAGTCGCAGGAGAGCCTGCAAGCAGATAGTCATGGCTATTATTAAAAACGTAGTTTAATTCACCGGTAACAGTACCCATTACGCTATTGCAGGAATTAATTAAACCATAAACACCTGTACTTCCATTTCCCCAGGTAACAGCGCCTGCATCGGTGACAAATCCATTATCCCAATCACGACTACTCATTATAAAGTCGCCATTGGCAAGAGTGGTAAAGGCAATATCAATAGAATTCTCATGACCAATAGTATTGGGGGCGCCGACAAAGTCCTCTTCTGTGCCACCCACCAATGAATTAGTGCTATTCACCACACCTGTTGCTCCCGTTGTACCACTTCCCCATGTAACAGCGCCGGCGTAACTGATCGACCCATTGTTCCAATATGAGCTTCTCACTACATAGTTGCCATTTGCAAGTGCGACTACGCCATCATTTCCCACATTGTCATTAGGTGAAGCGCCAATCAAAGAGTTACTGCTACTTACTATTCCTGTTATTCCGGTTGAACCATTACCCCAGGTAGCGGCGCCTGCTTCGCTGACTGCACCATTGTCCCACAAAGGACTTGTAACAACATAGTTGCCATTTGCAAGAGGAGTTACCGGGCCAAAACCAATATAATCCTGGTCAGTACTTCCTACTAATGAATTGCTGCTGCTTACTACTCCTGTTATTCCTGTTGAGCCATTTCCCCATGTAACAGCGCCTGCGTAGGCGATAGATCCATTGTTCCAATAAGGACTAACCACCACATAATTACCATTGGCAAGAGCCATTACGCCATTTACAGCAACTTCGTCATCATTTGAACTACCAACTAATGAATTGCTACTACTCACTACGCCTGTTATTCCCGTTGAGCCATTTCCCCAGGTAGCAGCCCCTGCATCTGTTGCCGAACCATTGCTCCAGGAAGGACTGCTTACTACATAGTTGCCGTTGGTAAGAGCAGTTACACTACTTTCTCCAACATAGTCATTGGGAGTAGTTCCAACCAAAGAATTACTGCTGCTCACCACACCTGTGATGCCTGAGGTACCATTGCCCCAGGTAACGGCGCCTGCATTGGTGGTGCCACCATTGTCCCATTCAGGACTGGTCACTACATAGTTGCCATTGGAAAGAATAGTTATACCATTATTACTATTACCCTTACCAACATTGTCATTGGTTGTGCTGCCTACTAATGAATTACTGCTGCTTACTACCCCTGTTATTCCTGTTGTGCCATTTCCCCAGGTAGCAGCGCCTGCATTGGTGGTGCCACCATTGTCCCAATCAGGGCTTGCCACCACATAGTTGCCGTTGGAAAGAGCAATTACCCCACTTTCACCCACCATGTCGTTAGTTGTGCTACCTACTAATGAATTACTGCTGCTGACTATTCCTGTTATTCCGGTTGTGCCACTGCCCCATGTAACTGCACCTGCACTGGAGTTGACACCATTGTTCCAATAAGGACTGCTCACCACATAGTTGCCGTTGGAAAGTGCAGTAACACCGCCTTCGCCAACCATGTCATTATCAGCAAGACCTACCATAGAATTACTGCTGCTGACTACTCCTGAAATTCCGGTTGTGCCGCTGCCCCAGGTAACAGCACCAGCGTCTAAGGCTGCACCATTGTCCCAACTGGAATTTCTCACCACATAGTTACCATTGGAGAGCTCGGTTATGTCATCATTACCTACCTGGTCATTAGTAGTAGAACCTACTAATGAATTACTACTGCTCACTGCTCCTGCAATTCCGGATGTACCATTGCCCCAGGTAACGGCGCCGGCGCCGAAGGCAGCACCATTATTCCAATAAGGACTTTTCACTACATAATTTCTATTGGAAAGTGCGGTTACACCTTCTATACCAACCCGGTCATTAGCCGTAGTACCTACTAATGAATTACTGCTACTCACCACCCCTGAGAGACCTGAAGAACCATTACACCAGGTAACGGCACCTGCATCAGAGTTGGCACCATTATCCCAACCCGGACTGGCTACTACAAAATTTCCATTGGAAAGAGCGGTTATACCTGCATCGCCGACATTGTCATTGGCAGTACTGCCTTTTAAAGTGCTGATTAATGCATGAGTACTGCCATTGTATAAATACACAGCTCCTACGTTTGCCGTGGAGCCTTCATCATAATCGGGATCTGTTACTACATAATTGCCATTTGCAAGTACGGTGATTGAGTAACCAAACTGCCCGCTGCCGGCAGGGCCGTTAATCGTAGTTTGTTGCGCAGAGGCTGAAAATAGTAATGAGCAAAAGAAGACCAGGTTAGTAAGTGTTTTTTTCATAATTGAATTTTTTAGTAATAGTGTTTATGTATAATATTTAAATTTTTCAAATTCAAAGCTGGAAGAAAGAGTAGTAATATGTATTTGCTATAACCGAAGTAGTTTTATAGATATATGATTTTGAAATTATTCTTTATTCATTTCTCTCTTTGAAGAGAAAACCTGAAAGTATCAATAAGTAAAAATTAAAAATATGACCGGAGTCATAAATACCAGTTTTAGTGCTCATTACAGTAAAGAGAAAGCTGCTTTGATTTCATTCGGAGAAAAATACATTGCCTTCGAACTTAAAGCGAAGGTGATATAGTCCTGATTGAATATATAGAATGAAGTTATTAATGAGTAAGAAAATTAATACTTCCATTTATCAAAAAAAATAAGCAAGAATGATTAAAGTTCATTACATGCTTAAATTTCTTTTAAAACTATTGTAAAGTAAAAGAAGTCGAAACTAATCCACTCCAAAAGCAAAAATCATTACGTCGCCCATCATGTTGTGTCCACCCGGGATCATAGTAAATGCATATTCGCCTTTTGGAAGAGGTTTGTCAACAATCAGTTCCCAATAACCGTCCTTAATTCTTTTGGCGCTGAATGTATATTTATCGCTTGATTCTATTTTATGTTTGCCAAATGGATTGGCACCGGGAACTTTTTGCAGGATTACTTTTCGTTCCCCTTTTCCTATATCCAATTTATAGAGAGTTATGGTTTGAGCCGGGTCACCCGTTGAACCTAATCCTTTCAGCATAGAGGGATCCACGCCGTTTGCTCTCATCGCCGAATCTGAACTTGATGAAGAAGCTGAAGCGCCGGTTGAAATAACAAATGAAAATTGATTTCCTCTTTCCAGCCTCACATGAGATTTTGTGCCTTCTATATTATAACTGGTTTCAGAACCTTTCAGCATTCCCGATGTTATATTTTGTTCTGACGTGGCTTTTTCAAGACGGCTCAGTTTATAAACACTGTCTTTACTTAAGTAATACAGTTCATTGCTAAATTCTGGCTCAGGGTAATTTTGAGCATGGATAAAACCTGCAATGGGGGCCAGAGACAATAATAACAATATTTTTTTCATACTATTTCTTTTTCGGGTTATTTCCAAAAGTCCAGCCGGCAAAAATTTGTACTACATTATTCTTGGCATCTGCAGCAGTGAAAGATGGCATTTGTCCTGATCCAATGTCTTTATACAATTTTCCCAGGCTGATATTATATCTGGCACCAATTAATAATCCGGCTACAGGATGAATTTCTGCACCGGCGGCGAAACCATAATCAAATTTGTTGTAGTAGCTCATGATGGAACTGTATGGCCCCGAGCTGCCTCCCGTATTTGTACTATCCGCTTTTGCATTGATAAGAAAAGCCATCTGGGCGCCAAATTGAATCTGCACATATTTTGTAATGTTAATGCCCATTAACTGGGGCATTAATATATAGTCCAGGTTTACATTGCCTGTGTTATTGCCCGATTGAAAATTATATCCCTGCTTCGAGTATATAAGTTCAGTGCGGTAACTCATAATCCCTGTATTGGGAGGTGCAAGAAACACACCAAATAAAAACCCGGAACGATTACTGTTGTTGATAGAAGATGCTTTGCTGACATTAGCAAAGTTGAGCCCCGCCTTAATACCAATACCTGGTTGGGCAAATACTATTGCAGGCAAGCAGCATAGCATGATAAGGAGTAACTTTTTCATGTGTTTGTTTTTAATTTTTAATATTCTTGTTTCAAATATTTCTTTTGAAATAATAGTCAAATTCTTATGCCAGGTCAATATCACAAGAGCTTCATGAATAGTCAATCGCTGCTTTTCCAGTCAATGCCAAAAGCAAAAACGGTAAATTCTTTCAACTCCATATTTTTAACCCATACAAAACCATATTCTCCTGCATCCAACTGATGGGAAAGTTGTATTAAGTAGTTATCCGGCGAAATAGGTTTTACACTAAAACTGATCAGTTCTCCTTTGGCTTCATCTTTGTCTGCCAATAATCCTTCTTTTGAATTGATGGTCACTTCCCGCTTCTCATCATTGGGAACAAAACGGTAGAGCTTAATATAGGAAGTAAGGTCAATCACATCACCACTTGTTTTTATAATGAAGCCGATATCTTTCTTTGAAGTAAAACGAATCTTTGACGACAGATTGTCCATTGTAAGAGTTTGTTTTGCCCCTTTCAATCCCAATGTTTTCTTTTTGGTAATCATTTGTGCAGCGGCATTCTCCAGTTTAATAAGTTTATTATTGTCCTTGTCGTAATAATAGGGCTGGTTAACAAACTCAGGTGTAGGAATTACTACCACTTTAACGGTATCTTTTGGCGGGGGAGGAGTGACAACAACTTTTGGTTTCGGTTTCTTTTTTACCGGAGGATTTGTAACATGTTTGCGGATAATGGTATCATACTTTGCACCTTTTTTGACAATAGTTTGTGCTCTGCCGGTTTGATACGTACAAAGAATTGCCCACAAAGTCAGCCCAGGCACCAAAAATATTTTCTTCATTTTCTGAAATTTCAGGTATAAACTTATTGGCAAATAAGAAAATGAACAATAGAACAAAAGTTAGGCATTATAATGCAGCAATGACAATATTGTCAAAGCACACAATGGAATTCTTTTGTAATGACGGCGATATCCCGGAAAATACAATTCTAAACTGGTTGCTGTTTTTGGGTATAGTAAATGTTCTCTTAATCCTTGACCATCGTCCTTTAACGTAAGGAAGAGAGGCGGACCATAATTTTCCCCTGCTACCGTCTTTCATTTCTTTTTGATAAAACTCTGTTTCCACATTTGCCTTTGCCACATTGGCAATGAAATAGTAATAAAAACTAAGCGTAATTTTTTTATATTTTTTAATTGAATCAGGCAGGTCAACGAAAAGCCGTACGATCTGTTCTCCTGCATCACCTCTGCTGCCCGAACACAATACATATTGATAACCTCCTTCTGCCGGCGCTATCCGCATATCGTCAACAGAACAGATTTTCCAGTTCCCGGTTACTATTTGCCAATATTCATTCATTTTTTCGTCCTGGAAATTTTCAGTGAAAATAATTTTTTGTGCACCCGAATAAAATGGAATGAAGATGAATAGAACAATTATGATTCTTATAGCTCTCATATACAGTTTTTTGATTGGATAATATTTTGTATTTGAAAATGAAATACTCAGAAGTTAAACCATGGCAAACTATTTTATTCCAGATGCTATTGTTATTTTTTACTAACTATATTTTCATCTAAACGGATCTACTATGATCTTGTAAGCGTTTGGAAAATAGGAAACACTTTGCCTATGTCCGTTTGCAATAAAATTGAGTTCCACTGGCTCAGAATCGAGTATAATATCTGTAACCGGGGTGGTTTTGAAATACTTATTTTTTGCGATATACTGAAATTTATATATCAAGACTTTCTTGCTACGCATCTCGAAAAGGATTTCCGGAGGATTATCTCTTGACAAATTATATTTCTTAATATCAGTAGCAGAGATATTAATAATGCCAACACAGGATTTATCAATAATAACTTTTGATTCCAATCCATAAGGATCTGCCATCTTTACGAAAGGAGGGTAATTGATTATCTCTGTTATTTCTCCTTTATCCTTATAAACAGTTACAATAAAGTTGGCACTGTCAATTAATAAACTCGATCCATCATCCTTATTGAAAATTACGGAGACCTTGTACTGATCGTAAAGTTTCACCTTACAAGTAAAGGTTGCCTGGAGGGTTGTTGTTGGTATACGAGTTATTCCTTTCCAGCCTCGGGCCTTTCTACTATGCTGTACTACTTCACGGATCTTTGTTGTATAGAGTGATAAATTTACCTTAATAGGATCGGATGTTAATACCGGGGGTGCCTTATAGATTGCCTGGATTAGCTCACCCTGGATTGGGGATATCGTCCCATGTTTTACACTTCCACCCACTTTCCCGTTTACCTTCCAGGCTGCTCCTCTATTTACTTTCTTTACCCCTTGTGGAAGATAGGCAAGCTCTTCTTCGCCGGGTTCTGTAGGTGGTGGTGGGTGTACTACATCTAAAAAAAACATATAAGTCTGTCCTACTTTAAGAGTTAATTCGGTATCGTTTAGCTCAACTATATTTCCATCTACAAAAGCTGAAAAATGCTTGGTGTATCCTTTCAGCGATTTGGAAGCACTGTCCCAATCTTCATAATCCATATACTCCCATTTCCCGTTATGATCCTGCAAAGCCATAAACTTGAATTCCGGCGGACAGGTTTCAGCTTCTTCATCACTGTAATGAAAAATGACCTGCACCGGTTTTAAAAACTGCATACCTGATGGCTCAAAATGGTAAGCTTTATTTCCATTAGGTAGTAAATTTTCTGTAGGTTGAATGCTTACTGAAGTGTTTTTTAGTAATGCTCCCTCAGGAAAAATTAATTCTATTTTACCATCATCCGAAATGATTGCTCCTCCGGCAGCCCCGATTTCTTTAGTTATTAATTTTCCATTGGGGATGGCAATAGCTGTAGAGTCGGGCAGGCGGATCAAATTCACTTCAACAGAATCAGATCCCGGTTTCGGGCCATCATCCTGCGCCTGCAGTAATAGGGCTGAATGGATCAGGAAAATTGCAAAAAATATTTTTTTCATAATAGATAATTTATGCTCATAAATTTTGAGTCTTCAGTAAGTTTTATTGAGAAAAAAAACCTTCATCTTCCTGGTTATTCTTGCTTGCTCTTATCATAACATACTTCGTTTTTGCCCATGCCGTCCCAAGCTCCCTTGTTCGTGTCTTCCTGAACCAGTTCTTCCACTTTGCAAATAAACTCTTATGCATTCAACAAATATTTCTATAAGAATTAAAGCTGATTATGCCATTATTATTTGCAGAGAGACTTCGTTTCATGCAGACACGAAATGCGGATGAGATGCAACGGCCTAAGCCGTTGCATCTTAAAAAAATTATTCAATTGTTACTTTCACGATATCGTTGACATCCGGAAGTGTCGTAAATGCGTTAGGATTGGGCACTTTCATTATCGGTTTATTTTCTACCTGAGGTGTACCTCCGAATGCTGCCTGCCTGTTGCCTGCACCTGGAAATTGATCTACGGCAGTACCATCATCGTACAAGCCTACATGAAAGTAGATTCCGCCTTTTGGTGAAGGATTCATACCACCTTCGCCGGCGAAGAACCAGTCGTTGGATAATCCATACATTGTTGCAAACGCAATATGATCGCCCAAATGCAGAGATATTTCCTGTGAAACACTGCTACCCGGATTTCCATTCATTGCAGGAAGCAGTTTTATAGTATTTGCTGCAGGTAAAACATATACAGCATCTACGCCTCTTACGGTTTTCAAATAACCGGCGATATCGCTTGCATTACCCTTTTGGGCAAATTTGGTTAAGCCATGTCCTTCATCTGTTTCTCCTTCACGGAAAATCGGGTTGGAGATTCCATGATATACGACTACCAGCACAGGAGACAATGGTGTGAAGATACCGGTATTGCTTTTGAGATAGGTATCCAGGTTCGTAATGTTTCCCTTCTCTGCAATGTTAGTTAGTCCGTTCATGCTGGGTTTTCCTGCCTCATAAATTGGATTAGGCATCAGCATGGTTCCACCGTTGACATAAGAAATAGTCCACACACCAGGGCTGAATGGTGTTTGATTAGCTGTACCTCCTGAAACATTTTCAATTGTAAGAGTAAATATAGAATTACCATTGTATTTGAGAGATACATGCATGAGAGAAGAAGCGGGCAAATAAGTATAACCCTGGGCATCGGTTCCATTCACTTCCAAAATGTTCTGAGCTGTAGTTTCCGCAGTGCCCGGATGTACTACAGAAGAACCCGGTTGTTGATTGATACGGGTACCATTGTCCCAAATCTTTATTTGAGAAGATACATCGCCTTCAACAGGATTTCCCTGACCATCGTACAACATGATTCCCGGGTTTGCCGGCGCAAAAAACAAATCATTGGACCAGCCGTACATACTAGCAAAGGTTACGGCCTGCCCTTTTGCAGCAGAGAAAGTAAATGATGCTGTTTCACCGGGAAGAGTTGCTTTATTCGGCCCCTGAAAGGTTCCAGATTCCACAAGCGGTTTCGATTGCAATACGTTTTGGATCGTAATGGTATGATCCTTTGAAGGTATGTGAAAGTGATTTTTCTTGCACGACATAAATGCCATGGGTGCAAATGCGGCTATATACAGCCAGTTGAATTTAATTGCTTTTTTCATTTTAGTTTTTTTTAATTGTTTAGTTTTTTATTTGATTTTTCAAATGCTTTGTGTAGCATTTTTTCTTTTTCCAGTAGCACATTCTATTTTAACGTCTGCCGACATTAATGAACCACCGGCACTGCCAAGGGTTTTAGAAACAGGGATTCCATCGAGGATGCCGACATGAGTGGTTACGCCGGGAGCATCCGGCTCAGGTATGATATTTCCTTCTGGAGATTTTTTGCAACTCAATAGTATTACAAAGCCGATGGCCGAAAGCAGGATGAAAATATTTTTTTTCATAAAACCAATTGTATTGTTTAGAAAAAAAACCTAAATCCAAAACTACTTTAGCCGTATCCTGAAAACAATAGAACTAAAGTTACCAATGGCTATCATTATTGACTTATACAACTATCAGGGTATTGATGATAGAACAAAAGTTAGCCGGCTGATTCATACAGCTTTTGCATTCCGTTATTTTAAAATGGAAATAGGCAGGTTGTCAAAACAAACTATCTGACCTTTTTTACCGGAAGGTGCGGGTCAGTGAAAACCAGTCTTTGTGAATTAGTGATTGCGGGTACTCTCAGAATCTTTTGATAATACTCGCCTTCGATTGTACTTCCAATAGACTTTTCAATGAAATAATAATAGAAGATGAGTTTAATTTTTAGTTCTTAATCCTTTTTGCTCTTATCATAACATACCTGGTTTTTGCCTATGCTATCAGTTTTCAGCATCCACATCCTGTCTGTCCATCCTGTGCCTCCAAAATTTACTTTTTCAAATCTTATTGGTATCTGCTCTGCAGCACTTCCGCTTTTATTGAGAGTAAGAACATGGCCGGATATGGAATAGGTTCCATCGCCTTCAAATGAATATGCTGTATTGTAAATGTATTTGTAATAAAGGTCAGATGTGGTGGTGGAAGTGCCAATAGCTCCTCCGAATTGATAATGCCCGTTAGCAGCAAATACATATTCTCCCGCCACAACTCCGGTTGCATTTATATTCCACAATCCGATAATTCTTTTTGGGATGTCTTCTTCGGCACTTTCGGGTTGGAAAAACTGCCTGACCCCAAATGTGTTAAAAAACCTTGCCCAGGTATTGTAGTTCCGGTAGCAGTCATCATGCCCCATCATACTGCTGTTGTGCCGTACGGAAATGATCACAATCTTATTTCCTGTCTTTACTACAATGGCGCTGCCTTCTTCCAGATTGTATTGGCCACCGGCAGTATAACCACTCATGCTTGCTTCTTTCATAAAGAACTCATGACCTTTCGGCAAAAAACCGGTTACCAGGGTAAATTTTTTATTCCCACTATTTTGATAGTTCCACCCGCTGTACATCGTATTAAAAACGGCTTCTGCATCCTGTTCTAAATTTCCCGATGAAGGTTGTGGCGCTAATACCTTTATCGTGCAACCGGACTGGGGATTTATCATCGAGATATATTCTTTGTTTTTTTGCAACTGCCATTTGTCCGGTGCTACGAATTCATAGTCATTTATAGAAAAATTTCCGTTCAAATTTTCTGAATTTTTATTCTTGTTCAAGTTTGTATTTCCGGAAGACACCACACCTTTACTGTCAAGGTTCAGGTCATTAAAAAATTTTTCAATTGAACCTGCGTAGTTTCCACCTGCCGTGTTTACCTGTACGTTCATTGTCTTTCCGAATCCGGTAATGCTTGCCACGATCGTTTTGTAGGTCAGTCCCCCTGAAGAGATATTTGCCGTGCCTGTTGTTAATGTCCACCCGTCAGGAGTATTGTCTGTTTGCGTAACGGGTTTGATTTTTGATTTCGTCGGAATAGTTACCAGGTTTTGCCATGCAGTTTTAAAATTATTATTTGCACTTCTTGTGCTTTCGATGCATGGATATAAAGTTATTTGGCAAAAGCTCGTTAGCCCGTTAACTGTGGCAGTATCCAAAAAAGAAAGATTACCGTTTGCCTCAATGCGCTGCCAACCTAAGGGAGCAGTAAAGGAAGCAATATCAAATTTTTCTGTTTGTGCCGGAGTGTCCAACGAAGAGTGAAATACTATTAAAAAAATGAAAATCTTTTTCATAAGAAAACCTTTAGGTTGGATAACTATTTAATCATCGTCCTCAATTTTTCCAGGGGGAAGTTTTCTTCAAATTGTTTAGTTACCCGCAATGCCACAGTATCCGTCGGATTATATTTCCAAAAAACCTGGATGAGTTGTGGAGCATACCGGGGAAGACTGGTGTCAAAATACATCTTGTTTGCAGTTAAGAGAACAAGCCTGAATCCTTTTTCAGCTTCGTTTCCAAATTTTCCTTTGAACCCCCAAACGCCGACCTTAGGATCAATGATGGCCGGCTTCTCTAATATTTCGTTATCAGTGCGATCCAGGTAATCAATTATATAATTAAGTTTCTTTAGATAATCCGAGTGAAAACCTGAGCCTTCCTTCAGTTTGTTCATTTGTTTTTGATAATCGTTTTTAAGGCCGTTGAGATATTGTCGTTGAGTTAATGAACGCCAGGGGAGTTTTTCATTGCGGCCTATGATTACAGTTTTGGAGATAGATCTGGTGGCACCCCCCAAAAAATATTTCGGTTCATATACTCTGTAATCCTTCCATGTATCATTTACAGGAGGGAGCTGAAAAAACGTTTTCAATTTGCCATCATTATTGATATCCCATTCGCCTCCTTTATCAAGAAACCAGTTAAGTGTGTTTACAAATACATAAATCCATTGACCGGTTTCTTCGGACAACAAGATTTTTTTACTGTTGGTGTTGCAGTAGTAAGAAAAAAACCCACAGTTTAAACTATAAGGAACCGGGCCACCCGGGATGTAAGCATTACCTGTTGTGCCCCTGTACCATCTTGCTTCCACACCGCTAAGGTCTTCAATTGTCTCTTGCAGGAAGGCGGCGATACTATCTATCCGGGTATTAACATACTTATATTGGCCGGCCGGAAAAGTTTTGTCGGTAAAGGCAAGGTCATCTTTGCTTTTCTTCCATTTGCCTTTCTTGCTGAAAATAGAATCCCAGCCTCCGCAAATTTTTGCCTTATCGGTATCAAATGCTTTTTGCTTTGCATCCGGCAACCTGGATACTTGTGCAAAACAAGTCATTGACAAGAACGGGAGAATAAAAAACTGGTAGAGTTTCATGGCTCATCATTTAATTTATATTTCTTCTTCTGAGAGAAGTCATTTCATTGTCCCTGGTAAATTTTTACATTTTTATTAATGGGCACTTCCGGTTTTTCTTTCATAAATGGATTATCAGGTACATCGAAACTGACTCCTGAATTAACACCAAAGCGCCAGCCAATTTTCTCCTCCATATAACCGAGATTTCTATCAATCTTTAGTCGTTGGCCTGCTGAAAAATCAACACCCATTCCACGATAAGCGCTAAATTTCATTCCGGCATCGGTGCAATTACCCGACTTATCAAATGTGAAATACACAGACATATCCATGCCGGCTTCCAACCCTGCTTTTATTGGCCCAAATTTCTGTGTCAGATCTACACCACCTCCGGCGCCAATGCTGATAGTAGATTGCCGTTTTCCTGTAAAACGTTTTTCATATTTAAATACCAACCCTTCACCTGCTTTGAAAGAAATTTTTTCACAATCCACATTTAGTTTGCCCACTACAAGAGATAATTGTAAACTGGCGGGACAATCAAATTCTTTTAGCTCACCCGCTTGTGGTTGTTCAATTTCTTTGGGCTCAGTTTCTTTACAAGGCTCTAATATATATACCTGGGCCAGGTATTCTACCTGGCTGAGATAACTGTTAGCATGAGTGTAGAATTGATGACGATAATCATTATTGTCATAAGCGCTGAAGTAGCACCAGTAAAGTAAATCGTCAATGTATTTATTTTCTATGAGCATGTTACGACTCTGCAATTCCTGGTTCAACTGCGCAAACACGGGTAGGAATTTATTCTTCAATTCATTTTCCTTGTGGCAAAGATCCCCACCTGTAGATCTTGCTAATTGTTCCATTGCAGCCTTGAATTCTTTTTCCAGCTTTTCATATTGTTCCCGGTTTTCTTTATTGAATTTTTCAAGGCCGGCCTTGTCTTCACGATAACCTAAGCCAAGTTCAGCTTCTACAATACTTCCCATTGCCTGGAACGGTTTCATGTAGCTCTTTCCCTGCGATATGGCATCCATTGTTTTCTTATTTAAATCAGCTGCCCAGTTTTTACCCATTGATTCTTCCGCTTCCTTTGCCAATAAAATGAACTTTCTTCTCTCTTTGTCCATCATTTTATTAAATGCATTAAATTCATCTCTCACCGTCGCAGCTTCACCTACATTCAGGCATTGTCGTGGCAGGTTATTATACTTAAACTGGTTGAAGTACTCCGGTTTTTTTATTTTGGGTTTTAAGAGATGCGCTATTTTTAATTTTGATTTATCATCTTTAAAAATGATGGACAAACCGATAGCGGCGGCAAGATTAAAACTTCCCCGGATAGAATTTTCAAAATAGGATTGGGCTTTTTCCTTATTTCCCTTTTTTAATTCAATATAGCCTGCTGTATTATTCGCTTCCGGATGTTGGGGAGATAGACTTAAACAGCGACTAAAATAAATCATGGCCGAATCCCGCATGCCCAATGCAGTATAAGCCTGGCCAAGATTATTAAGTGCAATTACATTACGGGGACTATAGCTGGTTACAGTTCTTAAAATAGGAATTGCTTTTTCGCTGAGGTCATTTATATCTAAAATACCTCCGGCATTGGTGAGCACCAATCCGTCGCCACCGTTAGCAGCACCTTTTACAATAAGTAGAATGGACTCTTCATCCGCACCGTTTTGCCAGGCGTGCAATGCGGCTGCTTCTAATTTTACAGGGCTGTTATTTAACTTCTGTGCAATGGAGTTTGCTGAAGCCACTGCATCTGCAGGGAATTTCCTGCTTAATTCTTTATAGAGATTGGTAAGATAGGAATTGAGTTCTGCAGGAGTAAAGGTCTTTTTAGGGAGGCTTCTGGCTTTTATGGAATCGAATTCAGGAAGATTTTGCTCTTCAATGTTTTTTGTTTTTTTTGAAACCAGGGATTTTTTGTTAGTGTCAGATAAATTCCTTGTTTTCCCATTATTATTTTTTTTCTTCATTGCTGCCTGTAACGAGTCTGCCTTTTTCTTCAATACTTTCATATAAGCTTCTATCTCTTCCCGGGTCTTTGGAGTAGGTTGCGAAAAGAGACAAAGAGGAGGAAATATTAGTATAGCAGCAATTGAATAAATTAAAAATCGCTTTTTCATATCTGTTTTTCCCAATAAATGTAAATGGTAGCATTAGCCCTGACAATAGAACAAAAGTTATCGTTCTGAATTTGTTGAAAATATAGTGACAGAAATAGCGAAGCCTAATTTTTCCTGAAAGCTTTATTAATAGCTTCTGTCCGGTTTTGGACATGCAGTTTTTCGTAAATCCTGTGGATATGTTGCCGGACAGTTGCCGTACTGATATGAAGTTGATCGGCAATTTCTTTATACAGCAATCCTTTTGAAAGCAATTGAAGTATTTCATTTTCTCTTTGGCTTAACGTCTCAACCACCCTGGTTTTGTTTTGCTCCCTGAAAATGGTAACTAGTTTCCTTGCGATATTGGAACTCATCGGGCTTCCGCCATTGTGTAATTCTTTTAGGGCTTCAATTAACTGAACCAGGCCAGTATTTTTCAATAAGTAACCGGAAGCCCCGGCTTTCAACGCTTCAAAAACTTTTTCATCATTTTCATAAACAGTGAACATCATAAACTGGGTGGAAAGATTTTTATTTTTTACCTGCCGGATACATTCAATACCATTCATGCCCGGCAGATTGATATCCATGATTACAATATCAGGTTTCAATTCTGGAATACCATCCAATGCTTCTTCGGCGGTAGCATAGGTATCCAATACTTTAAAATCACTGCTAAGCTCAATGAAATTCTTAAGCCCGTTTCTTACTTCTTCCAGGTCTTCAACGATAATCAGTTTTATACTCATGTGGCTCGAAAATATTCTTTTGAATCAGGGTGAGCAATAGAACAAAAGTTAGACTTCCATCGGAACCGTGAAATGAACCCTGGTTCCCTTTTCATTGCTTATTGATAAATTTCCTCCAATTTCCTTTATTCTTTTTTCCATATTGAAAATTCCATTACTAAAAGGACGGATATTTTTTTTGTCAAAACCAATTCCATCATCTCCGATATATATATCAAGTTGTTTAATTACAGTAATTTTTATTACTACATGGTTAGCTTGTGCATGTTTCACCACGTTGTGCAAGGCCTCTTTCACGGAAAGAAAAATATTGCGACGGAATTCTCCGCTTACGAATAGTTGGGGAAATTGGTCCGGGGCTGTAATGGAACACCTGATTCCGTTTTGCGAAAGGTATTCTACAGCATAGGAACGGGTATAAGAAAGTAAATCACTCAATGAATCATTTTTTTCATTCAACGCCCAAACAATTTCCCCCATTTTGTCAATCATTTCGTGAGTATAATCACGGATTTTATTAATGTCTTCTTCAAAAGGCTGTCCTTTTTGTTTTTTGATACCGATTGTTTCACTTAAAAATTTTATTCTTGAAAGCCCGGCGCCAAGATCATCATGCATATCTGTAGCAATTCTTGTTCTTTCTTTTTCTATTGCCTGCTGCTTTTCCAATATTGCTTTTTCTTTCTCTAATTTCCTGTTATAATAAAAGTGGAGAGATGCAGCCATTATCGCAATCCCTAGTATCCCAATTCCTGTTCTGAACCACCAGGTTTGCCACCAGGGAGGATCTATAACAAATGAAAAACTGGTGCTTTGTGAAGCATATCTTTCTTCGGGAAAAATACATTTCACTTTTAGCGTATAAGAGGCGGGAGGGAGATTAATAAAATTGAATATGGATTGATTGGAAGGTTCACTCCAAATAGGATTCCCGCTTCCTTCCAGCAAATAACTGTAAAGAATGGATCGTTCATCCCAAAAAGAAGGCGCCGCAAAGCTGAAAGTAAAATTGTTCTGAGGGGAAGAAAAATGAGCAGTTGAAAGAGGAAATGGCTGATTGTTTACTTTCATTTCTCTCATGTATAGATGTGGTGGCATAACAGCGGGATTTAATAAGGAGGAAGCGATCTTCAATACTATTCCTTCCGATGATAAAGCCCATACCTGGTTAGTTGCTGTTACTATGATTTTATTAATGGGTTGGAAATAGTCGTTGTTCTTACTTATATTTCCAATGATGTAATGCTGATTCTTTAGGGTCAGTTTATCCAACCCCGTTTGTGTACCGGCCCAAATATTTCCGGAACTGTCGCAGGTAAGAGTGTAAATAAAATTATCTGTTAGCCCATTGGATGAGTTGAACTGAATGACTGAATCAATATTAAGGTTATTCATCTTTAGGAATACAATGCCCCGATACCTGGTGCCGATCCAGGCGTTATTCATTTTATCTGTTAGGATGGAACGGGGATTGAGGTTAGGAAGTTCTTTTGTATAATCCTTTTGAAGTTGAAGGTATTGAGATGCTGATTCCGGATGTATGGTAAATACCAAAAGCTGACCGTTTCGTGTAATCAGCCATAACCGTCCTGCTTTGTCCAGCGTAGCCTGATCTCCGATTGAACTATTTGCAAATTTGTAAATCACTTTCTTGCCGCTGATCACATACGTATAGAATGATAGATCTTCTTTATTGATCTGGATAATAATATTTCCAAACGGGTCAATAACGGCATTGCCTAAACTTATATTTGGTTCTGAAAAGATTAATTCCGGATGTTGATAAGAAGCAGGGAAATTTTTATTGGCAATACAAAGCAGTTTATTTGATGTCTCCAGGTAAAGTTTTTCATTGTAGCTGTAAATATTTGTTATCGTCACCCGGGGTGAGGGAAGCCTGAAAGAGGTGACAGAATTTTTGTACACCTTGTAAATACGGTGGTCGGCACTGTTTGCAATCCATGTAAAATCCCCGTCCCGGGCAATTGCGGTAACAACAGCAGGTGCCTGATTCAAAAAATTCAATAATTCAACGCCGGAATTTGTCAGTTTTGCAACACCAAATCCATCGGTTGCAATCCATAAAATCCCTTCCCTGTCAATAAATAGGTTCGTGATGTTTTTTACATTCAATCCCTGGCTGGAAGAAATAGTTTGAGATTCAACTTCTCCGGTGAACCTGTGAATACTTGTTTTATTAAAAAACCATTTATTGTCATTGTGATCAAAAACTGAAAATGAATTTTTCAGATGGGATAGCGCCTGATAACTTTTACCAGGATGGGTTATCACGATTTTTTCTACCTCTAAAGCTGAAGTATCTAAGAAGCCGACTCCGTTATTTGAAGAAATCCATAACCGGCCATAAATATCTTCGCAGATTGAATTAACATCCTCCTTCGTTTCGATTGCAACTACTTTCTTTTTTAGGGTATCATAAAGGATCAGTTTTTCCTTCAACGATGAATTCCATGGAATCAGCAACATAAAATGTTTCCATTCTATTATTCTTTCAAGATACCGGCCTGTTTCTTTATTCTCTTTATCCCTTAAATGAATTTTTACAAACTTATTACCCGATAGAAGAAACAATCCTTCATCGGCCGCAGCATAATAACTTCCACTTTTGCTCTTATAGAAACGGTTGATCACCGGGCAAAAGTTATCTGCTGTTTTAAAAATTCCTGTTTTACCGTTAACCAGGGTATTCAATGTGTCCACATTAGTAGCTACCAATAATGAATCGGGGGTGATCTCAATTATATCATTAACTACATCCTTTACCAACCCGTTTTGAGAGGAGTAATTGATAAATCTTGCTCCGTCATAAATGCTCAACCCTCCCCGTGTAATGAAATAGATGAATCCCCGGCTATCCTGCCTGATACTCTTTACCCTGCTGTTTACAAGGCCATCCTTTGGGGTGTAATAAACAAAAGGATATTGTTGCGCAAAACAATTAGCACAAAAAAGAAAGTATGCAAGAATAAAGACTGTTCGTTGCATACTTAAATTTACTCAGAAATATCTTAACCGGCTATTGTAGCAGAACCGGCGATTTTTCCCTCATTGTTTCATCAATGCATCTGCATTGAAACTAAGTATTAATGTTGCAGGGCTGAAGTTGTTTCTTTCAAAACCCATTCCCGGGTATGCGATCTTTATTTTTCTACCATCAGTATAGTTGAATATCATTGAATGATTCTTTGCTTCATAAGTTCCTGATCCGGGCGCCAGCGCTTCATTCAGGCACTCTGTATATTCATGATACAAAATTCTCAGGGCTCCTCTATCAATAAATTTTCCGTTTGTTGCAAAAGTAATAGTGGGTATCATGCCGTATGCTTCGCTGAGGATATAAGTGCCATTGAATTTTGCACCATCAACGGTACTTTGTTTTATATATCCATGGTCTGTTTTGCTTGTCGTTATAATCAATTTACTATTTTCCATGCGTAGTGGTATATTGTCATAAGGCATTTTCAAAACTCCTTTACCGTTTGTAAAGCTATACGTTCCCCAGTCCCTGCGATTATTCTCCGCTTTTATCCATGTATTCAATTCATCCAATCCTTCAATGGGAAAGTTCTTTCCAAAATAGGCTTGTCCATTCGAAAAGAAAATAAGCTGTCGCACATTTAGCTCTGCACCAAGTTCTGCGCCCGGTTTAGATATGCCTACTGACAATCCGATCCCCTGCCAGACACCAACGATACCATCTCCTTTTATTGTTGCCGTTTTCACAACGGGTTCCTGCCAATCATCAAATCGTAAGGAGAATAAAAACTCTTCAATCGCATTACGATAACTAAGCCTGTCTGAAGGATAATACTTTGATACTCCTCCGCAGGTGTTTCTTGATTTAACAATGGCTACCCGTTCGAAACGATTATTGATTTTTATAACAAACAATTCAAGCCCGTATTCATCAGGATAAGGAGTACCGTTGTTTACCTGGATGCCACCAGCACCCCGGATATATTCCCATCCTTTAAAAGATTTTTTTGGCTCCTTTGCAGAATAGGTTCCGCCACTGACATCCCGCATTTTAGTTACCTGTAAAATATTGCAGGTTTCATCATAACTTTTTGCAAGGGCCTGTTCCATTGTGCCTGAAAAGTTCAGGGGTTGTAATATTTCTAAGGTTAGTAATTCTTTGCTTGCAGGAGATATCGCTAATTGCACTCCGTTCTGATACTTTGTTTCTTTCCATCCGGCGGGAACGGTATAGATCATTTGGCCGAATTGATCCTTTTGTGCAAATGAGGGTTGCATTATTGCCATAAATAAAAGGAGGTAGATACAAAAGATGGCAGATTTTTTCATTTCATGACATACTTTTTTGATCAGTGAAGTAAATAGTATAAACGTACTATTATTTCATTTTAGCTATCTAATACAGTTCTCTATGGGTACATCGGTTAACGTATTTTTCGTAAAACCAAAACTTCTGTTATATTTCCATCTTCGTCTGTTTCACGATGTATTCCTTTTTTAAGAGTTCTGTCTAAAAGCATTGGCAACTCTTTACCGTTGAAGACCGAGGATATGGACTTGTTCGGCACCATTGTCAGCTCCTTGGCTAGCTGATCACTGCATCCACCTGTAACGACTCTTGCAAATGTGGAGGTGTCTTTACTTTCGATTTTGATATAGCCACCCCTGCCATCGTAAGCGCCTGTCGTATCGGAACCAAAGTAAATTTCCAACACTGTGAATACAGTGCCGGAGCCACACACTCTCATTCCACAAAGGTCATCCTCTCCATTGGCGAGCCGATGTGCACTGCAAATATCCATGTCTATGGTCATTTCAAGATCCCCCGTATAAGTAATGTCATCGTATTCGCCTACATTTTCAATTCCCGAAAGCAACCCTCTTAGTTCAACTAAACCGTTCCTTCGGATTCCGCACTCATCCGTATTGTTGCCAAAAAATGATGTATAACCAACATAGCTGAGTTTCACCTCATACACAGACAGGCTGCCACCTATGCAATCATCATTCACAATAGTTACAGAGGCAATGCTATCAACTGCGACTGCACCTGATGGATCACTCAGTGAGATTTCAAATTTTTCACTCGATTCGCAAGCTATTTCTCCAATGATCTGTACCGGGATCTTCTTCATCATTTCTCCCCTGGAAAAATTTAAAGACCCGTTTGCCGCTATATAGTCCGAACCTGCTGAAGCAGTGCCATTTCTCGTGCTATATTTTATGGAAACCGGATTGATTGGTACTTGTGACAGTATGACCTTTATTTCCACTGTTCGCTGTCCTGCATTGCCTTCAACAATGCTGGCATCAGCAATTCGCAGCGAAGGCAGAACATTTATTTTATGAAAGGAGCTATTATTTTTTCTGAAACCGGTCAATAAAACTATCAACATTATAAACAAAGTTGAAATCCAAAAATTTTTCATGATTCGTTTATTTGTTATTTGGCATGAGTTTGCTGATAATGGAGAGTGGCTATCATATTTTTATATTCATTTATTTTTTATTTATCAATCATAGCCTGAAGTTTTTGAAAAGGAAAATCTTGTTCCATTAGTTGGTCAATTTTTTTCAGGGACACTTCGTCACTCCATGTCCACTCCACTACAAATAGCTGGGGTACATGTTTGGGCAGGTCTTTCCGGATATAATCCCGGTTCTCAATTACTACCATAGATGCATTCAATGGGCCTGTGTCGAAAATAAGGTCTGCATCAAACATCACCCGGATCATTGCCGGGGAATCAAGCAAACCCTGCTGCGTTGTTCTTTCCAGTTCGTCCGTAAATTTTTTTAATTGCAGCGCTTTGTTGGTTTTGGCTTTTGCAACGTCCTCCTCTCTTATTTGCTGTTCCGTTTTGTACCCCGAGAGGTAATAGTCCACCGCTGACTTCAATCGCTTGGGGTCTTTTCCAAAATCCTTTTCAAATTTTGCCAGCTTTGCTTTTTTTTCATTTTCCTGTTCTTCCGGAGATCGAACGGGTAAATTTCCAATTCTTGCAATCTGCTCGTCCCAAAGTTTGCCGTGGTACGAAATGCAGCGTTCAAGGTATTGTTTCCGGGTAACCGGTATATAAGGTAAAATGCCCTTGCGATGAATAAGTACAATGCGATTGTTTCCCCCCTTTACCGCTTCCTTTAATCCATCATCCGATAATAATCTTGTTCCCGCATTCAGGGTTCTTACCGGCATCCCATTGACCATCCATGAATCATCAGGTGGATTCCCTATTGCCGGATCACTTTTATTGGCTGAAATGGTTACCCAGGTTCCCGTTAATCCCGGATAGCCCGGATTCATTTTTTTATCA
>JAFDYJ010000015.1 GCA_018267515.1 Bacteroidota bacterium | reverse complement strand
GCAGATTTTTTGTAGCAATACCCGGGTCGCTACCAAAAAATTCTTCACCATCCACTAATACTTTCTTGACTTTTTCTCCCATTGCAGTGATCTGCCCGTTCCGGTCCACCTGAATGCCGGGCAATCTCCTGAGCAATTCTTCCACATTGGCTCCGGCTCTTACTTTAAAACTATCGGCCGTATAAATAGTAGTATCACCTTTAATGCGTATGGGCGCACCTGTTCTGATAATTACTTCAGAAAGCAATTTGCTTTTAGGAGTCATGTATATAGAACCGATATCGGTTCTATCGTTTTGCTTTGTTTCCACCAGGTCAAAATAATCACCCATATAAGGATGAGTGATCATCAGGATAAATTTTCCGTCTTTCAAACCCTGCAAATCGAAATTACCATTCTTATCTGCCCTGGTAAATTTTACCAAAGTAGAGTCATCAGCATTCAATAATGACACAACTGAATTAACAAGATTTCTTTTTTCAACTGTATCGGCAATTGTACCTTTAATGGAAGATGATTGAGCAAAGCCGGCAAAGGAAACGAAAAGTGCCAAAGCTGCTATAATCAATTTTTTCATGTTGGTCAGGAGTTGGTTATGATTAATGATGATTTTATCTTTTTTAAAGCTTTAAAAGCACTACGAAGGTCTTCATATTTTGTCGGATTTTACTTACCGTTCATGTAAATTTTCAGGTATGCTATAAAATAAATACAAACCAATGGCAAAGACTGTTAAGAAAAAAACAATTACCGGGGATAGCCTTCCAGGGAAAGCTGAAAAGAAACCAAAGAAGTCCAAATCTGAAACTAAGAAATATGAAGAAATAGAATTTGTAGATACGGGTAACAATGTGTGGAATTATTCTTTGCTATCAGGAGAAGATATTAAAAATTTTCAACAGGGAACTCACTATAAACTTTATAAAAAATTCGGTTCACACTCCATTAAAGTAAATGATGTTTGGGGAATGTATTTCTGTGTTTGGGCACCGAATGCCACTTCGGTGTCTGTAACCGGAAACTTCAATGATTGGAAAGAAAAAGAATATGAACTATTGCCCCGTTGGGATAAGAGTGGCGTTTGGGAAGGATTCATTCCGGAATTTAAACTGGGTGAAGTATATAAATATCACATTGTAGGTTATAAGGGTCAAGAGATTGATAAAGGCGATCCCTTTTCAAACTTCTGGGAAAAACGTCCTGCTACAGCTTCCATTACCTGGGATATGTATTATGAATGGCAGGACAAAGAATGGATGAAGAAAAGAAAGAAAAAAAATGGGTTAAATGCACCCTGGAGTGTGTATGAAGTTCATTTAGCCAGTTGGCAACGGCCTGATAAAAACGATGAAGAACGATATAATACCTACGATCAGATCAGGGAGCGATTAGTACCTTATGTAAAAGAAATGGGCTTCACTCATGTAGAACTTATGCCGGTTATGGAACATCCCTTTGATGGCAGCTGGGGTTATCAGTGTACCGGGTATTTTGCTGCAACATCCCGGTTTGGTGATCCGCAGGGATTGATGCGGTTGATTGATGCATTTCACCGGGAAGGAATTGGTGTGATACTGGATTGGGTGCCTTCTCATTTCCCTTATGATGCACATGGGTTGTTTATGTTTGACGGTACTCACACATTTGAATATGCGGATATGCGAAAAGGATTTCACCCGGATTGGAACAGTTATATTTTTAATTACAAGAGGGGAGAAGTAAAGTCATTTCTGATCAGCAGTGCCAGGTTCTGGTTTGATTTTTTTCATATAGACGGAATTCGTGTGGATGCTGTTTCATCCATGCTCAAACTCAATTACTCAAGAAAAAAAGGCCAATGGGAACCCAATGAATACGGTGGTGATGGAAACCTGGAAGCCATTGCATTCATCAAAGACCTGAATGAAACGATCTACCGTGATTTCCCCGATACTCAAACCATAGCGGAAGAAGCTACCGATTGGCCCGGAGTTTCCAAACCAACATGGAAAGATGGTTTGGGTTTTGGCATGAAATGGATGATGGGATGGATGCATGATACTTTGGATTATTTTAAGATTGACCCTGTCTTCCGTCAATTTCACCAGGATAAATTTTCTTTCAGCATGATGTATTATTATGATGAAAACTTCATGCTGCCGTTGAGTCATGATGAAGTAGTTCATGGCAAAAGTCCTATGATTTATAAAATGCCCGGCGATGAATGGCAGAAATTTGCCAATCTGCGATTGTTATATTCTTATATGTGGACGCATCCCGGCGGAAAGCTCTTATTCATGGGCAATGAATTCGGGCAAACCAATGAATGGAACTATAAATCGGAGCTTGACTGGCCTCTTCTGCAATACGATTGTCATCGCCTTTTAAAAGACTGTGTTGGTGATCTCAACTGGCTTCTGCAATCCGAACCGGCCTTATATCAAAATCAATTTAACCTGTATGGCTTTGAATGGGTAGATCTGAATCACCGTGCCGAGACAATTATCGCATATAAAAGAAAAGGGAAAAAAGCCAAAGAAGATCTCCTGGTGATTCTGAATTTGACGCCGGTGGTACGGAATGACTGGACAATTGAAGTTTCCGGAAAAAAGTTTTCAAGAGAAATATTTAATAGCGATTTAAAAAAGTATTGGGGAACCGGTGATGTTTTCAACCCCGAAATCCGATCAGAACTGATCAATAAAGAACAGAAGACTTATAAACTAACGCTTAATTTACCTGCATTGGCTGCTCTCATTTTAAAATAAATCCTAACCTGTTGTTCTTTCAAAAAGATCCGGATGAAACAGAAATTTACCTGTTTTACCGGATTAAAATACAGGGTAAAGCGGTTAGAGAAATGGAAGTGAACGACTTGTAAAAAATTCACTAAAAACTTGTGCTGACCCCTTGATTCTGAATACAGATAGCTCTATATTTCTAAATTCACTGTATATAAAATCATCCATGATTTTAAAAGGTTCGGATACAGTGTATGACTAAACCAAACTATCTGTAGTGAGACCTAGGCTGACATACCTATTTTTAAATGAATACCCTATGAGACGTAATCTATTTATCCTTTTACTGCTGCTGGCAACTTCGCCGGCTTTTTCACAAACTGATAGTGCCAACCTTTTTTATCAAAAGGGCTTAACGGAAAAACAAAATGGGCGGCTGATGGAATCGTACAAGAACCTGAAGACCGCTATTCGGTATGATGATAGCAATAAAGAAATTGTAAAATCCTATGCAGAAACCTGTTTAAATCTCCGTAAGTATAGTGAAGCAAGAGAGGCTTATAAAAAATTAGTGGAACTGGGAGATGAATCGGCAACAACCTATAAAGAATTAATGACTCTCTCTTACAATTTAAAGCAAAATGATGATGTAATTCTCTATGCCAATAAACTCAGGGAAGCGGATCCCTCCGAAAAAGTGAACTATTATATTGCCAGGACTAATTATGATCAGGATAATTACGGAGAAGCAATTAAATACCTGAACCTTGCTGCAAAAGAAGAGCCGGAGAATGCTGAAATTCCTTATATGATCGGTCATTCCTATGCCGACATGATGAATTATAAAACGGCAATACCATACTTCTTAAAAGCTATAGACTTGGATACAACAAAATACAGCTGGGTTTATGAATTGGGATTGATCTGCTATGCCATGAATGATGATAAAAATTCACTTAAATATATTTTACTGGCCGGCGACAGAGGATATAAAAAAGATAATGATTACATGGAAAACCTGGGAATAGCCTATCTCAATGTCGGAGACCTCAGTAATGGTATCAGCATCATGAATGAAATATTAAAGAGAAAACCCAGCGACATTAATATTCTTGACATGGTAGCAGAAGCTTATTATTACAAAGGAAAATACCGGGAAGCCATGGATTATTGGGATAAAATACTGGGATTTGATAAATCAAACGCATCTGCACTTTACATGATAGGAATGTGCTACCAGAAAAGCGGAGATAAAGACAAAGGCATTCAACTTTGCGACAAAGCCATTGAAATGGATCCAAACCTGACATCGCTCCGGCAAAAGAAAATGATGGCCGGCTTGTAGTGTAATTATTTAATCGTAATGAATAAGAGATAGTCTGCCGGTTTAGAATTTTTTGCTTACGTTTATTGTCATTAGATTAAGAAATCAATTATCATTTTCATCATCTTCCTCCTGGTCATATGTCGGTGGTTTCAGCCGACTGCATACTGCGATTTCAATTTCTGGCCCCAGGTCCTTCAACATCCAATTACAACTTAAGTGTACAGTAATCGGTGATTTGGATTTGTCTTTTCCTTTCTGAAAAAAGGTAGTAACCCACTTTTTTGAGGTGTTGGTTGAATCAGAATCATAACTATTACCAAAAATATTTTTTATATAACCTGCTAAAACTTTGAAATAGTTTTGATAATCAGTTACCGTGCCTGAAAAATAAGATTTGCTATAGGATATTTGCATCGTCTGTAAACCATCCTCTTCTTTAAAAAGTACTATACCGTTTCCCATTTCAAAGTTTACATTATATTGATCTATCCACATTTCATCTTCCTTTGTCAGCGTTTTTTTCATGTCCGGCAACCCATTTTTAATACGGGTTAATTTTTCCTTTACTCCTTTTTCTGATCCGATCTTAGGTTCAGTTTGTGCTTCCAGTTGTGTGCAGGTAAATAATAAAGTCAGTAGAGTTAAAGAGAATATTCGCATATTTAATATTTTAAACAAATATATCTAAAGGGATATTCTTTTAAAAGTTCATTTCCAGGCTTTATTATATTTTAACACAAGCGGGCAATAATGGTAAAGGGAAGCAGTTCCGTTTTTACTTCCCGATTTATAGCAAAAGGTCACGCCGGTATGCAGTTGGTGAATTACATTTTGTCCGGTACCCTGATGCCCAGTAAGCCCATGGAATAAGCAATTATACGGGAAGTCATCACGGATAGTTGTAGCCTTAACTGTTTTTTCTCATCGGTTTCTGCATTTAACACTGAATGTTCTGTATAAAAAGCATTAAATGTTTTGGCCAGATTAAAAACATAAATAGCAATAACAGACGGGTTGTGTTCTTCCCCCGCCTGTTGTATCATTGATGGATACTGTTCCAGGGCAATAATGAGTTGCTTTTCTAATTTAAACAGGGATGATGGCTCAGCCTCCGGCTTCGAGGCCAAACCTTTCTCAGCTGGTTTTTCTTTCCGCAGGATGGATTGAATTCTTGCATATGTGTACTGTATAAACGGGCCGGTAAACCCATGAAAATCTACAGACTCTTCAGGATTGAAAATCATTTTCTTTTTCGGATCCACTCTTAACAAAAAGAATTTTAAAGCGCCTAAGCCGATTGTGTCATATAGTTCTTCAAGTTCTGTTTCCGAAAAGTCTTTTACTTTTCCTAACTCTTCAGTCTTGTGTTTCGCCACGGAATTCATTTCATCAACCATATCGTCAGCGTCCACTACAGTTCCTTCACGGCTTTTCATTCTGCCGGTAGGCAATTCCACCATGCCATAACTCAAATGGAAAATTCTGTTTGCATAAGGTTTGCCGAGCTTCTCCAGGATCAGTTTCAACACTTTCATGTGGTAATTCTGTTCGTCACCGATCACATAAATACTCTGGTCAAAATGATAATCCCGGTATCTTTCATCTACCAGCCCCAGGTCCTGTGTCATGTACACTGAAGTGCCGTCTTTGCGAAGTACTAATTTCTGATTCAGGCCATCCCCGGTTAAATCAATCCAAACACTTCCATCTTCTTTTTTAAAAAAAATATTTTGCTTTAATCCCTCTTCTACAAATTTTTTTCCAAGCAGGTAGGTATTACTTTCATAATACATTTTAGTGAAATCAGCCCCGATCCGCTTAAAGGTAATATCAAAACCATCATACACCCAGCCGTTCATTTTTTTCCAAAGATTTATCACTTCCGGATTTCCGGCTTCCCAGTCCAATAGCATTTGCTGAGCTGCTTTCATCACAGGCGCTTCTTTCTCTGCTTCTTTTTCATTCCATCCTTTTGCCAGCAATTCGCTGACCTGCTTTTTATATTCATCATTAAACTTCACATAATATTCTCCAACAAAATGATCGCCTTTCATACCGGTGGATTCCGGTGTGGCTCCATTGGCAAAGAGCTGCCATGCAATCATGCTTTTACAAATATGGATTCCACGATCATTGACAACACTGGTTTTTATCACTTCATTTCCCTGTGCTTTCAGGATTTCTGCAATACTCCATCCTAAAAATATATTTCTTAAATGCCCGAGATGTAAAGGTTTGTTCGTGTTAGGAGAGGAGTACTCTACAATAACTTTTTTCCCGGTAGGTGATTGCAGGCCGAAGGACTTATCAGAATAATTCTCATTCAGGAATTGATTCCAATAACTGTCCTTCAACGTGAGATTCAGGAATCCTTTGATAACATTATATGATTCGAAAAAATGAGGATGGTTCTTCAGTAAATAATCCCCGATTTCCTTTCCTGTTTGTTCGGGTGACTTTTTCAGTTGTTTTACAAAAGAAAAAAGAACGATTGTGTAATCTCCTTCAAACTCCGGCTTTGTAAGGCTTATGGTCAATTCCGTTGCAGAACAATCCAGGTTGTAAAGTTCTTTAAGCGATTTAATCACAAATGGTTTTATCCGGCTGGCAGTGTTCATCCGTTCCTAATTTGGTTGCGAAAATACGAAGCACCGGCCTCTCTTCAGAATCAAAAACCGGCAAAAGGAAATAAAATATACTTCTATGAAAAGCAAACCCGATTTTGAGGCCAGTTCCGTTACATTTGCAGCTTCTATGCGCCGCCGAATACAAATCGTAAGAAACCTGCTGCTCCCTGTTATTGATTTTTTTCATCCCCCTTTCAGGAGATTGATGAACCTGCAGACATTCAGATATGCGGTTTGCGGCGTTACCAATACGATTCTCGGGTTTATCGTGTTTTATGTGTGTTTCAAATTCCTGTTTGCCGGGGAAAATATAGATGTCGGATTTTATGTATTCACTCCTTATACAGTAGCACTTGTTGCCTCGTTTTGCTTCAGCTTTCCGTTTGGTTTCTTTTTGTTGAAATATATCGTATTTGATGACTCTGACTTGCGGGGCGGCGTTCAGTTATTTCGATACTTCATTGTTTACCTGGTTAATTTGTTTTTAAACTATGTACTCCTCAAAATTACGGTAGAGATGCTGCATATCTACCCGACTATAGCTCAATTAATAGACATTGTAATACTGGTGATACTCAGTTATCTTTTTCAAAGAAATTTTACATTCAGGAAAAAGACAGCATCCTGATATTTCAGAAATCAAAATTGGCAGAATTTACCCGGATACCTAATAAGCCCCTGCAACGAATACGCAGCAGCAGGGATTGTTGCAACGGTTGAATTTCCTGAAGATTGACATCCATAATAGCGCCATAACTCTGAATCCCCCGAAACCATTCACGGTTGATCTGCCGGTTGAATGTCATTTGGGTGGAATCCATCATAGCGCTAAGATCAAATTTTGTAAACCGACTGATCTCATTTACAATTTTCCGGTTAAATAACCAGGAAGCCGTTTTTAGAAATTTATCTTTTGTTCTTACATCAAAGTCCATGTATTTAATTTCCAGGATATGAGTGGATGGATTATAAACAGGTTTGCCCGTTAAATAGGCAGTTCCTTCAGCTGATCCGCCAAATTCTAACCGGAGAATGATGTTGTCGTTATCAGCTCCGTAAACACGGCAGGAAAGAACTTCAAATTTTTTCTTAACAGGGCCTTTGGCAAGATCGAACCGGAGCCCCTCCACCTGGTTATTTAAAATAGTTCCCAATGAATCATACTGAAGAACTGCATTCAGCGAAATATTAAATCCCGGGGAACCGGCGTTGCTGCTGAAATCAGGTAAAGGGACAGGTGCATCAGCCGGTTTTTCAAACCGTATCACAGGTTTTGCCGATAAGCCTAAAAAAACATGTAATGTATCATTCAATGCATACAAGCTGTTAATCCGAAGCTGTTGAGGATTTATTTTCAACCAACCAAGTCCAAAAATATTATAAGCTGTGTTCAGGTGATCCCAAATCTGTTGGAAGCGGGGCCGAAAATCCATGGTGCCATAGAGGGATTCCATATTTCGCTGTGCATCATCCAGGTTTAGCTTTAATTCATCCATCACCCTTGTGGTAATATCCTGCCCCCAAAAACAAATTTCACACTTATTCAGGGGCTGTGGTTCCAGGCGATTGATAAAAAGTTTCATTCTATAATCCGGTTGAAAAACCAGGTTATTGACAAAGGAAACCTGCACCTGTCTTTCGCCTTCATCAAAGCCGCATTTGCAGGAGGGTGTCCATGGTGAAATTGCGGTTCCGTTTATACAGGCTCTTGAGGAGCCGATGACTTTATAATAGCCGGTAAATCCCAGGTTGAGTGTATTACCATAAGCATTCATCTGCAAGGGTCCCCTGCGAAATGAATATTTATACCGTATGCTGCATCCTTCATATTCCCATTTGTCAGGATAGCCGGGAGAAGTAAAGACGGTGTCAATATTTTTTTCAGCCATTGCATAAAAGGGTTGAAGATTGATCTGCATTGGAATATTTATTTCAGATACGGGAACTGAATCCACACTGAAGCTTCGTACAGAAAGCCCGGGTTGTAAAGGAATAATCTTTCGTGAACAGGAGGCCGCTATTATAATAATAAAAATTAACCCGGCAGAAATTCTTCCCTTCATACATTCATTTAATTTTATAAAAATAGCTAAAGAAAGGAAAAAGAATTGTGAAGAATATTTTTTAATTGTAAACTTACTCATTTCACATCCGGGTCGTAAACTTTCTGTGTTTTTACTTCCCGGGATCCGATAACTTCATAAAAACCGTGGCTTTCATTTCTTATCACATTACTTCGGCCTCTTGTCTTCTATATGTTTTCCTGTTGGAGTCATTTAATTTTTTCCTGCCCTCAAAAATTTCCCCAATACATTACTTTAGATGGCAGGCATCAACTACCCAGCTCATAATCTCAACAAAAGATTTATTAATCAGAAAGGGCATATAGTATCGGGGATTTAAAATATGATTTGGTACCGGATTTTCAGCCGTTAAAGCTTACATGAAGGTAATTTTAGCAATAAAGTTTCTTATTTTAATAATTGACATATTTTTATACCGGTTTAATTTAAACCTGCAAAGAGAAGCTCAATGTATTTTATGAGATCATTATTCAACTTCCTTTTTTGTTCATTACTTTTTACTTCATTTTCGGTGGTTGCCCAGGATCAACCCTCACATGAAGCCGAAGCATTTTATAGAGAAGCAATGGCTAAGATCAATTCAAAACATGTAAGATGGATTAAAGCTACTGCTGCAGAGGTAATCGCAAAAAAACTTGCGGTGAATAAAGTAATAAACTCGGCAAGATCTTATGGTGCTGTTAATGGTTTGAGAAACCAGGAAATTGAAGCATTAGCTTCTCTTGCAATGATGCTTGCGTCAAAAGATTCACAAGAAGATCTGAAAGTAATGGAGAGGAATTTAAAATCCCTCAATGAACAGAAATCGAAACTTCTGGATGTAATGAATAAAATTAATAGCCGTACTTCTGTCAGTAGCTCACAATTAGATACGGCCAGGCTGGTAATAAATCAGTCGAGGGCACTTAAAGCCGGTACGAAACCCGTTAGGCTTCAAAAGCCGAAGCCAACTGCCGGAGAGCGAGTGGTAACTAAACAGGAATTAGATGTAGCAAGGAAAGAAGTGAAAGAGAATCTTGATTCTATGAATGAACAATCTGAATTAGATATGATAAAGTTGCAACAAATAAGTAGTCAAAGAAGTGTAATGCTTCAATTGGTTTCAAATCTTATGAAAAAAATCCGGGACAATGAACAAAGCATTATTAAAAATCTCAAATAGGAGGCTTTGGTATTCATTTCAACTCCTTCCTGCATAAATGCAAGCCTGGTTATATATGTCTGCATGACAAAATTTCACTTTCTGCCTCACGGCACAATGATTGACAGGCTATAACGAACTTTAAAATATAGAATATGGGAAAAATAATCGGAATAGACTTAGGAACAACAAACAGCTGCGTTGCCGTAATGGAAGGCAGCGAACCGGTAGTCATTGCCAATGATGAAGGCCGGCGCACAACCCCGTCAGTAGTAGCTTTTCTTAAGAACGGCGAACGTAAAGTTGGGGATCCCGCCAAAAGACAGGCCATTACAAATCCTCATAATACGATCATGAGTGTGAAGCGTTTTATGGGCCGTCGCTTTGATGAAGTAGGTGAGGAGATCACCCACTGGAGCTACAAAGTGGCAAAAGGTGACAATAATACCGTACGAATTGACATAGATGGCCGACTTTATACACCCCAGGAAATTTCAGCCATGATACTTCAAAAGATGAAAAAAACTGCTGAAGACTATCTTGGACAGGAAGTGAATGAAGCGGTGATTACGGTTCCTGCTTATTTCAACGATTCTCAAAGGCAGGCTACCAAAGAAGCAGGTGAAATTGCCGGATTAAATGTTCGACGTATCATTAACGAGCCTACGGCAGCAGCCCTGGCTTATGGTCTCGACAAGAAACATAAAGATCAAAAGGTGGCTGTTTTTGACCTTGGTGGCGGCACATTTGATATTTCTGTTTTGGAATTGGGAGATGGAGTGTTTGAAGTAAAATCCACTAACGGTGATACGCACCTCGGCGGCGATGATTTTGATAAAGTGGTTATGGACTGGCTGGCAGAAGAATTTAAAAAAGATGAAGCCATTGATTTGCGCAAAGACCCGATGGCTTTGCAACGCTTGAAAGATGCTGCTGAAAAAGCAAAAGTGGAATTGAGTTCTTCCAGTGAAACAGAAATCAATCTTCCTTATATCACTGCAGTAGATGGAGTGCCGAAACACTTAGTAAAAAAACTGAGCCGTGCAAAATTTGAACAGTTAGCCGATAAACTTTTTGAAAGATGTTTGACGCCTTGTCAAAAAGCATTGGACGATGCCGGTATGAAACCTTCTGAAATTGATGAAGTGATATTAGTGGGAGGTTCTACCCGTATTCCGAAAGTGCAGGAGATTGTTGAGAAATTTTTTGGTAAAAAACCAAACAAGAGTATTAACCCGGATGAAGCAGTAGCAGTAGGCGCAGCAGTGCAGGGAGCCGTATTGACCGGTGAAGTAAAAGATGTATTGTTGCTTGATGTTACGCCGCTTTCACTCGGTATCGAAACATTGGGTGGAGTGATGACTGCTTTGATTCCAAGCAACACAACTATACCAACGAAAAAATCAGAAACATTCTCAACAGCAGCAGACAATCAACCCGGAGTGCAGATACATGTATTGCAGGGTGAACGTCCGATGTCGAAAGACAATAAGAGCCTTGGCATCTTTAATCTCGATGGTATTCCGCCGGCACCGAGAGGTTTGCCGCAGATTGAAGTGACTTTTGATATTGATGCCAACGGTATACTGCATGTAACAGCAAAAGATAAAGGCACGGGTAAAGAACAAAAAATTCATATTGAAGCCGGGAGCGGACTCAGCAAAGATGAAGTGGAACGCATGAAGAATGAAGCAAAAGCCAATGAAGCTACCGATAAAGCCGAAAGAGAAAAAGTGGACAAACTGAATATGGCTGATGGCATGGTATTCCAAACAGAAAAACAATTGAAGGAATACGGCGATAAGATTCCGCAGGATAAAAAGACCGTTATTGAAAATGCGGTGGAGCAATTAAAAGAAGCTCATAAAAAACAAGACATCGCTGCCGTGGATTCTGCTCTTGCCTCTTTGAATGCTGCATGGACAGCAGCCAGCCAGGATATATATAATGCACAAGCTGCTGCAGGTGCACAGGCACAACAAGGAGCAGGTGAACAACATCAAGGTACAAGTGAGCAAGCTTCAAGTGGACAAGGAAATGGAGCAAGCGGAGAGAATGTAACGGATGTGCCGTATGAAGAAGTGAAGTAAGTCAAGCACCCTGAGCCTGACGAAGGATGACTTAAAAAATAATAAAGCCCTCGCTATAATTGTGAGGGCTTTTGATTTCCTATCTTACATGCTATTTAAACTGGCTACCTACTTCTTTTTCACTCTTTCAAGTATTGTCATTTTTTTTTAAATTTGAGAAATGTTTTTAAAGGATGAAATTCAAAGTATCATTTCAGGAACTCGCAGTGTTACAAAGGGGGATGCTATCCAGGCAATTGCCAACTACATTAGAAAAAGCAAAGAACCAGGTACAACAATTGAAGAAAAAGAGCATATCAAAGAGCAGGAAGCATCGGCAATCTTAACCTATTCTAAATTTGCCCTGCAAATTATCCGACTTCGCAGGTTTTATGTTCTCACCCGACTCAGTCGGGAGAAAAACATAGTTATTCCAAAGTCAGAGATTCTGGAAAACCGATGGGTGAAACCAATGAGAGGCTTCCTCCCTCTGCATAAATAGAGTTACTATTGCAGGAACGTTCATCATCGTTAGGAGTGTTGCCATGCCGACCTAAGGAGGCATCTGAGAGACTACAATCGTATTGACTTTTCTTTTCATCACCGACTTCTATAAAAGTTGGTGATGTTATCAATGGCTTTTATTAGAAGTATCTTTCCAATAAGGGAAGAAAATTTGTATCTTTAATCCATGACACAAATCATTATAGATAAAAAGAAATATGTACTTGTCCCTGAGAATGAATACCAAGAACTTCAGTTAAAAGCTGCACTAAAAACAAAACCGGCAAAAAAACTTTCTTTAGCTGCAGGCAGAAAACTTGCCCACAAACTCATAGACAAATGGACAAAAGAAAAATAAGCATTCTGGATACCGCATCAACCGCTGTGGCAGAAATAGCATTTTTTATTGAAGGAACAGGCTTGCCCCAGACAGCAAAGAAATTTATAGATGACGCATTTGATTTTTTTGATAAACTTTCAGATACAACTTTGGAACACAAACTTTGCCAATACAAACCATGGAAGGCTCTTGCATATCGCTGTGTACCTTACAAAAACAAATATGTTATGGCTTACTTAAGCCGGAAAAATGAAATTGTAATTTGTGAATTCGTTTCATCGAAACTGATTCATTGGTGATATTTCTTTTTATTATTCTGCTGTGAATACAAACTAAAGTATGTTTTTATATTTCCATCACTCTCTTCACTAAGGAACCTGCTTTGGCATTGCACTCAAAGAATCCACAGTAAAGCTTGCGGCGCTGATTAGATTGTCATTCTTTTTTGCAATGAATTACGCCGTTAGTGTTCAAATTTAATGAACTCCATCTATGGTTCTGTTACACCAACAACATGAATTAGGGTAGAATTCCCTACTCTTCAAAATTCCTATCCGATTGAGGCGTGTTTTGATTTTTTTCATCTATTGTCTGAGACAAATAAGAACATAGGGACAGCGAATTAGAAATTTTAAATATTATTGATGGTGTTTCTATGTTAAAGATTCTACATTTTCATTTTTAAAAGAATTGCTTAAGAGAGTTGGATAGTGGACAAGAACCAAGGTACAAACTTTAGTTTTACCATAACGGCTCCTGGTATGTATTGAAAATACGTAGTATCTGAATTCTTTCAGTAGCTTCATCAGCTATATACATAATGAGATAAGGGAAAGTGAGCATAGGCTTACAACGAATGTTCTTGTAACGGAGGGATGAAGCTGTAGGAACAGATGCAATCATTTCAAAATATTTTTCAACTAGGTCAGCAAACCGAAAGCCTAAATTTTCTGATTTCTCATTATAATATTCTATAGCAGCCTGAAGATCCCTTACTGCAGTTGGGGAAATAAGAATCGAATATGCCATCAGGATTTTTTAAGCCGAGACTTAATAATATTCCACTTCAACAGATACTCAGGATTGTTTTTTATGGATTCTAGTTCCTTATCAAGAGCCAATTTCTGACCTGGAGTAAGTTCTGCATTATTCTGTCGCTGATAAAGGTTTATCAATTCTCGCTGACTTATATAAACGCCTTTACCATATTGCGGCTCAGATTCGGTAACGAAATTCTCATCTACGCCCGAAACTTCATCACACAAGTCTTTATCGGTTTGCAAGAGGATTTTTGCTTCTTCAAGAAGCAATTCATTATCGCATTTATCTACGAGTTTGTGCAGCTCCTGCTTTAAAGAAGTTTCCATGAAAAATTGTTTCTCAAATTTACTGTTTTTTTAGATAATTTTTTCCTCTAATCTCCATTTATGATCTTCAGGGCGTCAGACAGAAACGACCTATTCTTTCCAATACCACCTCCTTTAAGGGACTTGCTTCGGCATTGCACTCAAAGAGTCCCTGTAAAGCTTCCGGCACTGATTGGTTTGTTATTCTTTTTTGCATTAACAAAGAAATTACAACTCTTTGCCCCCGCACAGAGACACGAACTTTGAATTTTCCATCTCAGGTTGGTACAATGCCTCCCCTGGAGAAGGCTACAATAGCAAATCCAAAATCAGATGCTTTGGATAGAAGAAAGCCGCACGGAAGTTTTATTTATCAGTACCTTCTGCGGTTGTTATCAAACCCAGGCTTTCTGAAACCGCTGCTGCCTTTTGGTTTATCTTCTGCAGCTTTTACTACCATCGGTTTTTTTCCGAGGGAGATTCCATTTAAGTTTTCGATTGCTTCTCTCGCTTCTGCTTCATTGGCCATTTCCACAAAACCAAAGCCACGGCTTTTACCGGTCTCCCGGTCCATGGAAACTTTAGCAGAAATTATTTTTCCGAATTTTTCAAAGATTTCCTCGAGTTCCGCATCGTCGAGGTCGTAAGGAAGGCCGGCAACAAAAAGATTCATCATATAATTTTGACAAAGATAGTCGTAGTTCTTTTTCTGAAATTGACGTCTTACTAACATTTTTATTCAAATATTTCCAAAACCATTTATTCCGCTCTGCTACGTTTCCGATTTTGCAATCTATATGTTCTCTCCCGGCTAAGTCGGAGGCTTTGGAAAGCGAAAGATATGCCACGTACCTCGGCATAACGAGAGTTGCAATTGCAGGAACATTCATCATCGTTTCGGAAGGTTGCTATGCCGACCAGGGAGACAATAAAGAAAATACAATCATATTGATTTTTTTTCTTATCCCCCTCCCGGGAAAGGGACTCAGTATAAACCTCTACAGCAACAACAATAAATAATTATTTCAGGCTTGTGTGCTTCAGCCGGTGTATTACTATATGTTCTTTCGATACTGAATAAATGAGTAAGTAATGTTTGGTGACAAGTGTTTTTCTGAAACGGGAAAACTTACTGCTTTTAAAGCCAAGCTGTGGCTGTTTTTGGAGAAGCTTCGCTTTTTGTTGTAGCGACTTATGAAATTGCTTCAAAACTTTTTCAGGCCAACTTTCTTCCAGGTAAGTAATTATTTCCCAGAAATCTTTTTGCGCAACAGGAGTCCAGACTATTTCTTTTTCCATTCCTCAAAGCGTTTCATCAATTCTTCATGGCTGATAAAATCACCTTTCCCATATTGTGCTTCAGATTCCATTATAAGATTTTTATCTTCATCTGTCAACTCATCCCACCAATCCTTACCGTCTTGCAGAAGAACTTTTGCCTCTTCCAGCAACATTTCATTATCGCATTTATCAACTAACTGGTGTAGTTCTTTTTTGATAGCTATATTCATAAAAGAAGATTTATCCAAATTTACTAAGATTAATGCTTATTTGCAATTGCATGAAAGGGGCTTTAAACCCATCACCATCTCCTGCAAGAAATTGTGATTTTATTTCTATTTCATCTCCAGCAAATCTTTTTCGGTAAGAGTTCCCTGTCGTTTATTTCTAAGCTCCTTTACTTTATCCGGCGAGATGCCTTTTGGCCGTTCGGGGACAAAATAATTATGCAAGTACTCAATAATGTCTTTAATATCCTTATCACTGAAATTATTTCCAAAGTTGGGCATACTGCCGTTGAAGTTATAGAGTTGACCGTTTACATGAATCGGTCCTTCCAACCCATGCAATATAATCATCGCCAGTTTTTCTGAAGGTCCCGACAGGTATTGCGATCCTCTTAACGGCGGCCCGACGTTTACCATTCCCTCACCATCCATTCCATGACAGGTGGCGCAGGTGCTGCGAAAAATAGACATGCCCATTGTCCTGGAATCAATGGGAACAAGGTCTGACCGGAAAATGGAATTTATTTTTTCACTAACTCTATTCTGCGCTGTCTCCGACAACAAGCTATCTAATGAACTTCCTTTCCGGTTAATAAATGATTGAAATTTTTTCTCAGCCCCATTTAAACTGCTGACGATTGCTTCATTATAAATTCCTTTGTCCGCATACCTTTCCGATATCCGGCTAAGTACAGGGAAAAATAATTTAGCGGATTCTTTAATCCAGGGTTCAAGTGAAAGTGCGATATACAAATCAATGACACTGTCTTTCCTGTTCAATAAATTCTGCGCCAGTTCATCCATAGGCTTACTATTGCTTTGTGAATTATATTTTCTCAGCAATAACAAGGCATGTGCAGACAGCATTGGGTTATTTGAAGTTGCTACTTTTTTAAGAAAATCAAAATTCAGTGCATCCAATCCGTCAAGCGTATGCAAGGCATGAATGGCAGTAATGGCATTATTATTATCCTCTGCCAGTTTTTCCAGGTTAGGAATTACAGATTTATCCTGCTTAAAAATCAATAGCTGTTGTGCCCTGTCCCTGGTCCATCCGTTTTTACTTTTTAAAAGATCTGCTAATGCCGCAGAAGGCAGGTTATCAAAATCAGGAATTTTATCAAGCTCTTTATTTTTATACTTTACCCTGAGTATGCGTCCTTTGAATAAAAGTGTATCTAATTTTTTTTCGGCTAATCCATTATTATAATAGGGCGTTGAGAAAGCGCCGTATTCCATAATGCCCCGGTGCATATCTACTATGTACATAGCTCCATCAGGACCATTGGATAAATTAACCGGGCGAAAGCCCTCATCAGTTGAAGCAATAAATTCTTTATCATTCCAGGCTTGCCTTGCTGTTGTTTTGACTGCATCAAAGGTTAATATATTTCTCTTCACCAGGTTAGCTTGCGGTTCGCATGCAAAAGCATTCAAAAGATATTCTTCCGGGAACTGATCTCCACGATAAACAATGGGGCCGCAGGCAGCAGTAAAATTTACCAATAAACTATCTTCATTTAGAACTCCTTTTTCATATCCACGATTTACCGTGGTAGGATGAAGCGGATACACTCTTTGATCATCCGTGAGAATTTTATTGATGGATTTTTTAGGGGTTAAGTATGGATTACTGATAATAGTATTAGGCAACACATAATCACCTGCTATATTAATTGAATTATAGTTATAGTAGAGTCTTCCGAAATTATCCTGGCTGATACCAAACTGTCCCCGGAACGAAGTAGGTTCTTTGAGCCATTTCCCGTCTTTTAGTTGATACCTGAAATGCGAATTGGCGCTATAAATCCAATTATCAATTCCCATCATCAGCCCGTTAGGTTGTGCTTCGGGACTGCCACCAACAGCATACAAAGAGTCCACCAAAGTTTTCTTCCCGGGTTTGTCATTATTAATTTCTACAAACCAAAGATTGGGAGGAGCCACATACAAGAGACCTCCATAAACAAGTGCCAGTGCCCTGGGCAATACAAGGCTATCTACAAAAACTTTGGAGATATCCGCCCTGCCATCATGATCGGTATCTTCCAAAAAACTGACTCTTCCGTTTGGAATGGAGTCACCGATTCCCTGTAAGTTAGGCATGAATCCACGCATTTCCACTACCCAGATTCTTCCTTTGTTATCAAAATCCATGGCAATCGGCGCTTCAAGTAATGGTTCNNCAGCAGCCAACTGTAGCTCAAAATCATTTTCTACTTTATAGTTTTCGAAGGAAATTTTTTTATGTTCATCAGTCTTGTTGTGGCAACTAACAATAAAAAAACTGGCTGACAAAAACAGTAAAACCAAATGTTTCATTTGCATCATTAATAAGATTTACCAAACAACTATTATTATTTTAATTTTTCATCTATACTGAAAGATAGTAATGTGACATTTATTTCAAATATAGTTTAAACCATTTATCCACCTCCTGCATATCCGGTATCGGCTCATGTCCCTGGTCGGGATTCTTGAATTCTTTGTAAGGCACACCTGCCTCTTTTAATTTTTCACACATCATGGCTGCCTGTCTCGGTGGAATGATAGGATCATTTTCCGAATAATAAACAAGAAAAGGAGCATCGTCTGCGGTAACATAGGAGATAGGGGAGGCTTGTGCATATTTGCCTGACAGGATGTATTCATTGTTTTTATTCTCTGGTAATTCGCCGATATAATCAAGCACAGCCTGCAAATAATATTTAGAGGCAGGCAAGGTATCAGAGTTTTTACCGAATTCAGATAAAACAAATGGAGCCGCTAACGCCACTACTGCCTGCACTTTTGAACTAACGGCATCTATTAGGTTTTCTGGATGCACAATTACAGTATCAGTAACTCCTAACATAGAAGACAGGTAGGCGCCGGAAGAATGTCCCATAGCACCGATATGATCCGCATTAATATTATATTCTTTTGCATGGTATCTTATGTAACGAACTGCCCGCTGGCAATCATAGAATATATCCGGATAATGAAATCTCGGTGCAAAGCGATGGTTGATCACAAAAACAGTATAGCCTTTATTGTTTAAATTACGAATCCATTTTCCGCTATACGAAGTATCCAGGAAATAATCATCTTTTAAAGGAACCTGGTTATAAATTCTTTGATACGCAGGAGAAACTCCAAAGCCGCTTCCCACTATATATACAATTCCTAAATGATTGGATTGTTCAGGCTGATATACATCCATCAGCAACGCCAAACCGGATATCATGCCATAGATTACATTTTCGTGTTTAATTATTTTGGAGTTTTGACTTAATACAGGCTTTGCAAGGATATTTATAGAAACAATGAAGATGAGTATCTGTATTTTTTTCATTTAAATAGTTTTAAAAAGAATAAAATGATATTCAGTAATTCTATCTATGTTTCAAATACTTCAGCCTTTCCTTTAAATCTTTATCAGAAATAGTTTCAGCTTCTGATTTATCATAGATTGAAAGAAGGAATACAGTTGTTTCAGAAACCCACACATGTGTAATAACTCTTGCACCTCCGGATTTTCCCTGTCCTTTGGATCGGATAGCTAACCTGATTTTGTAGCATTCATTTCCGAGAGGAGTACCAATCCTTGGTTCTTTCTGAAGTTTGTCGGTCAGTTCTCTAAAATCCATCACAAGGGATGGGTATTTCTTTGCTAAATGCTTTAATTCTTTCTCAAAAAAAGGAGTTGGAACTATCTTAAAGTTCATTGAGAAGTTGTTTGAGAGATTTCGCTTTAACTTTCCCTTTTTTTACTTTATTTACAAAATCAACAGATTTATCAAGATCATCCAGGATTTCTCTTGTTTTGTTTCTCTTTGACTTTGTTCTCCTTTTACTATATGAAACCTGCTCTTCTTCCACAACACTAAAGCCGATATTGAGATCATCAAGAAAATTTTTAATGAGTTTTTCCTGTGCTTTTGATTTAGGATGTACTATCAACTTCATATCACAAAAATAAAAAAATCTTTCAACCCGGCTCCCAAAGCTCTATCTTATTTCCTACGGCATCCATGATATGAACAAATTTTCCGTAGTCGTAGCTGGTAATGCTGTCGAGTACGATCACACCATTTGCTTTTAATTTGTTTACAAGTCTTTCAATATTCTGAACCCGGTAATTAATCATAAATTCCTTTTTTGAAGGAGCAAAGTAGTCACTCCCTTTTTCAAAAGGAGTCCATTGCAGGGAACCGATTTCATCCGGCTTGTTTACATCTCTGAATTCAAAACTCCAGGAGCCCCATTCATTGATATCAAGCCCTAAATTTTTAGCATACCATTCCTTCGTGTCTTTCGGATTTTCGGAAAAGAAAAATATACCCCCGATCCCCGTTACTTTTGGAGTGCTGCCAGGGGTAGGTGAGGAGTTCAGGTCTTCATTTATTGAATCTACCATTTGATTGATTGTTTAATTGTTGTTCAGTGTATGTACAGCTCCGGGCATTTTCATAATACATATTACTATATAAAAAGAAATGAGGCTGATTAAAAAGATGAATTAATATCGTGCAACGTTTATCAAGGTGAATGAAAAAAACGAAATAACGACAATTCATATGCATTTTATCGTTTCAAGAGTTTGCCGGTAGTGAACTTTATATTCCCACAGGAATCTGAAACCTGAATTGAATAAGATACGCTGCAGATAAGCATTTATTGACAAATTCTTTTTAAACAGCCTCGAGAGTTGCTCACTGATTTATTTCTCTTTTGGAGGAGCGCCGGCTGCTCTGAACTGAAACATCAGGTTAGCTCTGCCGGTACTGTCAAATCTCCAGGTTTCCTGTACGTAACTGGAATCTGTTTTCCCATTTGCATCCGTATCTTTTTCCATTCCCCAGATACAGGCCCAACGTTCGTTTCTGTCTGTGGACTTTACAGCCATGATGGCATCTACGCTGCTTATGGAAGATTTGAGAGATGATCTCACCTTTTGTGCAGTGGCAATTGCACTGTCTCTTGACATTTTTAACATAACCCCGTTTGAAAAACGGAACTCAATGCTATCCGCAAACATATCTTTCGCTTTCGATAGATCGCCGGCATCCCATACTTTCCAGAGATTTAATACTGTTTCAGCATTCTTAGGATCATCGGTTACAAATTTTGAAGAATAGTTGACTGCATAAGGAGAATTAATTTCCTTGGTGGCAGTGGAACCCGGGGTTTCATTTGCGGGTTTGTTGTTTGTGTTGCAGGCAGCAAATAAAGCTACCGAAGCGATAATGAGAAGTTTTTTCATGATCGTTGTTTTTGGTTTAAAAAAATATTCGTTTCAGTTCGCAGGGCAGGACCCCCGGTTGCAAAGGGTAAAAACTAAATGAGGCATTGTAAGTTAGGACAATTTCTGATGTAACTTTGAACTCAAATGAAAATTTTCGGATGATAACGTTGTGATTGAAAATGAAGTTTTTGTAAATTTTATCGGTAGTACTATCCGGTAATGGTTAAAAAAATGTATCCGATTATTCCAGGATAAACATAAATTTAAAATGCCGGCCTCTATTTACTGCAGACCGGCATTCTTTAATAAAGTCTCTTTCAGCAGTTCAGTTTAGTGCCATTAAAATGCTTTTTGAGTTCCATTTACTGCACCGGTCTTCAATACGTCAATCATGGTAGATATTTCATCCACCAGTTTATCGGCACTGCCATCATAACCTACCGACTTAAAGCGGATATTATGTGCCGGGTCTATCACAAACTTAGTGGGTATTCCTTCTACAGCATAACTGCCGATTACTTTATCGTCAGTATCCAGCAAAACATTGAATGTGTATTTATTAATTTTAATAAATTCTTCGGCATTCTTCAGCATTTCTTCCGGCTTCTTGCTTTCCCAACTGTCAACAAATACAAATTTCACATCCGGATCATCTTTATATTTTGTCACGGCTGTTTGCATGGCAGGGAAGGAGGCTTTGCAAGGACCACACCAGGTAGCCCAGAAATCAACTACTACCACTTTCCCTTTCAGATCATTAAGTGAAACCGTGTTACCTGAAAGATCTTTTAATGCAAATACCGGCGCTGCCTGTGAAATCATTTTTTTCATTACTTCTTCTTTCAGCTTGACTTTGTATTCTCTTTGCAACTCATCCATATAGCTGCTGAATTCAGATTCTGAATGTCCGCCGGCGAGATATGCACTCTTTAAAATGTCCTTTAATCGGGGAGAGGCTTTTCCTTCTTTCACATATCCGGCGATTTCATCTTTGACGGCAGCGGCTCCTTTTATTTTTTCCTTATAGATGATATACCTCTCGTTGGCCTCAGGATCATTGCCATTCATTGCTTTTACTGCTGTTTCCTGCACAGCATAAGCTTTATTCTTTTGTCCCAGTTTCCATAAAACAAGAGCATAGGTATCGTTGTACCCGCCATATTGGCTTTGCATATTCTTTTTATACTCCTCAGTTGTAAGATATGGAGGTTTGTTTTTTGGTTGATCCATTGCATTTTTCAGATAGGATACTGCTTTGGATGCAAATTCCATGGCAAGTTGAAGATCGCTGTTTTTTACCTTGCTTTCCAGGTTTTCACCCGAGAGAGTCCAGGCTGCGCTGTTATAGGAAGATGCCAGTTGCTCTTTATCTGTTACATGAGAAGAATATTGTTTAAACAATGTCCAGTTCTTCTTAGCTGCAGCGGCGGATGCCAATGCATTATAAAGACTGTTCACAGTTCTTTTATCAACCTCTGTTTTTGGGGGATTGTTTTTCAGAAAATTGGTCAATATGATTTGCTTCTTCTTTAAATCCTTCTCACTGTAAAATGAGTTCAACTTTTCTGCTTTTGCCAGGCTTCCTTTAGGATATTTGCTGATGGCTTCAGCTTTTAATTTATCTATTGTTTCTTTATCACCCAGTCTTTGGTAAGTGGATATCAGCAACTGGTAATCACTTTCAGTTTTCTTTTCTCTGGCTGCCATCTCATCTAATACCGGTTGTATCTTCTCTTTTGCTGTACTTTTATCTATTCGCATCAGGAGGCTGGTGTAAGAAGGCAGGTATTTTATCTTCAACTCTGGATTGCGGCTGAACTCCTTATCATAAAGTTCCAGCGTTTGTGCAGGCTCACTTTTCAGTTGCAATAGAAACGAACCGTAAACGCTATTGAAATCTGCTTCTGCGATATAAGCTCCTTCTACCGGCTCGCCATTTGAGTAGAGCAGTAATGAATATCCCTGTTCCTTATTGTTATCCATCAACTCATCTTTCTTAAAAACGATGAAAACAGCTTTAGTTGAGTCGTTCGTCAGAATTGTACCGGCCCATTTATCACCATCAGGTTTTATAGAAACCTGTTGAGCTCTTACCTGCCCGTCACTGATGTAGGCAATAGCTTCAAAAGAAGCCTCATTCCCGAGTACAGTTTCTTTAGGAGAATAAGTAAAATGAATTTTATCTCCCGGACCGGGTTGGGCAGGACTGAAAATAAGGTTTGAATAAGGCTGACCGGATGAAGTAAAAGCCGATACAACCAGAACAACGAAGAAAATAATTCTCGCTTTCATACAATAAATTTTTTATTACCTTTTAAAATTGACCTTTAAAGGTAGGAAGAAATGAAAATCAGCTATATCAGATACCGGTATTACCGGGTCAATACCTGCTAATCTTTTCCCAAAACTACAATCAGGGCATAGATCACGCCGGGTAACCAGAAAAGAAGAGTTAATAGTAAATCTATCCAGAATTTACTGTTGATTTCTTCTTCGTGAAGGTAAACTGCCAGCGGAGGGAGGAGGATGGCCAGGATGCAAAGCAACAACGTATTATCGCTGGAAGATGTACCTGATTTTTTTTCTGCCTTGTAATGCCTGATGAGGGACTTAACTTCTTTAATTCGCTCTCTTTTTTCTTTTTTGGATAAATGTTTAAACTCTTCTTTTGCCGACTTCACTGTTTCGGATCCCGGTGTGCCGGGAACAATGGTTGTTGTGGCAACCGGGGAAACTATAGCTGCCCGGGCTGCGTCATTAAAGAAAAGACCTGAAAAGAGGATTGCAGTAAAAATGAAAATTAATTTTCTCATAATGGTTTGATTTGAATCCGGGATAAAGCTGCTTCCGGGGTTTTAGAAAAGATCTGGTTGCTTCAGTGCAGCGCTAAAGCAAATAAAAAGGATGACTCTAACCTAAATAATGTCCATGGCTTTCACAAAAGAAAGTCCCACAAATGGTAAGACGAATACCATCCAGTCCCAGTGGGTGTAAATGGCTAATGCTAGTCCGGCAGACGATATTAAAAATATCAGCCAGTAAAGTCCTTTATATTTCTTTTTTTGTTCCATCAGCAATAATTTTGGCAAAAATAGGATGCATGCTGTAAAAAAAAAATTAGTTTTCAACACATTAACCGCTCTATCGGGTTACATAACGGGTTAAACCCGGGCCTAAACCATTTTATATCAGTTTTTAAAATTACTTCCTAAAGTGTCTTAAGAACACATTATATTTGAACAGATAAACTGTGTTTATCACAATATCATGAAACTTCAATTTTATTTAAAATTTCATACAGCGTTTGGCCAGAGTCTTTGGATTAGCGGTGCTATTGATGAATTGGGGAACGATGATCCATCATCAGCTTTACCAATGGAATACCTGAATGATGAGTTCTGGCAGTGTACAGTGCATATTAAAAAGAAAAACCTGGAAGAACCGGTTTTATATAAATATTACCTGAAAAATAAAGACGGTGAGGTAATTTGGGAGTGGGGTAAAGACAGGGTGATCAGTGCCATTAATAAAGATGTCAGCGAAGTGCAACTGACCGATACCTGGAATCATGCCGGTGAGTACGAGAATGTCTTTTATACAGCTCCGTTCCAACAGGTGCTTTTAAAAAGACATCGTTCAGTTGCTAAAGAAAAAGAATGGAAGAAAGGATACACTCATATATTCAGGGTCAAAGCGCCATTGCTGAAAAAAAATGAAACTGTTATTCTTTCCGGGACCGGAACTACATTAGGCGAATGGTCTTCAGACAAGCCTGTTCTGCTTTCTAAAAAGGATAATTGGTATGAAACCCGGTTGGATTTGTCTGACGAAAGTTTTCCGGTTGCTTACAAATACGGGGTATATGATTCTAAGAAAAAAGAATTTATAGCTTATGAATCCGGGAATAACCGTTTGCTCTATGGCAATGCATCCGGAAAGAAAATAAATATTCTTCATGATGGATTTGTTCATTTGCCTAATACTACGTGGAAAGGCGCCGGGGTGGCTATACCAGTTTTCAGTTTACGAAGTAAAAAGAGTTTTGGGGTAGGGGAATTTACAGATATCAAACTGCTGGCTGACTGGGCTTCAAAAGCAGGATTAAAATTAATTCAGTTGTTGCCGGTAAATGATACCACTGCTACCTATACTGTTTCTGATTCCTATCCTTATGCAGCTATTTCAGCTTTTGCCCTACACCCGATTTATATCAATATATTTTCACTGGCCGGGAAAAATTATAGCTCAAAACTTCGCTATCTGAAAAAAGAGCAGATCCTGCTTAATCAGAAATCAGAATTGGATTATGAACAAGTCATGAGACTCAAGCTGGAAGCTTTGAAGATTTTATATCGTGAAATGGGAGAGGAAACTCTTTCATCAGCCGGCTTTCTTGATTTCTTCGATAAAAATAAACACTGGCTTCTTCCTTATGCTGCCTTTTGTTTTCTGAGAGATAACAACGGAACTGCTTCGTTTGAAAAATGGGCTTCATTTAAAGAATATAATAAAAAGGAAATCGAAAAATTATGCTCACATCATTCATCTGATTATTCGGAAATAGCCTTTCATTATTTTATTCAATTCCATTTGCATTGCCAACTGGAAGAAACAGTGTTGTATGCTCATAAAAAGGGAGTCGTACTGAAAGGAGATCTGCCCATTGGTGTCAGTAAAAACAGTTGTGAGACCTGGGCAGCACCTGAAAAATTTGATCGCAACGGGCAGGTAGGAGCTCCTCCCGATGATTTTGCTATTAAGGGACAGAATTGGGAATTCCCCGCATACAACTGGGCCCAGATGCAACAGAAAGGATTTTCATGGTGGAAGCAACGCTTTGGGCAGATGAGCTACTACTTTGATGCATTCCGGATTGATCATATACTGGGATTTTTCCGCATCTGGTACATTCCCATTCATGCCGTAGAAGGTATCATGGGGCATTTCGTTCCGGCTATTCCGGTTCACATTTCTGAATTCGGAGAAAAAGGAATCTGGTTTGACTACCATCGCTATTGCCGGCCATTTATTAATGATTCAGTTCTTTCAGAAATATTCGGAGAGTTGTCTGAAAAAGTGAAAAGTGATTTTTTGAATAGAAATGACTCAAATGGTTACGATCTGATAGCCGGGTTTTGCACTCAACGTTGCGTGGAACAATATTTCAGCGATAAAGAAGATACTGAAGAAAACAAAAGACTGAAGCAAGGGTTATATGATCTTATTTCCAATGTCATTCTGTTTGAGCAGGAAGGATCGCAGGGACAGCAGTTTCACTTTAGGATTTTAATGGATAAAAATCTTTCCTATCGTAGTCTTGTTCCCTTTGAACAGGAAAAATTAAGGCAGCTTTATGTCAATTACTTTTTTCAACGCCAGGATGATTTTTGGTTTAAAGAGGCTATGCATAAATTACCACAGCTTAAAGCGGCGACGAATATGCTGGTTTGTGGTGAAGACCTGGGTATGGTTCCTCATTGCGTTCCTGAAGTAATGGAGCAGTTAGGAATTCTGAGTCTTGAAATTCAGCGAATGCCTAAAAATTCAAACGCTGAGTTTTTTAACCCGGAGCAGGCACATTATCTATCAGTAGTCACACCCTCCACTCATGACATGAGTACCATCCGGGGATGGTGGGAAGAAGACAGGGGAAAAACTCAGCGGTTTTTTAATCAACTGCTCGGGCAGGTAGGGGAAGCTCCCTTTTATTGTGAGCCCTGGATTAACAGGGCCGTTGTACTGCAACACCTGTATTCACCGGCTATGTGGAGCATTTTTCAATTACAGGATATTTTAGGTATGAGTGAAACACTGCGAAGAGAAAATCCGCATGAGGAACGGATCAATGTTCCGGCAAACAATAAAAACCATTGGATCTACCGGATGCATCTCTATCTTGAAGACCTTATAAAGGCCAAAGAATTTAATGATGAACTGAAAGGATTTGTAACCCATTGCGGCCGTGGTTAAATTATCTTTGCAGCATGAAAATAAAATATTGGAAGTTTGATCTGCAGTTCCGTCATCCCTTTACCATTTCTAAAGGAACAAAAACACATCAACCCACATTAGTTGTAGAATTGGAAAACTTTGGACTGGTCGGCTATGGTGAAGCCTGCGCCATCAGTTATTATAACATACCGGTTGAAAAAATGATCGAAGACCTGGAAGCTAAAAAGAATATGGTCGAAAAGTTTGCTTTCACTGAGCCGGATCGTTACTGGCATTATCTGCATCACCTGTTTCCGCTTAATCCTTTCCTGGTCTGCGCTTTGGATATTGCGACCTGGGATCTATATGGAAAAATAAAAAAGAAACCGCTTTATGAAATCTGGAATGGAGATATTTCCAAAAATCCATTGACTGATTACACTATTGGAATAGACAGCATTGAAAAAATGATTGCCAAACTAAAAGAAAAACCCTGGCCAATTTATAAAATTAAAGTGGGTACGGCAGATGATATTGCTATTGTAAAAGCATTACGGGAAAATACCGATGCTGTTTTGAGAGTGGATGCCAACGCAGCATGGGATGTTGAAACAGCATTAGAGCTAATCCCTCAATTAAAAGAATTAGGAGTGGAATTTATAGAGCAGCCTTTGGCAAAAGATAATTGGGAAGGGATGAAAAGATTATATAAAGAATCTTCCATTCCTCTTTTTGCTGATGAAGCCTGCGTTTCAGAACATGATGTGGATAAGTGTAAAGATCACTTTCACGGAATCAATATCAAACTCACCAAATGCAGCGGCATTACTCCTGCATTAAGAATGATCAGCAGGGCAAGGGAATTGGACATGAAAATAATGATGGGTTGCATGAACGAATCTACAATCGGCACTGCTGCCATTGCTCATTTACTCCCGCTTATTGATTATGTGGATATGGACGGGCCTTTGCTATTACAAGAAGATGTTGCTACCGGAATACAATATGACTTCGGGAAAATAATTTATTCCAACAAGCCGGGATTAGGAATTGAATTTACCGGTGTATTCCAAAAGCCCTAAAATGAAACAAGGAATTTTAAAGTAGGATCAAACTTCAAAATTCCTTGTTCAAAATTCTTAATTCGATATTCAATATTCTACCATATTCTCACTCTCAAACTATCTGCTCTGAACATCGGATCGCCGGGCTTAACGTTGAAAGTAGAATAAAATTCATCCACATCCATAAACGGTCCGTTCACCCGGTACTTGGCCGGAGAGTGTACATCCGTTAAAAGACGGCTACGCATTAATTCTTCACGACCATGCCACAACCAACCTAAAGCATAACCGAGAAAGAATCGTTGCATGGGCGTAAGACCATTTATTTTCTCGCCTTTCTTGTATTGTTCTGTTTTTTTGAAAGCATCTATTCCCAGCACAATGCCGCCCAGGTCAGCAATATTTTCGCCTTGCGTAGCATCACCATTGATATGATAACCTTTCACCGGTTCAAATTCATTAAATTGTTTGATGATCATCGCTGCCCTTTTGGTAAACTCAACAGAATCTTTATCCGTCCACCATTTTTTCAAATTTCCTTTTGCATCATATTTTCTTCCCTGGTCATCAAACCCATGTGTGATTTCATGCCCGATAGTGGAAGCAGCACCATAACCATACACAATGGCATCATCCAATTCGCTATCCTTATAGCCGGGAACTATAAATTGAGCTGCCGGTAATGTTATATCGTTGTTGGAAGGATCATACATGGCATTATAGGTTTGCGGATTCATGCCCCACTCATCCCTGTCCACCGGTTTTCCCAATTTATTAAATTGGTAATTATGCCTCCATTCATTTGCATTGATAACATTTTGCAAATAACTGTCCGGAACGATTTCCAATGTTGAATAGTCTCTCCATTTATCAGGATAAAAAACTTTCATCTTCATGGCAGCCAATTTTTCGAAGGCCTTCTGCTTGGTACTGTCACTCATCCAGGTCAGTTTGCTTATATGATCTTTCAATGCTTCTCTTATTGCTTCTGCCATTACTTCATAACGTTTTTTGTCGTTAGGGCTGACGTATGCTTTTACATATAATTGCCCTAAAATCTGTCCCATCAATCCGTTTTCCTGTCCGATCACAATTTTCCACCGTGGCCTTCTTGCCTTGGCACCCGTGAATAGTTTTGAAAAATCAAAAGCTGCCTGCACATAGGCTTCGGGTAATTCAGAAGAGAAATCATGTACCAGGTTAAATTTCAAATAGCTTTTCCATACAGAAAGAGGAGTGGATTTCAGGATGCTATTCAACGCTTTAAAAAATTCTGGCTGGCCTACAATTACGGAATCAATACTTTTCACTCCGATAGATGACAAATAATTCGTCCAGTCAATTTCAGATGCTAATTTTGGTAAATCCGAAATAGCAATTTTATTATAATTCTTATAGTCATCCCGGAGTTCGTTTATTGTGCGGGAGGCTGTTGCCAACTTAGTCTCCATCGCCATTATATTTTTGGCATCCGCATTTGCTCTACTGCTATCGTCACCTGACATTGTCAATAGTTTCGAAATATATTTCACATATTCATTGCGGATATTGGCAGTGGCAGAATCTTTCCTAAAATAATATTCTCTTTCAGGCAAACCGATACCCCCTTGCCCTAAATTATAAATCATCTCCTCACTGTTTTTGCTGTCCTGGTACACATAGTCAGAGAAAAGGGTAGAGGATCCGATTCGTTTTAATTGTGCCACTGTATTAACAAGAGATTTAATATCCGTGATGGCATTAATTTTATCCAGCCAGGATTGAAGAGGTTTCAATCCCAGTGTTTCAATTTTTGCGCTATCCATTGCTGTTTTCCAGAAATCACCTATTTTTTGATCCGAAGTCCCTTTGGCTGCATTAGCTGCCGCCGCTTTTTCATTAATCTCCCTGAATCGTTTATCGTTTTCTTCATTAACTAAATTGCCGATACCCCAACTGCTCTGATCATTTGGGATGGGGTTGCGTTTTATCCAACCTCCATTTGCATACTGGAAGAAATCGGTAACCGGGCTTACAGTAGTATCCATATCCTCAACCAGGATATCTTTCTTTGCAGTTTCTGATGAATTGTTCTTACAGGAAGACACAGCAAGAGCTACAACTATAAATGCAATAAATAATTTATGGTTCATAGTATTTAATTTTAGAACCGTTAAATTTAGCTAAACTCAGCAGTAAGTTGAAATTTTTTTGACAAACGGTTTTTCTTTCATACCGGATTTAATTTTTCCAATCACATAGTTCTGCAGGTTAACTTTGCAGATATTATTTCAATATGGCATTTAAAAATCTTCAGGAATTTATTTCAGCATTGGAAAAAGCAGGTGAGTTACATCGTATTTCATCCTATGTGAATCCCAAACTGGAAATGGCAGAGATCACTGACAGGGTCAGTAAGCAGGCGGGTGGTGGCAAAGCCCTATTATTTGAAAACACCGGTTATGAATTCCCGGTACTGATGAATGCCTACGGAAGTGATAAAAGAATGTGTATGGCTCTCGGCATTCAGCACCTTGATGATGTGGCAAAAGAAATTGAAGACCTTTTCAAATTGCTTTCTGCACCCAAGGAAGGCCTGATGGATAAATTAAAATTACTTCCTAAGCTGGCCCAGTTTTCTTCATGGATGCCTGCTGTTAAAAACGGTAAAGGAGAATGCCAGGAAATCATAATGACAGAACCGGACATTACAAAACTTCCTGTGATCACTTGCTGGCCAAAAGATGGAGGACCTTTTGTAACATTACCTGTGATTCATACAAAAGATCCTAATACCGGGCAGCGAAATGTGGGAATGTACAGAATGCAGGTCTTTGGTCCTGTGCTTACAGGAATGCATTGGCATAAGCATAAAGTATCTGCCAGGCATTTTAATGAATATAAAAAACTGAACCGGCGTATGCCGGTGGCCGTAGCACTGGGTGGCGATCCCGTCTATGCCTATTCCGCATCAGCGCCATTACCCGAAAATGTGGATGAATATATGCTTGCAGGTTTTCTTAGAAAAAAAAGAGTTGAACTGGTAAAATGTATTTCACAACCAGATGTAGAAGTTCCTGCCGATGCTGATTTTGTCATTGAAGGATATGTAGATCCCAATGATGAATTGATTTGGGAAGGGCCTTTCGGTGATCATACCGGTTATTATTCATTGCCGGATTGGTATCCCCGCTTCCATATTACAGCTATCACACATAAGAAACACGCTGTCTATCCTGCAACAATAGTGGGCATTCCTCCGCAGGAAGATACCTGGCTGGGAAAAGCAACGGAACGAATTTTCTTAGCTCCTATAAAAATGACGTTAGTTCCAGAAATCGTTGATATGGATATGCCGGTAGAAGGAGTTTTTCATAACCTGGTTATAGCAAAAATTAAAAAAGATTATGCAGGCCAGGGACAAAAAGTAATGAATGCGATGTGGGGTGCCGGGCAGATGATGTTTAATAAAATTCTGGTATTAACAGATCAGGGAGATCCTATTCAGGATTATGCTGCTGTCGCAAAATATGTCTTTCAGAATCTGAACCCGGTCACTGATATTCATTTTTCGCAAGGACCGATGGATGTGCTGGATCATAGTTGCACAAAGCTGGGTTTCGGGGGAAAAATGTGTATTGACGGAACGAAAAAGTTTGAGGAAGAAATTGAAGAGAATTATGAATTAAAAATTATAAATAACGGATTTGATGATTCTATCCTATTGAATAAATTCTCAGAAATCAAAAGAATAAATTCATCTCTTTTGAAAAAAGAAATTCCCTGCCTCATCCTTTCAGTTCAGAAAAACCGGAAAGGACATATAAAAGAGTTGCATGAAAAAATTTGTTCCTTGCCCGGGCTTAATGGAATAAAAATGATTTTGTATGTGGAGCATACTGTTAATCCGCAGGATCTTCCTTCGGCATTATGGCGTTTCTGCAACAACCTTGATCCAAAGCGGGACCACATGATTTATAAAGCACCTGTGTCTGAAAAGGATTTTACTGCCTGCATAGGTCTGGATGGAACCCGGAAAACAAAGGAATATGATGACTTCACCAGGGATTGGCCGAATATCATTGTTGCCGAAACTGCAACCATAAAAACGATTGATGAAAAATGGAGTCAGTTGAACATAGGTCCGTTTATCCCATCTCCATCTTTGAAGTTTAAAGACCAGTTGTATGGTGAAGAAGCTGCTGTCAAATAATCCTGTTCAGTCAAAACTCATTTTTACCACGTAAATTGCCATAAATTATTCCCCATGAAACGATATCATGTTGCATTCCTTTTTTGTTTATTTACCCTGGCCGGATTTTCACAGAATTTAAATCCACTAAACGGAAATAATAAAGCACTCTTATGGAAAATCAGCGGGAATGGTTTATCAAAGCCCTCTTATCTTTTCGGCACGATCCATATGCTATGTGAAGAGGATGCAATTTTGAGTGACAGTTTAAAAATGGCAATTCAAAACTGTGATGACGTCTATTTAGAAATCAAAATGGATGATTTGATAGGAATGCTTGGAGCGTTTGGAAAAATGAAAATGGTGGGTGACACGACTTTTTCTGATCTCTTAAGCCCGGAGGAGTATGAGAAAGTGAAAAACTATTTTGAAAATAAAAAATCAATAATTCCATTTTCCATGTTGGAAACTTTTAAACCCATCCTGGCAGCTTCTATGCTGGAAAGTTCTTCATTATCCTGCGGCACGCCGGTGGCTATGGAGCAATTAATTATGGAAGAAGCAAAAAAACATGAAAAAGAAATCAAGGGATTGGAAACTTTATCATTCCAGGCAGGTTTACTGGACAGCATACCCTATGCATTGCAGGCAAAGCAACTGGTAAATTATATTGACAGTGCTGCCACCGGAACAGATGAAACAAAAGAATTCAATGTTTTATTAGACGCTTATAAAAAGGAAGATCTGGATAAACTGGAAGAACTGACAAGAGAAAGTGATGTTGGACTCAGTCGCTATACAGATATTCTGTTATACAATCGTAACAGGAATTGGGTAAAGCAACTCAATTCACTTATGCAGGGTAAATCCCTTGTAATAGCTGTAGGAGCGGGACACCTGCCGGGGGAACAGGGAGTAATTAATTTATTAAAGAAAGAAGGGTATAACGTAACTCCAATACCCAATAAAAATGCAGGACTCAAAGTGATCTGACACTTATTCAGCGCAAGTGAAGATTACGCACAAAGAGCCTTTCATTAAAAAACAATATTCCATAGTGAACACAAAAAAATAAGTCCCGCTGTAGACACAGCCGGACTTAAGTAATGGTTCTGATTAAGCTCTTCGGTTATTTATACTGAACCGTATTGTTGTTTGTTATTTTTGAAATGACCGGTTCAGCTTTAATTTCAGTTTTTTTATCGTTCGTTACCGGCACTTCTTTTTTAGTAAACATTTGTGCCAGCGTTGGTGCGATGACCAAAGATACAATAGACATCAATTTGATCAAAATATTCATTGAAGGTCCTGAAGTATCTTTAAAAGGATCACCAACGGTATCCCCGGTTACGGATGCTTTATGAGGCTCTGATTTTTTGTAATAGGTTTCTCCATTGATATCTACTCCTTTTTCAAAGCTTTTCTTGGCATTATCCCAGGCGCCACCCGCATTATTCTGGAACATACCCATCAACACGCC
>JAFDYJ010000014.1 GCA_018267515.1 Bacteroidota bacterium | reverse complement strand
AATGTTGAGTGGCATAAAATACTCATTAAACAGTATGAAAGGAAATTTGATAATGACGCCTGACAATGCACAGGCTTTTGAACGCAGCATGGACATGCTGGACAGTTCCATAAAAGAAATGCGCCGGGTGGCGCATAACATGATGCCTGAGGCTTTGGTGAAGTTTGGATTGGATACGGCATTGAAAGATTTTTGCAATGATATCAACCGATCCGGAGCATTACAGGTAACTTATCAGTCAATTGGTTTGGAAAATACAGTGACGGATCAAACGGTTGCCATTACTATTTATCGGATAGTGCAGGAGCTGATTAATAACATCATTAAGCATGCTGCTGCAAAAACAGCCGTTGTGCAGGTAAGTAAAACTGATGGCGAAATTTCTATAACTGTTGAAGATGATGGCAAAGGATTTGATCCGGCGATTTTAAAACAACCAAGAGGAATTGGCTGGAGCAATATTCAAAGTCGTGTGGAATACTTAAAAGGGAAGTTGGATGTTCAATCAGAACCTTTCAAAGGGACATCTGTCTTGATTGAATTAAAAGAAATATAAACGTAAATTCTCCATGAGGCGGAGTCAGAGCATAGCAACAAGTGTATTTATAGTAGATGATCACTATATGGTAATTGAAGGTATTCGTTCATTACTGCAAAATGAAAGAAATATCGAATGGTCGGGGCATGCAATGAATGCCGCATCCTGCCTGGCCTTTCTAAAGCAGCAACAACCCGATGTGGTTTTGATGGACATCAACCTACCTGATAAAAGTGGGATTGAGTTGTGCAGGGAAGTAAAAGAAAAATATCCTTTAGTATTTATCATCGGGCTAAGTACATTCAATCAACAAAGTTTTATTCAAAAAATGATGGACAATGGGGCTTCTGGTTATGTATTGAAAAATGCCACACAGGAGGAATTGAGAGAAGCTATTGAAACGGTGATCAAAGGAAACACCTATTTAAGCGAAGATGCTTCACAATCTTTACGAAAAGAAAATGCAGCCAATATTGTTTTAACCCGGCGTGAAAAAGAAGTTTTGGAATTAATCGCCGATGGAATGACCAATGTTGAAATTGCACAAAAACTTTTTATTAGTGTTACTACCGTGGATACACATCGTAAAAACCTATTGGCTAAACTGGGAGCAAAAAATACGGCGTCGCTGGTTAGGATTGCTGCACAATTGCAGATGATCTAACCGATCAAAATCAAGAAGAAAATTTAAAATGGGTTTCCTGAGTTATCACATATATAAGATGTCAACTCCAGGAATGCTGATAATAAACCTGCTAGCTAATAATAAATACTGCTACATTTCAAGACTTACCCATTATGTAGCCTCCCTTGATTTTATGACAGTTTTAATAACGAATTTTAAAAGTTAAACTTAACCCGTTATGAAAAGGAAACAATTTACCGAAACAAAGATCATAACTGCTTTAAAGCAATAAGTAATTTACCAGAAAGCTTTACAATTGTTCTGACAGGAAGAAAATGAAAAGAAGTATATAGAACCAGGATATATTCAAGCCCTTTCCTTTTAGCGACACAATTCTGACAAACATAGTCTATAAATGATTGGCGCCCAGCTATGGTTCGAATCCAGTCCCGGACACTAAACTCAGCTCTGCATGAAGTTTTTTTTATTTGAAAAGTATTGTGTCGCTTCCCTGCTGCATTTACTGTCGGGCAGGAATTCCGGTCCTGGGCACTAAACTTCTGCTCCGCATGAAGTTCAATTTATTTACATCACCATCTCTGCCATCATTTATCTTTGTTCTTTAACGAAGGCCATTATGAATATTGAATTCAACAGGAATGAAGATCTGATGAAATTATCGCTGAGTGAGATGCGTCGGCGATTATCAAAAATTTATGAAGGCGGTGGCAAAAAGTCAATTGAGAGGCAAAAGGAAAGAAACAAACTCACCGCCCGTCAACGGATTGAATATTTAGTTGACAAGAATAAACCCTTTATTGAAATCGGCGCATTCGCCGGCTATGAAATGTACGAAAATGAAGGAGGCTGTCCTGCAGCAGGTACTGTGGCAGGTGTAGGTTATGTTAGTGGCAAACAATGTGTGATAGTTGCCAATGACCAAACTGTAAAAGCAGGTGCATGGTTTCCCATCACCGGCAAAAAAAATCTTCGCTTGCAGGAAATTGCAATGGAAAATAATTTGCCCATTATTTACCTTGTTGACAGCGCAGGTGTTTTCCTCCCCATGCAGGATGAAATTTTTCCTGACAAAGAACATTTCGGAAGAGTTTTCAGAAATAATGCCCGGATGAGCGCAATGGGTATCACTCAAATTGCTGCAGTGATGGGTGCTTGTGTTGCCGGTGGCGCTTACCTGCCTATTATGAGTGATGAAACACTGATGGTGGAAAACAAAGGATCAATCTTCCTGGCAGGACCTTACCTGGTAAAAGCAGCTATCGGAGAAGAAGTGGATATTGAAACGTTGGGAGGTGCGGTAACACATACAGAAATTTCCGGAATTGCAGATTATAAGTTTAAGACGGAAGAAGAATGCATGGATCACATCAAAAAACTGATCTCCCTGCTGGGTGAAAAACAAAAGGCCGGCTATGACCGGGCAGATTCAAAAGCGCCAAGGAAAAAATCAGAAGAATTATATGGCATACTATCCACCGAGGGAAAACCTTATGATATGTCAGAAATCATTGAACGTATTGTGGATGATTCAGCATTTGAACAATTTAAAGAAGATTACGGGAAGACAATAATTTGTGGTTATGGCAGAATTGATGGATGGGCTGTTGGAATCGTTGCTAACCAGCGAAAAATTGTAAAAACAAAAAAAGGTGAAGTACAACTTGGTGGAGTCATCTACAATGACAGCGCCGATAAAGCGGCCCGATTCATTTTGAACTGCAACCAGAAAAAAATTCCTTTGGTCTTTTTGCAGGATGTCACCGGTTTTATGGTGGGCAGTCGCAGTGAGCATGCCGGCATCATCAAGGACGGAGCTAAAATGGTGAATGCCGTTGCCAATTCTGTTGTCCCGAAAATTACAATTATTGTTGGAAATTCTTATGGAGCCGGCAACTATGCCATGTGCGGCAAAGCTTATGATCCCAGGTTTATTTACGCCTGGCCTTCGGCAAAAATTGCAGTGATGGGCGGCGAACAGGCAGCAAAAACATTATTGCAGATTGAGGTGGCAGCACACAAAGCAAAGGGAAAAGAATTAAGCGAAAAAGAAGAACGGGAATTGCTCAATAAAATTGAGAGCCGGTATGAACAACAAACCACTCCTTACTATGCAGCAGCCCGGTTATGGGTGGATGATATTATTGATCCGGTTGAAACCCGGAAAGTAATTTCAGAAGGAATACATGCGGCTAATCATAATCCTAAGTCAGAAGAATTGAGATTGGGAGTTTTCCAGGTATAAAACAATTATTAATTAAAAATGAATAATTATGAATTAGTTCAGGCAGGGATAGGGTAGATTCACTTTTGGTTTCATTTTTAATTCTTAATTTTTAATCCTAAATTTCTTCATGAGCAATACTGTTACAATCTACACGGATGGAGCATCAAGAGGAAACCCGGGACCCGGGGGATATGGTGTGATTTTGCTGTATGGAAATCATAGAAAAGAATTATCGCAGGGCTATAAGCTAACCACCAACAATCGAATGGAATTGATGGCAGTGATTGCAGGCCTGGAAGCATTAAAAAAAAATCAATTGGATGTCATTGTTTATTCCGATAGCCAGTACGTGGTGAATGCAGTGGAAAAAGGCTGGCTGAAAAAATGGATTGCTACCCATTTCAAAGGAGGCAAAAAAAACAAGGATATCTGGATGAAATATTATCAATTGTCATTGAACCATAACATAAAATTTGCCTGGGTTCGGGGGCATGCTGATAATCCATTGAACAATCGTTGTGATGAATTGGCTACTGCTGCTGCCGATGGAAGAAATCTACTGAATGATGAAGGATATATTCAGAATACCGGGCAGTTGCTATAATATGAAATAATTACGTTGCGTAGGTTCTACTATTTATCAATAATAATTTTCCGGGATAAAAATTTGTTTCCTGTCTGAACAATCAAATAATACATCCCTCTTGGAAACTTTGAAGTTGGAATCACATAGTCTTTTTGAAGTATGGACATCCCGGTATTCAAAAGTTCTTTACCGGAAATATCAATCATCCGAAGCGATTTAATGGGCAGGGATGAATGAATATTAATAAACTCCCTCGCAGGGTTTGGATACGTATTTATCAAGAGGTTGTTCGCAGGATTATATTGCACTGAAATGGTCTTGGAATACATGAACCTGTTATCCCTATCAACTTCTTTAATACGATAGAAATTTTCAGAACCCGGTGAATTATCGAATGATTCATAATGCTGATCAGTTGAGCTGTTAAACGAAGCCGGTACCCTGCCCAAGCCCTCCCACTCTTTTGTTTCAGGATTTAATTTTTCAGGTATAAAATGACTGCTGTTTGATTCTGTGGCAGTAGTCCAGCTCAATTTTATTTTATCCTGCATTGGTTCTCCGTTGAAAGCTTTAAATGTAACCGGAAGCGGTACGTTATAGAAAACAGTGATCCTGATATGATCAATTTCTGCATTGAGAGTCAGGGCAGCCAACCCAGCCGAAAGCTTTGCAGAAATGGCAACACCAAAATTTGCATTATTAATATCTGAAGGTGTCCATGTTAATCCCCAAAGATCAGAATTACTTCCATAACTGCTATAAGCATCGGATGGGGACCAGGCAGAACCGGAAGCTCTTTCAGCCCCAGAGACAACCCCTCCTTTTACGATTTTTACTGAATTATCTGTAACTGATGAAAAGAGTCCGATAGTTTGGTATCTCTTTTCGATATCTACTTTTATTCCACAAATGTTTGCTAAGGCAGGTATTGAAAATCCATAACCACTTGCCAGGAGGTAATATGTATTTGCTGAAGAAAAAACTCCAAGATATACGCTTGAAATAGATCTTACATTATCAGAAGATGTGGCATTAGATGGCGTATTCCAGGTTACGGTGCCTACTGCAAGGTTATTATAAAAAATACTCCCGTTTGTTGCACCTGTTGAAGTACATTGAGCATTAACAAAATGACTTCCCAATAGGATAATGGATGATAAAATGAGTCTCATTAAATTTTCGCATCAAGGATAATGATCAGTGAATTAGAACGATATATAAGCACTAAATATTGTAATCAGGCTAAGTCTTATTCACGATAAGAGAGAATACTTATGGGACTATAAAAAAAATAATGATGCTTATGAAGCTGATTTCATACTCATTATGCAGCCTAAAATAGTTGAATAAGTAGCTGATTTGACAAATGTCAAAATTGTAAAATTCTGAAGAAATAAAAAACCCGGGATAACCCGGGCTCAATTTTTTATTATTGCCTTACCGGTTTTAAAGACCACCGGCTAAAAAGATGATATCCTCCGAATAATACAGAACTGAATAAGAAAGTAGCCATCAAACTTCCTTTAAGGAAAGGAATTCCTGCTGCAAAACAGGTCATCAATCCGCTGACCGTTTTTGGATAAGGCAGATTATTTATATCCAATCCTCCTCCCATCCAGACCAAGAAATTGGAGGCAATGAAGAAAAATGCCACACCGGCAAGTGAGCCTGCAAAAATCTGCATCACTTTAGCCGAATTAATACGGAACCCGATCAGGGTAATGCAGGCAAATAAAATATAGTTTACCCATTGACCTTTGTAAAATCCGGATATAGGTGTTAATCCCTGAGAATATAATACCTGATATAAAGCATCCGAAAAAAACATAGATAAAAGCGGGAACAGAAATGCAATTTTTTTATTCTTTATAACTGATCCGGCAAATAATGCCATAGCTATTTGCGGTGCAAAACCCAGCGGACGATTATCCCAAACACGATATAAAGCTCCGACAACTATCAGTACCAGAAAGACGATAATATTTGTTCTGTTTTGTTTCATATAAATTCAATTTCAAAGCAAAAATAAATGAATTGAAGCAATTATGGTTTTGATTTATTCACTTCTGTGTACAGGCACCGAAGCTCTGAATAATACAGCTTTTTGAAATGCAGTGCCTTGAATATTTCCCCCGGGAAATATTATTGCAGAAGGATGACCTTTCTCCAATAGTAATTCTTTCGTTCCTTCACTGATCAGTACACTGCCCTCTGTCAACAATAAAATTTCAGCTGTTTCAGCATGAATGGAAATAACATCTCCTATTTCCAGGTTAAACATACTGAGCTGAAAATCCGGTGCAGTAGTTTCAAATAGAATTTCTTTTTCCATTATCTTCTTCCCTGTTTGAATCTTCAGTTTCGCTGCTTCAAATTTTATATGTTTCAGCAACTCCATCACATCAATATGTTTATTGGTTAATCCTCCCCTGAGAACATTATCAGAATTAGCCATGATTTCCACATTATGTCCTTCCAGGTATGCATGTGGCACGCCGGCATCCTGGAAAATTGCTTCCCCCTTTTTTAAATACAGCAGATTAAAGAAATAAATAGAAAAAATTCCCCGGTCAATCGCCTCCATTTCATCATTCCCTGTTCCTTGTCCTTCATTCCTTGCTCCTTGTTCTTCATTCCCTGTTCCTTGTTCTTCATTCCTTGTTCCTTGTTCCTTTCCAAAAGTTTCCGCTGCTCTTGCTGCCCAAAAATCTTCCTGTGATTTGTCCAGTTTTCCGGAGGAATAAAGGGGCATGATCCGGTTCAACAATGGCTGCAATGCATTATTCACTTCCTGTTGCGGCATTTCCATTACCCGTTTGTATAATCCTTCATATCCCGATTGTTCAAATACCGGGAGTAAAAAATTCAACTCGGGAACACACAGGAGTGTATTCGCTAACTTTTCTTCGGTTTTAAATCCGTGCAAAAGCCAGAAATCGCTGAGAGCTACCATTAACTCCGGCTTGTGATTATCATCTTTATAATTCCGGTGTGATGCATTCAATGCTATTCCCATTTTATTTTCCCTATCAAATTCTCTCTCTGCTTCTGCCTTGGAAGGATGTACCTGGATGGATAGCATATCTTTTACATCCAGCAGTTTCAACAAAAAAGACAGGCGTCCGAATTTTTTCGCCACTGGCTTTCCTAAAAACCTTTCAATATCTGACGCAATAATATGATCCAATAAATGCCGTTGTTCGTCTATCAGTACAGATGGAGCACTTTGATGGGCACCCAGCCAAAACTCAGCAACCGGCTTATCGCCTGATTTTGTCGTCGGAATCAATGCCGGGATCAGTGATTGTCCGCCCCAGTCATAATACTGTGGCACTCCCTGCAGGTAAAATAATTTTGAATCTCCTTTCATTAAGGTTCATTTTGTAACTTGAAGTAAAGATACTACATGGCTTCTCATAATGAATTCGGAAAAGAAGCTGAATTACTGGCTGAAAAATGGCTGCTGGAAAAGGGCTACGAGATATTGTTTCGCAATTGGCGACATTCTCATTACGAAATTGATATTGTAGCTTTAAAAAATAATGTACTCCATGTGATAGAAGTAAAAGCCCGGAGGTCAGATTATTTTGGCAACCCTGAAGAAAGTGTAACCCGCAAGAAATTTAAAAGCCTTCAAAAAGCAGCCGATGAATTTTTATTCCTTCACCCGGAATATCATTTTCTCCAATACGATATACTCGCAATTACCTGTTTAAAAAATAAAGTCCCGGAGTTCTTTCTTATAGAGGACTTCTATTGTTAGAAAAATTTTCGTTCCTCAGTTCTGCAATAAGTATTTTTGCCGGAACACAAACCCATTACCATGAGAATACTTTTAATCTTAGTCATTACGGTGTATATCGCATTTGCTCCGGGTGGCTGCAAATCGTCTTCAGGCCCCGCCACTTTTTGTGATACGTCCTGCCTGACTGATACGTTGCACTTTATAAATGACAAACATCCGCTAAGGCCTTATGTGTACATAAGTGCCCGGAACTGTATTGCAGACACATTAATCTGGAGCTTTCGGGGAATGGGTGTCAATCGTAAAATGGATTTCCCGGACCTGGTCGGCGCTGTACCGAAATTGAACAAACATTATATCCGCTGTTACATTCCCGATACCAGCTACGCCTGGTTGCTCTTTAATGATTGCGGAACCGGTCGTGGATATTATGTAAAAATTCCTTTTTCAAAATCAGGAAGTTTCCTGAGATCCGGAAGAGCCATAAACAATCTCGATCCGAAGTTTTCTGTGACGGAAGGCCTGGTAGCTTATACAGACCAGGGAAATATTTTTGTAGAAGAAATGGCAAGCGGAAAAAAAGCAATAATGACTTTAGGAGAACAATTAGATTTTGACTTTGACGCCATTCATAAAACTTTAGATTCGGTGAATATCTCCCCTTCCCGGGTATGGGCTAAAGTGAAATTGAAAGACGGCTGGAAAGAATTGGAGAAAAGTATTACTCTTAAGTAAGGTTTAAAAAGTTTCAAAGGTTTCAAAGGTTTCAAAGGTTTCAGAGGGATAAAAGGTTTTTGTGCATGAGATACTAACTACCGGAATTCATTATATAGCAGTAAACTTCTTGAACTTTTTAAACTTCTTGAACCTCTTAAACTTCTTGAACCTCTTAAACCTCCCTCCCTCATGTGGGAACCTTATAAAAAAGGATTCAAAGCATACCTGCAATTAGAAAAATCTCTTTCAGATAATTCTGTAGCTGCATACCTGAGAGATATTGATAAACTGATTCAATTTCTCCAGGAAAAAAAAATATTAAAAAACCCGGGCGAAATAGAATTGAAAGACCTGCAAGCCTTCGTAAAATGGACAGCAGGTTTGGGAATGACTCCTGCATCTCAGGCCAGAATGATCTCGGGGATCAGGGCATTTTACAAATATTGTGAAGTAGAAAATATTTCAAAAAAAGATCCTACTGTATTGCTGGAAGCTCCAAAATTGAAAAGAGCTTTGCCGGATGTATTAAGCTTTCAAGAAATTGAACAAATCATTTCTCAAATAGACCTGAGTAAAGCTGAAGGCGGGAGAAACAAAGCCATATTGGAAATGCTGTATAGTTGCGGGTTGCGGGTAAGCGAAGTGGTGAATCTCAAAATATCTCAGTTATATTTAGATGTTGGTTTTATTCGTGTGATCGGTAAAGGAGACAAAGAAAGATTAGTGCCGGTAGGCAGTAGCGCTGTCAAATACATCAACATTTATAAAAACGATATCCGAATTCATATCCGGGTGAAGCCGGGAAATGAAGATGTTTTGTTTTTAAATAACCGGGGAACCAAAATGTCGAGAGTAATGATTTTTTTAATCATTAAAGATTTGGCAAAAAAAGCCGGCATCAAAAAAAATATTTCACCCCATACATTCCGTCATTCTTTTGCTACACATCTGATAGAAGGTGGCGCCGACCTCAGGGCGGTACAGGAAATGCTGGGACATGAAAATATTACCACTACTGAAATCTATACTCATCTCAAGAGGGATTTTTTAAGGAAAACATTGGAGCAGTTTCATCCGGCGTTTAAGGGAAAATGAGGTGTTCCTATACCAATTAGCCATTAAACCAACACAATACTCCAGGCTTTAAGACCTCACCCCCTGTAAACAATCTAAATTTAGAAGATTTTTCATCCCCCCTCTCCCGTGGGAGAGGGGAAGCAGACTCTTCACTATTAAGAATTTTGCAAGGGGTGAGGTCGTAAAAAGCAATGATATAGCTTTAAAGTCAAACAGGTTTCAAAACTATTGACAAAAAATTCTCCTTATTACAAATTCAAAAATCTGTTTTTCAAATTAGCCAGGAATGCCAAAAGAAAAAAGCGCCTCAATGATCTGAGGCGCTTTGAATTTACTAAGTCTTACTTATCACTATTGATGCAATACAACAACTTTGTTCTTGCTGATTTTAGAATTTCCAATCATTAACATATAAACGCCATTCGTAAGTTTTCCTACACTCATCATATAAGTATTCTGACCTTGCTGTACAGCTATTGGTTGTTTAACAACTGTTCTGCCGGAAAGATCAATCAACTTAATTTCAGAAGACTTAGAAACAGGACTGCCAAATGTAACCCTCAGCTGATCGCTTGCCGGATTCGGGAATGTTCTGACTTCATTAGTAATAACCTGGTCTTCCATTTCATATGCACCTGTAGCACTTCTTGATTGATTATTACAAGTCGGAGCAGAAGCGCCGTTATAGGTTATAGAACTACCATCATATACAAAATACATAGTTGCCGGAACTGCTATTCCATTTTGCTGGTTTGATTTTGAATTATATGCCATCCTGAAGGAATAGCTGACCGGAAGAAGCTCCATAGTGGCTAAGCCGTTGGCATCAGTTGTTCCAAGATTATACCATCCTCCTGCATAATATGTAGTAGAGCCTCCTTGGATTGGGCTACCACAACCATCAACAAGGTATATGTTTGCAACTTTAGTTTGGAAAGTAACAACAGGAGTTACACCAACATTCTGATTATTTATTTGTTGTCTTCCTCCTTTATACACTAAAGCAAAACTATAACTTACAGGAAGCATTTCCATTGTTGCACTACCACCACTTGTTTTTCCGGAACCAAATGTTTTCCATCCTCCGGCATAATAAGAAAGCCCTTTGGCATCTGATTCTAATGCTCCTCCGTGAGAATCTTTGAGCTCCATCGTAACTTCTTTAGTCTGGAATGTTACAACAGGACTTGTACCCACATTCTGATTATTGATTTGTTGTCTTCCTCCTTTATACACTAAAGCAAAACTATAGCTTACTGGAAGCATTTCCATTGTTGCACTACCACCACTTGTGTTTCCGGTACCAAATACTTTCCATCCTCCCGCATAATATGAAAGCCCTTTGGCATCTGATTCTAATGCTCCTCCTTGAGAATTTTTGAGCTCCATTGTAACAACTTTGGTTTGGAAGGTAACAACAGGAGTAACACTGAAATTGATTCCATTCTTTTGTTCACGACCGCCAACATAAGTCATAGCTAGTGATGTTGGATTCTTTCCTAATACCAGTAGATTACCATTGGCATCTGTCGTTCCATAATGAGACCATCCACCCTGGTATCCATCTACACTTCCACCACTGATAGGACCACCGGTAGAGTTAATCAATCTTACATTACCTACTGTTGGCGCCATTGAACAGCCACTGATGGTAAGAGGAAAATAATTATTGCCATTGGGACTTCTGAAATTAAAATTCACTGTACCCGGTAATAATTCCATACTTGGTTTGTTGAAGAAGCGACTATCACCATTTCCCCCGTATGCAATATCATAAGGCCAGCTCAATGTTACATTAGTAGTTTGCCATGTTAGTATCGAATTAGCATTCGGTATTGTGACACTGGATTTTACATTCGATGTAGATTGATAATTCATCTCAAAAGAGTAAGTGCCGGGGAACCACTCTGCCGCTGTTTCACCATTTGCATCAGTGGAATTTGGAGCTGGGAAAAAATAAGTACCAAACGTAGCACCATTACCCCAACGACCTGTGCCACCACTAAGACCTGTACCTCCACAGGTTTCCAATCTTAACCGCAATTCAATAGTTTTAAAATTAAAGATATTTCCGTTCGGCTGTGATACATCCTGGGTAAGCACTGATGTAGTATTATTATATTTCATTTCATAGGACATAGTGGAAGGTGCGGAATTACCATTAATTATGTCAAACAATACCCCATTTGCATCTGTTGCCGCTCCACTTCCGGCAAACCATGTCCCATAATTATTACCATATCCGCCACGGCCATGACCTCCGGCCAACGGATTACCATTGTGGTCTTTTAAAATAAGAATGTTAGCAGTAAAACTTTGTGTGCAACCTGAGATGGTAATATTAGTTTGATAATTAAGGTTGGCTGCTGACTTAAACGTATAAGTTCCCGGGAACATATAGTTTGTACCATTTACCGCAGTCAAAGTACCCATTGAATAATAATATAAGGTACCGTTATTAAAATTTGTTACAAGAGTAGGATGAAAAGCAGCAGAGGTACTGCCACCAGGTACAACTCCTGTACCTGTAACTGTTACCGATTGTGTTGCAGTAGTAGCCCGGTATTGAGCCATAAAAGTATATGTGCCGGGGAATAACTGTCCGTACACATTTCCAGAACCATCAGTATTTCCAAGATTAAACCAGGTGCCTAATGCACTATACTTTACATTTACTCCGGAAACGTTGGCAGCTGAACAAGCTGAAGAAACATTGACAGTAACTGCGGAAGTATAAAAATCAATAGTCATATCCGCGGATACACTCACACTATTTTGATAACTAACAGTACCATTGCTTTGTACCATGAAGTTGTAAGTGTTTGCTGGAAGTGATTGGGAAATGGTTCCGGAACCATCGGTATTACCTATGTAATGCCATGAACCAAGATAATAATAATAGGTTAAAGCTCCTGAAATAGCCGTTGTTCCATCGCTTTGCCGAACCCGAACAGTGACGTTTGGATCAACTGCATTGGCTACTAATGAAAATGTAACCAACGCTGTGAATAGGAAGGTTTGAAGTAAAGGTTTGATTTTTCTCATAAAATTTTATTTAAGGTTATTAATGAAAAACATGAATGACATATTTATGGTATCCACATTTTTTACCCGGGTTGTCTTACCGGTTCAAAACGGGAATACTACATCAGCTTTATCTGCACTTCAATGCAACACGGCATAGTTTAGCAAATACATCACTAATCGGGGCGTTCACAGCTTCGATAAACAATTAAGGGTTGTTATGAGCTCATTGTGCCGGGTAATTTAAAAATTCCGGTTTAGCTCTTTTAATTTTCAGGGAGTGTGAATTAGACTACAATTAACAACGTAGTCGGACTTTAATGGAAACGAATAACCAAATCTATACGTTTTTTTAAATTTTAGAAAATTATTTTTTATATAAACATTAAAAATAAATTAGAAATGTGCATTGACAAGAATGGAATAACCTTTTAAACACTAATCATTATTTTTCGTTTTAAGCAGTAAATAAAATATGGATCTCAAATGTCCGGGCTATAGTAATTTGAGAAAACGAAACTTATGCCTGAGAAAATATTTTAATCCGACAGAAAAAATAAAATATTTTTTCAAGAACATACCCAAAAGCAAATGCATGTGGGTGTCAACTCCTCCAAAATATCCATCAACTGCCCATTGTGGTCTAATAACTGAAGTTTTTGAAACTTCTCAATCAGGTAGGCTACTATATACTTTAGGCAGAGCAGGAAAGCAAAACCATCCTAAAAAAAATTGTCAGCCCTAATCATTATCAGGCTGACAATTTACTCCCGTCTATCAGGTTATTCCGGGATTTTGTATTCAAAAAAGAACACTAATTATCCTTTACTACTTTATCCTCATCTCCCTTATCATTTTCTTTTGCCAGGGTTGATGCATTTTGAACCAGCTTAATAAATTCTGAACGATATCCTTCTTCATCTGCACCTTTTGCATTACGGGCTAAGGACAGCACATTGGTAAAAGATGCATTTGATTTGAATTCTGAACTGCGGAGCAACATCCCGAATTCAGCTACCGACGCAGCAAATCGGAAATTGTCAGACGTTTTTGCAAGAGGGATTCTTTTATCCAAAACAGGATGAACGATCAGCTTACTTACATCTGCATCCGGCGCTTTATACCGGAATTTCACAGTCATCATTTCACCCGACAGGGAAGATTTACCAACTGTTTCAAGTTTACCCTGGTATTTTAAAGGATCTACTTTTTCCAGGAAATCACTCTTCACTCCTGCAGGAATAATTTCATACAGTGCGGTAACTGTATGCCCGCTTCCCAATTCACCCGCATCTTTTTTATCATTGTTAAAATCTTCTTTATTCAACATTCGGTTTTCATAACCGATCAACCGGTAGCCCTGAACATTAACCGGGTTAAATTCTATCTGCAGTTTTACATCTTTGGCAATGGTGAAAAGTGTGCCGCCAAATTCATTCACCAAAACTTTTTTGGCTTCGCTCAACTGATCAATGTAAGCATGATTACCATTCCCTTTGTCGGCAAGCTTTTGCATTTTACTGTCTTTATAATTTCCCATGCCATAGCCTAAAACAGTAAGGAATACACCACTCTTTCTTTCCTGTTCGATCAGTCTTTCCATTTCATCATCACTGCTGACCCCGATATTGAAATCACCATCTGTGCAAAGTATGACCCGGTTGTTTCCTTCTTTTGAAAAATTTTGTTTAGCAATTTTATAAGCCAGTTTTATCCCGGCGCCACCTGCGGTTGAACCGCCTGCATCCAGGTTATCAATAGCTTCCTTGATTTTTATTTTCTCATCTCCCGAGGTGGAGGGAAGAACCAGTCCTGCATTTCCGGCATACACTACAATAGCCACTTTATCCTGTTCACGCAACTGGTCAACCAGCATTTTCATAGATGCTTTCACCAATGGAAGCCGGTTGGGTGCATCCATGGAACCTGAAACATCAATCAGGAAAACAAGATTGGAAGCCGGGAGATTTTCAGTTGGAATTTTTTTGCCCTGCAATCCGATCAATACTAATTTATTGTCCTTATTCCATGGGCAATCTGAAATTTCTGTGTTGATTGAAAAAGGATCTTCCTTTGTTGGCTGAGGATATTCATAATGAAAATAATTGACCAGCTCTTCGATTCGTACTGCACCTGCCGGCGGTAATTGTCCCAGGTTTAAAAACCGGCGAACATTACTGTACGATGCAGCATCCACATCTATCGAAAAAGTTGATAGAGGATTATCTTTTATTTTCAGAAAACGGTTTTCAGTGATGTGGTCATAAGATTCTGTGTTGAAATTACCGGGAATGTCGCTCTCATAATTAATTTGATTGTCATAAGCGATACGGGGTGGAGAAAACTTATACCGGGCTGCATTATCTGAATAGGCTGAAGATAATTGAGAAATTGCCGGATACCCGATAGCCTGGTTGAATGGCATTTCCTCATAGCGCAACTGATCTCGTTGTTGTTTCCCGGAACTTTTTTGAACATTTTCCAATACAGCCGGACTTTTTGCCGAAGCCAATAATTTAACATTAATGACAGTTTTGCCTTTGATCTTTATTTCTTTTCCCTGGAAACCGGCTGCAGAAATTATCAAAGTGCCAAAATTGTTGCTCACCAGGATTTTGTACCTGCCATCAATGGAACTAGTTGTTCCGTGTGTTGTTCCTTTCTCACTGATAGCTGCCGCCATTATAGGATTTCCCTTATCATCAGTGATCGTACCGGTCACCGTCAGGGAATGCACCGGGCGGAAAGCAAGAAAGAAAATTAGCACAGGAGCTAAAGCAAAAAGTATTTGTTTCATAAAATGTGTTTACATTCAGAGATGCCGGAGTTTTAAATTTTGCATAAAAGCTTTTAAAAAAAATACAGAACCTTTCAGTAACTGCTTCGTTTTAGTAATTTAGAGCTGTGACTTTTCTCAGGAACATACCGAAAAACGATGCTACGGATAATGACCTGGTTCTGCGCTACAGGCAAAGCGGGGATCTTTCCGTGCTGGGGGATCTATACCAGCGGTATATGGACCTGGTATATGGTGTGTGCCTGAAATATTTTAAGGAACCGGAAAGAGCCAGGGATAGTGTGATGATGATATTTGAGGAGCTGATCAGTAAATTAAAAAAACATGAGGTTGATAATTTCAAAAGCTGGCTCTATCAACTGGCTAAAAACCATTGCCTGATGCAACTCCGTTCGCCCAAAAATTTAAAAACAGTGGAAATTAATGCTGACCTTATGCAAAATGCAGAAAATGTGCATCTGAATGGTGTATTGGAAAAAGAAGAGAACTTAAAAAAAATGGAACATTGCCTGGAAACATTAGAGAATGAGCAGCGTCAGTCCATTCAACTTTTTTACCTGGAAGGAAAATGCTATAATGAAATCGTAGCACTTACCGGAATCGAATGGAACCGGGTGAGAAGCCTGATACAAAACGGAAGGAGGAATCTGAAAAATTGTATGGATAAGAATGAATCAAAATTTAGTAATGAAGAGTCCGGCGGATGAAGCTTTTAATTTTTGCTTTTTTTGAATTTATATATGCCAAGCGATAATAAAATAATACAATTCACTGCTGCTGATATTGAAAAGTATTATAAAGGACTGTTGTCGGCAACAGAAAGGCATGAGCTGGAAAAAGCGGCTTTGGATGATCCTTTCCTGGCAGATGCATTGGAAGGCTATGCAAATTCTTTTAACACAATCCCCGCAGATTTAGCAGAATTAAAAGAAAGATTAAAAGAAAAGACTGATGATAAAAAAATAATTCCCCTGAAGCCGAAACATAATTTCGCTTTTACAGTATGGCGGGTTGCAGCCTTACTGATATTAATTGCAGGTGCCGGTTTTCTTGTGTATCAATTTGCTTTTAACAAGAATCCGAAAGAAATCGCAGTAAACAAGCCGGTATTTCAACAAAAGAAAGATAGTCCCAACCCCACTCATGACAATTCAGCAAATAAACTGCAGGTTACTGAACCGAAAAACTATAACGCTACTGAAAATAAACCTCCTGTAGTCAATCAATCTGTAAGTTCAGGCATGAGCGGGAAAAAATCAGATACCATAGAGCTACTAGTCAACAAGGATAAATCAGGAAGTCAGCCAACATTTAATACAGCTGAAGCCAATCAGCAATTGAATAGCGCCAATACCTATGACGAAGCCAAACTCCCAAAAACAAAAGATGCTCAAACAGCAGGCGCCCCGGCAAAATCAGAAGAAGTAAAAATCGCAAAAGCACTTTCAGAAAAAGATGTTCCTGTTTCAGTTAACCGGGACATAACATCTCAAAATGCAGCTTCTGAAAAAAGAAATGTCTTGAGCAAGAGCCGGCAAAAAAATAGTTCTCCTGCCTCCTATACATACAGGGGGGTGATTACTGACGATAAAAACAATCCGGTTCCTTTTGCAAATGTGATTGCAAACCAAAATGACAACCTTCATTACAGCAATGCAAAAGGTTATTTCTCATTAACATCACCGGATTCTGTTTTAATTGTACAAATTCATTCATCAGGTTATTCGGATATACAGCTACAACTTCAACCCGGTAGCCGGGAAAATTCAATTATCCTGAGCGAAGACAAAAAACAAGATGAGGCAGTAATACAAAAGAAAAAAGATTACGATGATTTATTTGCAACAATGAATTCTCTACCCAGCCATCCCCGGCCTGTTGATGGCTGGGCTATGTATACAACTTACCTCATCAATAACTCTAATATTCACGAAAACCGGGTTAAGAATAAAACAACCGGTGAAGTAGAAGTTTCTTTTGAAGTGAACAAAAATGGAGAGCCAGTAAATTTAAAAGTGGAAGAATCATCATGCAGCCAATGTGATGCAGAAGCTATCCGGTTGATAAAGGGTGGCCCCAAATGGGAATACAAATCAAAGGAAAACAAGATTCTGTTAAGAATTCTGTTTTAAACCCGGGAGCCCATTTTCAGGCTGCTTTTTTCCGGCTGCTACACACATTTACTTCCACCCACTTTCCTTATCTTCGTTTCCTAAAAACCATACACCATGAGAAAAATTATTTTTCTTGCTATTATTACAGGTGCATTTTATTTTTCGAATGCACAGTCTATTAAAACTCCTGCTCCCAGCCCGTCACAAACAATTAAGCAGGAATTCGCACTTTCCAATATTGAACTTTCCTATTCAAGACCCGGAGTGAAAGGAAGGAAAATTTTTGGTGACCTGGTTCCTTTCGGAGCCGTTTGGCGTACCGGTGCCAATAGCGCCACTACACTGACTTTCGGTGATGAAGTTTCTATCGGCGGTACAAAAATTCCGGCAGGTAAATACGGACTTCTAACCATCCCTGAAAAAGACAGCTGGACAATTATCATTTCTAAACAAACAGATGTAACGAGCCCCTCGGCCTATAAACAAGACCAGGATGTAGTACGTGTAAATGCAAAAACCATGAAGATGGATGAAAAAGTTGAAACCTTTACCATGCAATTTGCAAACGTAAAACCTTCTTCCTGCGATCTGCATATCATGTGGGATAACACTGCAGTATCATTATCCATCACGGCAGACGTAGAATCGGCAGTGATGAAACAGATTGACCAGATCATGAACAAAGACAATAAGCCTTATTATGCGGCGGCTATGTATTATATGGATAATGGCAAAGATTTGAACCAGGCTCTCTCATGGATTAATAAAGCTGTCGAGCAACAACCCAAAGCATTCTATATTGTTTATCAGCAGGCAAATTGTCTTGCCAAACTGGGAAAGAAGGAAGAAGCAAAAGCCGCTGCTCAAAAGTCAATGACACTTTCCAAAGATGCCAAGAACGATGATTATGTTCGTTTAAATGAAAAATTATTAGCTGAATTAAACAAGTAATACTATTTCAGTCTTTCCGTCTTCCCAATAACCTTTTACCAATGTTGGCATCATAGCCAACATTTTTTTTCTCCAATGCTGGCATCCCTGCCAAGATTCCTTTCTATCCAATGTTGGCATCCCTGCCAACATTATTTTTCTATCCAATGTTGGCATCCTTGCCAATATTTCTTTTTCTATCCAATGTTGGCATCCTTGCCAACATTATTTTTCTATCCCATGTTGGCATCCTTGCCAATATTTCTTTTTCTATCCAATGTTGGCATCCCTGCCAACATCATTTTTTGGAGCCAGGTCAACTTTTACACATTTCATTTTTATTAACCTATAACAAGAATATAAACAGAAAAATAAAGCTATATTTGAATTCATTCAAAAACCCACCTGATATGAAGAAATATTTTTTCCATGATGGTACCAGTCAGCATGGTCCTTTGTCAATTAATGAATTGAGTGCCTGCCGGATCACACCTCAAACTCTCATTTGGTTTGATGCTATTCCTCAATGGAAACCGGCCGGTGAAATTCCTGAACTGCAGGTACTTTTCAATAATACCGCCACCTCTGTTCCGGTTAATCCTTCAGCCTCTATGCAAGAGGATTGGAATAGCAAAGACATTTATTTTATGGATAATGCAGGGAAGCAACAAGGCCCATACAAATTAAATCAACTGGCAGGAAAAAACATCACGGCTCAAACACAGGTTTGGTACGAACCCCTTACGAAATGGACAACTGCAGGTGAAGTAGCCGCACTGAATAGTGTTCTAAACAGCACAACTGCCGCCATAAACACAGAGGCACAGGCTACACAAGCAGATTGGAATTCTGTTGGTTTTTATTTTATTGATAATTCAGGAAATCAACAAGGCCCGTTGCAATTAAATCAACTGGCAGGTAAAAATATTACGGCTCAAACACAGGTTTGGTATGAATCATTACCTAAATGGACAACTGCCGGTGAAATAGCTGCGCTGAAAAGTATTCTAAATAGCACAACAACTGCTGCCGGTCCTGCTGTTCAGGCAGCCCAAACGGATTGGAATACTGTTGGTTTTTATTTTATTGATAATACAGGAAAACAACAAGGTCCATTGCAATTAAATCAGCTGGCAGGAAAAAATATCACGGCTCAAACACAGGTTTGGTATGAATCATTACCTAAATGGACAACTGCCGGTGAAATAGCTGCGCTGAAAAGTATTCTAAATAGCACAACAACTACTGCCGGTCCTGCTGTTCAAGCAGCCCAAACGGATTGGAATAGAATTGGTTTTTATTTCATTGATAATACAGGAAAACAACAAGGTCCATTGCAATTAAATCAGCTGGCAGGGAAAAATATTACAGCACAAACCCAGGTTTGGTATGAGTCACTTCCGAAATGGACAACTGCCGGCGAAATAGCAGCGCTGAAAAATATTCTCGGCAATACAACAACGGTTGCAGCTACAACAACGCCTACAACACAAACCGATTGGAACAATATAGGCTTTTATTTCCTGGATAATGCAGGCATGCAGCAAGGTCCCTTTAAATTAAATCAACTGGCGGAAAAAAATATCACGGCTCAAACACAGGTTTGGTATGATCCGCTTCCCAAATGGACAACTGCCGGTGAAATTGCGGCTTTGAAATCTGTTCTTGAAAACAGGACTTCTGTTTCTGCACAATCAACAGCTACAACTGCTGCTGAAACCCGGGATTGGAGTAAAAAACAATTCTTCATTGCTGATTCAGGCGGAAATCAACAAGGGCCATTTACCCTGAAACAATTAGAGGATAAAAACATATCCGAATCAACAGCCGTTTGGTATGACCCGCTTCCCAGTTGGACAACCGCAGGTGAAGTGCAGGCATTGAAACAAATTATTGAGGCTGCAAAAGCAAAAATGGAAGAGTGGAAAAATAAGTTTTACTTTTTTTCTGATGCTACCGGTACACGTCAGGGTCCCTTTAAACTGGATCAATTAAAAGATAAAAATATTACTGCCCAAACACCTATCTGGTATGATCCATTAACAGAATGGACAACAGCCGGTGAAATAGCTGCCCTAAAAGAAATTATTGTTCAATAATTTTTTCATTTCTTACCGGGCAAACCTGCAGGGAAAAAATGAAAAGAAATGCCGGCCTTATATTATCAAAGACCGGCATTTTGCTTTTTAAAGAATGTAAGTAGTGATTGTAATCCGGAAAGTAATGTTATATAATTTGTTCCTAAATAGTATTAATTTCCCCGATCGCTCTTTTTCTTTTCAGAATGGCATTCAGTAATAATGCAAATCCAATTACAGCAAATGCTCCAATTGGGTTCAGCCAGAGAAATCCCAATGCAATAACTTTAAATTTTGCCAGTGCGAAAACCAGCAACACAATACACTCACCCAATAATGCAGCCCAGAAGACGGCAGATCCGTTTTTGATATTCTTAAAAAAGAAGGCTACCAGGAAAACGCCAAGTATCACACCATAAAACAGAGATCCTAATACATTCACTGCTTCAATCAGGCTGTTGCCGATATTATAAGTGAACATGGCCACCACTATGCAAAAAATTCCCCATACCAACGTGTACCATTTCGAAAGCTTATATTGATCTTCACCGGTTTCTTTCTTACGGGTAAACCGCTTATGAAAATCTATCATACTGGAAGAAGCAAGGGAATTGATGGCAGCAGCAATACTGCCCCAGGAAGCAAGAAAAATGATTGCAATCAGCAACCCCACCAAACCCTGCGGCAGGTAATCCACAACGAAACTCAGGAAAATATAATTGGTATCATTCCCGTCACCGCCAACCTGTTTCGAATTGATCCACCCTTTCACTTTTGCTCTGAGACTGTCCGATTTCTTTTGCAGCGTTTGTAAATATTCCGCAGTGGATGCCTTTTGAAATTCATTTCCGGAGTCTAACGCTGCTGAAAATGCAATTACAGCGCTTTGCTTCTGAACAGATAATGAATCGTATGCATCCCGGGCCAGGTAAAAAGAATCCTTCAGAGGTGAATTTTCAATTTTTGAAACCTGTGACTGGTTGAATAGTATCGGAGCTTTATTGAATTGGTAAAAGGTGAAAACCAAAGTGCCAATCAGTAAAATCAAAAACTGCATGGGAACTTTTACCAGGCCATTCATCAGCAATCCCATCCGGCTTTGGGTAACCGACTTCGCTGTAAGATATCTTCCGACCTGTGACTGATCGGTTCCAAAATAGGATAAAGCCAGGAAGAAACCACCAATGATTCCACTCCAAATATTATATTGATCGCTCCAGTTAAACCGGTAACCGCCGCCATCTGCTTTTTCCATTCCGGATGTAATAACATTTAGTTTACCTAATTTCCCACTGACATGCAACGCATCGAAAAAACCAACATTTTCCGGAAGCATATTTACAACCATATAGGCGGCCAGAAACATCCCTACAAAAATGATTGCTAACTGAAGTTGTTGTGTATAGGCTACAGCCTTTGCACCACCACTCATTGTATAGATAATCAACAATCCGCCTAACAGAATATTTGTCCAGTAGATATTCCAGCCGAGCAGTGAGGAAAGAATAATTGATGGGGCAAAAACACTGATACCGGTTGACAACCCTCTTGACAATAAAAATAAAAAAGAAGTCAGCGTTCTCGTCTTTCCATCAAACCGGTTTTCCAGGTATTCATAGGCAGTATAAACTCTCAACCTGCTGAAGATGGGAACAAATGAAATACAAATAACAATCATTGCAATGGGCAAGCCAAAATAATACTGGACAAAACGCATTCCGTCTGTATACGCCTGTCCCGGTGCGGATATAAAAGTAATAGCACTGGCCTGAGTTCCCATAATACTCAACAATACCAAACCCCATGGCATACTGCGATTGGATAGAAAATAACCATCCAGGTTATGTGTAGTACGGCTTTTATACAACCCGTAAAGGATAGTACAAAGAAGCGTTACTATGAGTACTATCCAGTCAAACGGGTTCATGAAAATTGTTTTGTAAATAAATAAAAGAAAAGAATCAGCAAGGCCAGGACGGCAATAACCAAAACATACCAGGAGTTCCAGCTTTTAAAAAAAGGTGATTTATGGTCATTTTTTTCCATCCTTTCTATTTTCGTGATGATCTTAAATAACCCAGGAGCACAATTACCAGGCCTAACGCCAACCCGATTAATAACCCGATTTTGATACGCCGTATAAAAATGCCCAGTAATAATCCCAGCACAATTGCAAAAATTAAAGACAACTCCCCTCTGCGGATGTTTGGCTTTCGTTCGTCAGGCATATTTAAAAACCATTTTTTCTGTTTAAAGCAATTATGTTAGCTAAAAGCCGGTAAGCACCCGGAACACCTGCCGGCAATTCCCGGAAGAATACAAGTCCGGTATAAACAAAAATTCCTTTACCATGTTTTGCAATGATCAGGCTTCCATCATCATCTTTCTCTCCGGGGTCATGCATGGAAAAAATAGTTTCAAATTTCGTTTTGTCAAAATTAGAAGCATCATAAATGCTGCGTTCCTGTATCCATCCTTTGAAATCATCTTTGGTAATCTTATTGGGAAAGTTCATGACCGGGTGATCCGGTTTTAAAAAATTAACTTCTGCATTTTCGTCCGTAATACGGTTTCTTGAAATATCAAAATTGTAAGGACCGATCTTTGCCGGGTTCCGGCTGAATGATAGCGAAGTATTGTACTGGACAATCAGGTTGCCTCCTTCGTTCACATAATTCATCAGCTTGTCATAATGATTATTCATCCAGTCATTGGTGTTGTATGCCCTGACACCTGTAATAATTGCATCAAATTGCCCCAGGTGATTCCGGGAGAGTTCTTTGTCGCTCAACAGGGTGACTTCATATCCCATCTGTTCCAACGCCTGTGGAACTTTATCACCGGCACCAACAATATAACCGATCTTCTTATTATAAATTTTTAAATCCAGCTTACGATTCGAAACTGTAGCAACTGTGAAGTAGTTTATATCAGGGATATGATCGTACCTGATTTCTCTCATCCCGAGATGGTACACATCATGTCGTCCGTTAGCAGCATCCACTGCAAAAAAATAATCATTATCCCTGTTTGCTCTTACCGAATAATTTACCGGAACAGTTTTATTCGGTTCATTTAAAACAAGGTTGTCCGGTACATATTGAATTTCCATCTTATCCGGCTCCTGCACACCTACTCCTTTCAGCACTGCATTAAATCCCGGTTTTTCACCCCGCAGATCCAGGACACCGGCAAATGAATTGGAATCTTTAGAAAGCTTTATTGATTCTTCGGGTGAAATTAATACGGGAGGAACCACAACAAGCGGTTCATATAATTCTCCTCTTACCGGATCTGTATATTTATATCTTACCGGTACAGAAAAATTAAAATCAGTTCCATCAATACTCAACCGAATGGAAGCACTGAAAGAGGGATCAACATCTGCCTGCCCGATCTTTTGCTGATCTTTTACATTATAATATCCGTCTTCCTTTTTACTATACAGCCAATAAGGCTGAGTGGGCATCTTACCGGGAGGAACATAAAGAGTTTTTGAAAAGCTGAAATTGCTGTTTTTCGAAAGTGTTTTATTAAAAGAAGAATCGAATGCATCCACTTTCACTTCTTTTAAAACAGCGTTCACACCCAGGCGGTCATTTACCAGGAAATTCATACGGATAGAATCGGTTTGAACTGCATAGTGAACATTGGTAGTTGCGGTGATAAATAATCCGCTGCATTGCTCAATCAGATCTTTGGTTTCTTTCATCTTCTGGCCTTTCCAATAACCATCCGGCAGTTTCTCCAATTCTTTATACAATGCAATCAAACTTTTCACTGATCTTTCAGGATACAGAAAATCAAATGAAGTAATTAATGCGTTTACCATTGATTCAATTTTAGCTCCTCCCTGTACACGTTTCCAGCTTACATCTACACCATCCATAATATCTTTTACAGGTGCGTCACCTTCAGTTGTTTTAAAATACTCAATGGATTGTCCAATTAAGGAGGTAGACCCCGTTCCCTGTGTCCGGTTCTGACTCCTGCTTTCAGCTCCTATTTCTCCATAACTTTTTCCCAGTAAAGGATTGTACATCCCATCATCAAATTGAAACTGATCTGAACGGGTTGTATTCGTAGCACCGAAATTAAATGTATTCCACAGTACCCTTTTAACCTGCCATGGTTTTACAAATTCTAATTGTTCAGGAAATCGTTTAGGGTCAGCCGCAGCTTCATACGCTTCATTTGCCAGGATTGCAGAAGCCGTATGATGACCATGTCCGCCTTCTCCGGTAGTAGGGAAACGAGTGATAACTATATCGGGTTGAAACTTCCGCAGGATCCAAACAACATCGCTCAGTATTTTTTCTTTATCCCATTTGGCAAAAGTTTCTTCGGGATTTTTGGAATAACCAAAATCAAAAGCTCTTGTAAAAAATTGTTCTCCTCCATCCACTTTCCGGGATGCCAATAATTCCTGAGTGCGGATTAATCCCAATTCAATACCCTGTTCATCACCAATTAAATTTTGTCCTCCATCACCTCTGGTCATGGACAAATAGCCGGTTCTATATAATTTGCCTTTGGCAAAATAGGCAATCAGCCTCGAGTTATCATCATCCGGATGTGCGGCCACATATAAAACGGAACCCAGTACATTCAGTTTGCGAATTGCCTGGTACATATCAATTGAAGTCCATGCTTGCGGAGCCTGCGAAAAAGCCGGAAAAAATATACAGGATGAAAAAAACAGGATGAAAAATTTCTTCATTAAAAATTAAATTTTACGGATAAAAATTATTTTTACGAATATAAATTCAGGTTTAATAATGAATGATTTCAGATCACTTTTAATTTCCCACCAGGAATACCGCATTGCAAAACATTAATTTCCCGTTTTCCCAAAAATTCCGGAAGAGCACATCATCCGTTAAATAAGTTACAGATCCCCTACCCAGGCTTTCTACACCGAAAAGCAATCCGTCCTTTAACTTATCTTTCAACTTCGCACCCACAAATCCCGAAACCTGGCTTTCTTTTTTTATAACTCCCACGTTCCATCCGCCATCTTTCATAAACTCATAAATAGTTGGATCCAGTTTTAATGTATAATAGTAGTCCGGATAGCCAAATGCCAGCGGATGCGTATTATCTAAATCAACTTTCAGAATTGAACCCGGTGTACTTTCAGTGATATATTCCCGGTCACGGTCATCAAACTTTTTCAATGCATTGTAAATATTAGTGTCTTTCTTTTCGCTATCGTCCTTTTTGATTTTAATTCCAAAATCTGCGTTAGCCAATTGTGCAACTGCATTTTCCAACGCCACCACTCTGCCACCTTTTCTTATCCAGCCCTTAAAAGACTCCAGCGATGTTTTATCACTCAGAAAACGATAGGAACCACTGGGCAGAATCATTACATCATAATCATCCCAATTGATGCGGCCGGCATCTGCAGCATTGATCAGCGTAACGGGATAATTGATTTGCTGTTCAAAAAAATACCAAACTTCACCGGCTGCTTCTGAATTCACGCCTTCTCCGGTAAGCATAGCCACCCGTGGAGCTTTAAAGGAATGAACTTTGCCGCTACCAAAATCGTATCCTTTATCAACAAAGCCGCCGGTGACGGCAGTAAGCTGAATATTGTTGTTATCTGCAATAGTGCGAACAGTGCTCCACAAATTATTTCCGAAAGACCGGTTCGATGTTTTCAAAATGAGAATCGAACCCCTGTTAAATTTATTTCCATTTTCTTCAAAGGGTTCCTCTGCGTAACGAAGTACAAGTCCTTTTTGCAACAATTGGGAAACCGCTTTCACAGATGCCATGCCCACCCATGGCATTACATAACCATAGCTTGTTTCCAGGTTATTCACTTTTGCCGGAGCTAAAATTCCCGAAGCATCCACCTTAGTTGCAGACGCAAATGCATTTAACCCGAACGCATAAGGCAATGACCATGCTGAAATATCATAAGTGGCAGAATCTACCAAACGGGATTGAGGTTCAAACAATGCTCTTACCATGGCAGAACGTGGCTGTAGGGACGAAATAACCACATCACCTGATTGCACTAAAAACGAACCACTCTTCCTTGTAATATAATCATACCCCGTGAAGGAGGCTTTTGAATCATTTGCCGAAACATCATAACGTATACCATTTTTATCAAGAAGATCTGTCAGTGCATTAATTCGTTGTGAAGCACCTGCGGTATTTTTGATAACATATGTTTTATATTCTCCGGCTCCTATCCTTACTGCATCATTAAAATATTTATGGAATTCACCGATCAGTTTTGATGCATTCTGTGAAGTGGCTTCAATAGTACTGAGAGAAGTCGTAAAATGATGCAAGGCACGGTCACGGAGGGTTAATGTATCACCTTCTTTAGTCATTGCTCCTAATCCACCTGCCGGGCCTCCGCCTTGTTCGTAGGTCATTCCGATACTTCCGTTATAGGTGGGATAGGTATCACCATAGGAAGGATAAAAAAGATCAAATTCTTCCTTAGTGTAAAACAACCAGCTGTTTTTATCAAAATGTTTTGCATTATTCTTTCCCACAATAACCTGGAAATCTCTTTGCCATTGAGTCACTACATCATGATATGGTTGTACGGCCGGTGGAAAAAAATAAGGACTGTTCACTCCCATTTCATGATAATCTACATGAACCTGCGGCAGCCATTGAAGATATACTTTTATCCTTTGTGAGCTTTCCTTTTGAGTTTGCCATGCCCAGTCACGATTAAGATCAAAATTATAATGATTGGTTCTTCCTCCCGGCCAGGGTTCTCTATGCTCCCTTGCAGACATCTGGGGATTAAATTTTTTTCCTGCCACAGAATTAAACCAGTTTGCATAGCGGTCTCTTCCATCCGGATTGACGCAGGGGTCAATGATCACAACTGTGTTCTTCAACCATTCCTTAGTTTGTGTGTTTGAAGGATCCACCAAAGCATATAAAGTCAGCATGGTAGCTTCAGAAGAGGATGCTTCATTACCATGCACATTATAACTTAACCAAACAATGGCAGGCGCATTTTCTTCTCTTGCAGCCATTTTATCTTTTGCCAGGTTTGCCAGACGGATATTATTCATCCTGATACTTTCTAATTGTTGCATATTCTCCGGGCTGCTGACAAAAGCCAGCATTAAAGGACGGCCTTCATTCGTCTCTCCGTATTGTTGCAGCTTAACCATACCCGGTGCATTAGCCGCTACCTGTTGAAAATAATTAACAATTTTCCAGTGTGGAGTAAAATGATCCCCGATTTTATATCCTAAAAATTGTTCAGGAGATTGTAATTGCGAATAAACAGTAAAAGCAAACAATGACAGCAGTGAAAAAAGAATAATACGTTTTATCATAGATCTGTGTTTTGTTGGCAATTTAGGAAACTCTGGATGAATGGCCATACCTCAGGTACCGGATGTGAACAATATGAAAATTTCTTCTTTCATAATTCCAGGCAGAAAGGCTGTCTCGTTTTTGAAACAACATCAGTAAATTTGGATATGAAAACGAAAACATTCCTAATAATTTTTTTCGTAATTACCTGCGGTTTTCAACTGCAAACAAGTACACCAAAATTTCCAGATACAGAAAATAGGGTTCCAAACAATATTCAGAAAAAAATCATTTGCAGTAATGGCGCAGTGGTGTCTGCCCATCAGCTTGCCAGCAAAATCGGGGTTGAAATTTTAAAAGAAGGTGGTAATGCAATAGACGCCGCAATTGCAACTCAACTTGCCTTAGCTGTAGTTTTTCCAAGTGCAGGCAATATCGGTGGTGGCGGATTTACAGTGGCCAGGTTGAGTGACGGGAAACTGATTGCACTAGATTACCGTGAAATGGCACCCGGGAAAGCAACCCGTGATATGTATATTGATGAAAATGGAATGGCCCGGACCGACAAAAGTCAAAATGGACATTTGTCCAGCGGTGTACCCGGCACTGTAGCGGGACTATTTGCTTTAACCAAATATGGAAAACTTCCTTTTCAAAAATTAATTCAACCTGCAATAGACCTGGCAGAAAAAGGTTTTGTCATTTCAGAAGAAGAAGCAAGATCCTTTAACTATCTTCAAAAAGCGCTGAAAAAATATAATACCCGATCTACAGCTTTTGAGAAAAATACCCCCTGGGAAACAGGTGATCTTTTTATTCAAACAGACCTGGCCAATACATTAAAACGAATCCGGGATCATGGCGCTGACGGTTTTTATGAAGGCGAAACTGCACGACTGATTGCAGAAGAAATGAAAAGAGGTGGCGGAATCATCACAGAAAAAGATTTAAAAAACTACAAAGCGCTGTTCCGGCAACCGCATATTTTCAATTATAAAGGCTATACAATTGTCGGAATGCCCATGCCCAGCAGTGGTGGCATTTTATTGCACCAAATGATGAAAATGATTGAAGGCAGAAATATTGCCGCAATGGGGTTTGAATCTACACAAGCTGTTCAACTGATGACTGAAGTGGAACGAAGAGCTTTTGCCGACCGGGCCCAATATATGGGTGACGCTGATTTTTACAAAGTGCCTGTAAATATGCTGACGAATGATGTGTATCTGCAGGAACGAATGAAAGATTACGATCCGGGCAAAGCTACTCCCAGCACTGTAATCAAACCCGGAAAGTTGCTCAGCACTGAAAGTGAAGAGACCACTCATTTCAATGTCATAGATAAAGAGGGTAATGCAGTATCTGTGACAACCACTTTAAACAATTCATACGGAAGTAAAGTAATCGTTGGCGGTGGCGGTTTTCTGATGAATGATGAAATGGATGATTTCAGCATTAAGCCCGGAGTGGCGAATATGTATGGCGCTGTGGGCGGCGAAGCCAATTCAATCGTTGCAGGAAAAAGAATGTTGAGTTCCATGACGCCGACTATTGTTTTAAAAAACAATCAACCTTACCTGATTGTCGGTACACCGGGTGGTACTACAATTCCCACATCTGTTTTTCAGACAATAGTTGATATTATTGAATTTGGCATGAGCACCGAAGATGCCGTTAACAAACCCAAATTCCACCATCAATGGTTGCCGGATACATTAGATGTTGAAAAGGATTTCCCGGAAGCCATCCGTGAAAATCTTAAGAAAATGGGCTATGCCATTAAACAACGCTCATCCATCGGAAGAACAGAAGTAATTAAAGTGTTGCCCGATAAAAAATTTGAAGCTGTAGCAGACAGCCGGGGAGAAGACGCTGCAGAAGGATGGTAAATTTCCAAACAATTATCGGCAAATTTTTAAAATAAATACAACAATGATTGAAGAAATCTTTTTGAAAAGTACAATAAAAGCCTATCGTGATTATAAAGAACTGGGTGATAAAACTTTTCTACAGCTTGAAGAAAATGATTTTCATTTCCAGCCTAATGAAGAAAGTAACAGCATTGCAATTCTCATCCAGCACCTTCACGGCAATATGCTCAGCCGATGGATTAATTTTCTCATGGAAGACGGAGAAAAAGAATGGAGAAAAAGAGATGATGAATTTGAAGTGCACTCCTTTAAGAAAGATCAGTTATTGGAAAAATGGGAAGAGGGTTGGCAGGTTCTTTTCTCAACTTTAGAATCACTGCAACCGGAGGACCTTTCAAAAACTGTTTTTATCCGTACTCAACCGTTAACCGTTACCACTGCTCTCATCCGGCAATTAGCACATTATTCCGGTCATGTTGGCCAGATCGTTATGCTCGGAAAAATTATTAGAGGAAAAAGCTGGCAAACATTGTCCATTCCCAAAAGGCAGCCGGGTGCTTTCAACGACAAAATGATAAAGAAGTAATTCCTTATTGAATTTCGAATATAAATTTATATTTTTATCGCTTATACCATCCTCATCAACTGATGAAAATTGTACCACTGCTCAGTTTTGTTTTTCTTTTTTCAACCACCGTACATAGCCAGGTGCAAACGGGTTTGTTTGCCGGGCCGCAACTAACAACAGCGGATTATTCTGTACAGGGGGACCGTCAAAACACAAGTAATAAATACGGATTTCAGTTAGGAATGAACTTTAAAGTACCTTTTGACAACAACCTGTTTTTTGCTCCACAGGTTTTTTACAGTCTTAAAGGCTATAAATCCACCTTTACTCAACACGTTTATCCGCCGGATGCTACGGCTACAGATAATAATACCACAATTCATACATTAGAACTGGCAGCTTTGCTGCAGGTGGATTTCAGCAAGAATCCCCAACACTGGTTTCTCAGAATTGGTCCAACTCTTGATTTTCAACTTTTCGGTCATGAGAAATTTCATCTGCTGAATTCCGACTATATCAGCCGCAGTATGAAATACGGATTTAATGAATATGGCCGGTATGCAGCCAATGCAATGGTTCAATTCGGTTATGAAAGCGCAACAGGATTTTCAATTTACCTTAACTATGGATATGGCCTGACTAATATCAACAATGTAGATGACGGTCCCAATATCCGTCATAGAGTTGTTGGAATTTCTTTTGGCAAATACTTTCGCAACAACAAAATTGTGTCAGACACCCGGAATAAGCAATAAAAGGTTGCAATGCCGGTTCCGTTTTCAAACCTTATTTACATACTTTGTTAAAACACCTTCACATTTCATGCATTCAAAAATTCAGGCTGGTATTGTATTTGCCTTAAAGTAGCGAATCTCTATTTTTGTATATCAAATTGCTGTCCCTGAAAATATTCAAAAAAATATTGTTATGGTTCTTTCTTTCATTGCTATTCCTGATTATTGCTTTATGGATATTTATTGAAACTCCTTTTGGTCAAAACTGGATTGCAAAGAAGGTAACAGAGCGGTTTTCTAAAGAATTGCAAACCACTATCAGCATTCGCCATGTTGATTTTTCACTGTTCAACAGAATGGATCTTCAGGGCGTCCTGGTAAACGACCGGAGCAATGATACCCTGCTTTATGCCGGCGATTTACAGGTACGGATTACAGATTGGTTCTTTTTCAAAGACAAAGCAGAACTGAAATATATCGGGCTGGAAAATGCACTGATAAAATTTCAAAGGACCGATTCAGTTTGGAACAATCAATTTCTCTTTGACCACTTTGCATCTTCAGATAACGGTTCGACTGCTAAGAAAAAAGGCCTTGAGTTCAACCTGAAAAAAGTTTCATTGAAAAACGTTGCCTTTGTAAAGAAAGATGCCTGGATCGGAGACGATATGATGGTTTATCTTGGGAATCTTGATTTAGATGCTGACGAAATTAATTTTTCCAGGAAAATCATTGAGGCCTCTTCAATAAGCATCTCTGACCCCATTGTTGCCCTTCGAAATTATCCCGGCCTGAGGCCGGCAAAAACATCCGCAAAAAAAAGCATCCCGGTTTTAGAAGACTCGGCTTTGGAATGGAACCCGGGAAATTGGTCAATGCATGTAGCCATGCTGAAACTTAACAATGCCACTTTCAAAACAGACAGAATAGATAACCGTCCCCCACTGAGTTCATTTGACGGGAGCCATATTGACTTCAACCGCATCAATGCGGAATTTACCAATGTCCGCTGGGAGGAGGATACAATCAGCACGGATATGAAGCTAAGCACAAAAGAGAGAAGTGGTTTTGAAGTGAAAAGTATGCAGGCGGTTGCCAGGGTCACTCCCCGTGAAATGGTTTTTGATCATCTTACCATCCATACTAATAATAGTGTGATTAAAAATTATTTTTCGATGAGCTATGATGATTTTAATGACATGAATGATTTTGTCCATAAAATTCAATTAGCCGGAAATTTTGAGGGTACCGAAATAGAGAGTGATGATATCGCCTTCTTTGCACCTGAACTAAAATCATGGAAGAAGGAAATCAGCCTGACAGGAAATATAAGAGGCCCGGTAAATGAACTGGTGGGTAAGGACTTGTTGATAAAAGCCGGAAAAAATACAGTGCTTAACGGAGAAGCTACCCTAACAGGGCTTCCGGATATCAGTCAAACATTTATTGATTTTAAAGCCGAAGAATTTAAAACCAACTATTCTGACGCAGTAACAATCTTTCCTCAATTAAAGAAGGTAACTAACATTGATCTGAAAAAAATCCAATACCTGCGCTTCACGGGAAGTTTTACCGGCTTCATCCATGACTTTGTAACTTTTGGAAAACTGGAAACCAACCTGGGCAATATCAACAATGATCTGAATATGAAATTACCCCCGGGACAAGATGTAATCTATTCTGGAAATATTTCAACAGATAATTTCCAAATCGGCGAATTTTTAGATGCCCCCGATGTCGGATCCATATCCCTGGACGGAGTAGTGAAAGGCAGCGGATTCAGCAATGAAAAACGCAACACTTCTTTTGACGGAAAAATTCATTTTATTGACTACAACAATTACAGGTACAATAACCTGACGGTAAACGGGAAGTTGATAAAAAAATTATTTGATGGTACAGCTTCTATTTATGATCCGAATGTTCAGCTTTCCATGAACGGATCTATTGATTTTAACAACCCCGTTCCGGCATTCAACTTTATTGCTAATGTTGGAAAAGCAGATCTTCAGAAAATCAATCTCACGCATGACAGTATATCATTCAATGGCAAATTCAACCTCGATTTCTCGGGAAATAACCTGGACAATTTTGAAGGAACAGCCCGGATTAATGCGGCATCATTGGAGCACAGTGGCAACCTGCTCCCCTTTGATTCCCTGACTCTTTATTCGCAAATTGAGGAGGGCACTAAAACTCTTGTTGTAAATTCCAATGAATTCGATGGGACTGTCAGTGGTAATTTTAATATTAAAGATCTCCCCAAAGCTTTTTTACTCTTCCTGAATAAATATTATCCTTCTTATATTAAACCTCCAAAAACAACACCAGCAAATGAAGTGTTTACTTTTGATATTAAAACCCGGAATGTTTCAGACCTGATGAGTCTTTTCTCAAAAGATCTGAAAGGTTTCGATTATAGTCATGTATCCGGGAAAGTGGATCTTTCAGAACATAATTTCAACCTTGATGCCGATGTCCCCAACTTTTCTTACAAACATTATATTTTCACCAATGCGCAACTAAATGCGAAAGGCAACCTTTCCAGGCTTTCTGTTTCGGGGAAAACAGGGAATTCTATCATGAATGATTCGTTGAGTCTTCCTTTGACTACATTCCGTATTGACGCAGCACATGATTCTTCAATTGTAAACATTACTACCGGTTCCAATACTGCTTTGAACAAGGCCAACATTAACGGCATGCTGCAGTTTTTGGACGATGGCGTAAGAATCCGCTTTGACAGTACTTCATTTGTGCTGAATGGTAAAACCTGGGGAATCGAAAAAAACGGTGAACTGGAATTCGGGAAAAACTCTAAAACACAGGGACAACTTTTACTGTCTGACGGTGAACAGGAAATAAAGTTAGGAACAACCCCTTCCACAAATGGTAATTGGAATGATCTAATTATCAATTTGAAGAAATTAAATATCGGAGACATTTCACCCCTTTTCTTATCAAAAAACAGGTTAGAAGGATTGACATCCGGCACGATCAAAATTGAAGATCCTTACAAAAAATTAAATGTAATTGCAGATATCACAACAGAGCAACTACGCCTGGATAATGATTCCTTTGGAAAAATGATGACACATGTTGAATACAATAATGAAGCGGGAGAGCTGACAGCGAATGGGAAAAACCTGGATCCTGATCACAAAATTGACTTCAACCTTCGTTTATTTCCCAAAGACAGTATAAAAGCCCGGAACAACCTGATCAGTGCAAATACACAAAACTATCCCATTCAGTTCCTTGAGCGTTTTCTTCAACCTCTCTTTTCAAGTGTGGAAGGATATATCACGGGTCCGGTATCTATGAGCGGGCCTTTGGATGAACTGAATTTTAACGGAAAAGCAAGATTACAAAATGCAGGCCTGAAAGTGAATTTCACCCAATGTTTTTACAAAATTGAAAATACGGAAATTGAATTATCTCCCGGAGAAATCAACCTGAACGGAATCGTACTAATTGATTCCGCTACCAAAAACCCGATTTACCTGAATGGAACAATCCAGCATCACTCGTTTAAAGATATGTTCTACGACCTCTATGTTTCGACCCGAAAACCAAACAGCTCCGGGGATGCAAACAACCGGCCGATTCTTCTGCTGAACACGACAGCAAATGATAATACAAGTTTTTATGGAAAAGTAATCGGAACGGGATCTTTCTCCCTTACAGGCCCTCAATCAGAAATGTTCATGCAGATCAGCGCCAATGCTTCAACAAAAGACAGCAGTTATATCACAATGCCTCCTTCCCGGAGCAGGGAAACCGGCATGGCTGATTTCCTGGTTGAAAGAAAGTATGGACATGAAATGAGTGGAAGCCGGAGTTTTGGAGAAGAAACCAATATCATTTATGATGTAGATGTATCTGCAAATCCAATGGTAAATTTTAAAATGATACTGGATGATCTCACCGGTGATGAAATCAAAGCCCGTGGAAGAGGCGATCTGAATATCAAATCCGGATCTTCAGAACCTCTCAGCTTAAATGGCGGATTTGAAATTGAAGATGGAAGTTACCTGTTTACCTTTCAATCCTTTTTCAAAAAACCTTTTGTGATTAAAAAAGGCGGAAACAGTTATATAAAATGGAGTGGTGACCCTTATAAAGCGAAGATCAATTTTGACGCACAGTACACTGCCGAAAAAGTCAGTTTCTCCCCATTGGCGAATTCATTACCTATAGATCCTAACATTGCAAAAGTCAGAGGCGATGTTTACGTTGTAGCATCTTTAACCGGTGATCTTTTTAAACCCGATATCAAATTCGGCCTTGACTTCCCGGCCTCCAGCCCGGCCATTACAGACCCGGTACTTTCCTTTAATATCCGCCAGATGGAAAAAAACACCAATGAGATAAACAAGCAAGCTACTTACCTGATAGTACTGAACAGTTTTGCTCCCAGTGAATTGGGAAACTCCTCTACCGCCGGCACTCCTTTTAATTTCAGTGAAATTGCTACAAATACAATTTCAGGAATATTCCTGGGTGTTGTAAATACCGAACTCAATAAAATACTGGGAAAGCTTTTGAAAAATGATAAATACAGAATCAACTTCACAAGTTCTCTTTATAATAGAAACATTATTGACCCTAACAATAAAACGGCACTGAACCTGAGCAGTAATGTAAACCTGTCAATCGGCCGTTCTTTCTTCAATAATCGTTTCATTGTTACATTTGGGGGTGGATTTGAGGCTCCGATTCAGCAATCCAATATTCAACAAACCATCCAATTGCTTCCGGATGTAAGTCTTGAATGGCTGATCAATCAGAGCGGCACATTGAGAGCAACTTTCTTTTATCGTGAAAATACCGATTACCTTACGGCAACAACAACCGGGGGCCCTGCCCGTTCACGCAGAACCGGTGGCAGCATTGCATACCGGAATGAATTTGACAATCTGCGTGATCTGTTTGAAAAGAAAAATCCAAATAAAAACCGAAAACCCCCTGTCGAAAGCCCAAAAACTGATAAAGAGAAAAAGGAACTGAATAACAATATTTCATCTTCAGGTGAAAATTGAAATAGTATTATTTAAAATTTCCCCTATCATTTGACAAATATCGAATTCTAAAAGACCTGGTAAATGCTCTCTAAACCATAAAGGTCTAATTACAAACAATATATCTACTCACTTTTAATTATCTAATAATTAGAAGCAGCAATTAAAATGTTTATATTGTCCTGCAAACCTTTATATATCAATACATATATATTGATATTTGGCTATATTTAATTTTAGAAAATCACTTACCTTAGCACCCGTAAAATTTAAACTATGCTTAAGAGAATTGTATTCATACTCGCCTGCTCGCTGCTGGCAGTATTTGTTGTGAATGCCCAGGTAACAACCAGTAGTATTACAGGAACAATAACTGATGACAAAGGAGAACCATTAATCGGAGCAACCGTTACTGCTATCCATCAGCCATCAGGTACCACGTATATGACCTCCACCAAAAAAGGCGGTGGTTTCAATTTGCCGGGATTACGTCCGGGGGGACCTTATAAAATAACAATAGACTTTGTTGGATTCAAACCCTTTGTTGAAGATGGGTTTAGTCTTGTCTTAGGTGACGCCTTTAATATTTCAACTGCAATGATTCCTGTTACGGTTGACCTGTCTGCCGTTGTAATAAGCAGCGCAGCCCGTCGCAGAGCCTTCCAGGATAAATCAGGCGCTTCAACCAGCATCGGGCCCATTCAACTTTCAACTTTGCCTACTATCAGCAGGAGTATTACTGACTATACCCGTATTACTCCGCAGGCAAATGGAACCAGTTTTGCCGGCCGTGATAACAGGATGAACAATATGCAGGTGGATGGAGCAAACCTGAATAACAACTTCGGTTTATCCGGTGATTTGTTACCGGGTGGTGGAAACCCAATTTCACTGGATGCTTACCAGGAGATCAGTGTAAACGTTTCACCCTATGATGTAAGACAATCAGGTTTCACCGGTGCAGGTATCAGCGCTATTACTAAGAGTGGTACAAACACTTTCCATGGCAGTGCTTACGGCGCCTATCGTGACCAAAGCTTTAACGGCACAAATGTGGCAGGGACAAAATTAGCAGCTCCTGCAAAAACAAATAATAAATTATATGGCTTGACCGTGAGCGGACCGATAATTAAGGACAAACTATTTTTCTTCATAAATGCAGAAGTGGAAAAAGCCAGCAGACCCGGAATTACCTTTTCACCTAAAGGAGGATCGGGTAATGGTACTGTTTCAAATGTACCGATTGATTCATTGGCTAAATTGTCTGACTACTTAAAGTCAAAATATAATTTTGATCCGGGAGCATATGATAACTTCCCGAATTTTGATACTAAAAACCGTAAACTCCTTGCTAAACTTGACTGGAATATCAGCTCTGTTCACAAGCTTACTTTAAAATACAGTGATTACCTGAGCGATGATGTTAACTCACCTTCAGGAAGTGGCGGTATCAACGGCGCATCGAGCCAGAGTGCAATTGTCAGTTACTGGGGGTCATATCGTTTTGGCTTGAATGCAATGGGATTCAACAATGTGAATTACACTATACAGGATAAAGTCAGATCCGGTTCTTTTGAACTGAACAGTAACTTCAAAGGTAAATTTGCCAACCAGTTCCTGGCAACCTTCACAAAAATCAGCTCCATCAAAGGTCACAATGGAGAAACCTTCCCCTTTGTTGATATTATGGGAATGACACCGGGCAGCAAAAACAATTACATGAGTTTTGGTAACGAACCATTTAATGGTAATAACAACCAGGTAATAAACGATGTGTTTAATGTTACAAACAACTTCACTTATTTTAGCGGTAAACATAATTTTACTTTCGGCGCAACATATGAATATCAGAAAGTAGGTAATATGTTTATGCCGGGTTCACAAGGTTATTATCTTTTCGGATCACTGAACGATTTCATTACAAACCAGGCCCCGAAAATATATTCAATCAACTATTCATTAATCCCCGGGCAAGAAGCAGTGTATGGATCCAATATGAAAGTGGGTCAGTTGGGTGTTTATTTTCAGGACGAATTCAACCCTACTGCACGATTTAAATTAACTTACGGCTTAAGGGTTGACTTACCGTTCTATCCTGAAGCTCCGATTGAAAACCCGGCGATTACTGCTTTGAATTTGCTGGACAGGAATGGCAATGTTGTTCATTATAATTCAGGTAAATGGCCTAAATCATCACCCTTATTTGGTCCCCGTGTTGGATTCCGTTGGGATATATATGGAGATAAAAGCCTGATCATTCGCGGAGGAAGCGGCATCATTACCGGCCGTGTACCGTTTGTTTATCCTGCAGCTATTCCAAATGGCAGCGGTATGTACACATTCGGTTCATTAATTACAAATGCATCAGACTTATCAAACTTCTTGTTTAATCCTGATCCGCATGCTTATAATCCTCAATACAATAGCAGCCTGGATCCTACAAAATTTCCGACAGTTGCAGGTACAGTAGCACCGGGGACTTTTTATGCTGCAGATCCAAATTATAAATTCCCACAGGTTTGGCGTACCGATTTTGCCGTTGAAAAAAGTCTTGGCAAAGGATGGGGAGTGTTGTT
>JAFDYJ010000013.1:49898-50441 GCA_018267515.1 Bacteroidota bacterium | reverse complement strand
ACTATTAACGCATCAAAAAAATATTGGAAGGCTATTCAGAGGTAACGAAAGTAAAGTTCCCATACTTAAATACAGGGATCGCCGCCGCAAACGGAAGAAAGAATCTGCTTCCCGGGAAGAAGAATAATAACTGCAACAAAACAGGAAATACTAAGCCTGTTTTACTTTCCAAAAGACAATTAAATAATAAAGTACATCTATGATAAAGTCAACATTACTCAGTTTTTTTTTAGCAATTCTGCTTTTTGCTTGTTCCAGAAATTCAATTACCGGGCGAAAACAATTTAAATTATTACCTGAAAGTGAAATGCAGGCAATGGCACTGCAACAGTACAATCAGTTTTTGACAACGAGTAAGGTAGTAGCAATTGCCAATAAAGATGCAGAAATGGTAAAGAGAGTAGGCCAGCGTATCACTAAAGTTGTTGAGAGCTATTATGCATCAAAAGGTCTTGCCAAAGAGCTGGAAGGTTACAAATGGGAATATAACCTGGTGGATAGTAAAGATGTGAATGCATGGTGTATGCCCGGCGGAAAAATTGT
>JAFDYJ010000013.1:0-49890 GCA_018267515.1 Bacteroidota bacterium | reverse complement strand
TGCTTCCTATCACACAAAATGAAGCAGCGTTGGCAGTAGTTATGGGACATGAAGTATCACATGCTATTTTTAATCATGGTAATGAAAGAATGAGTCAGCAATTAGGAGCCGCCGCCGTACAGGAAGGATTAAATGTAGCGTTAGCTAATAAACCCACAGAAACGAGAAATTTATTTTTGACTTCTTTTGGACTGGGAGCTCAGTTGGGATTATTGTTACCCTTTTCAAGGAAACATGAATCCGAAGCTGATCATTATGGATTGTTATGGGCTGCTATGGCGGGTTATGATCCCAGAGAAGCAATTCCATTATGGCAAAGGATGGAAAAAGCATCAAACGGGCAGAAACCTCCGGAATTTTTAAGTACCCATCCTTCAGAAGGACATCGGATTGAAAATCTTCAGAAATATATGCCGGAAGCAATGAAATATTATGAAGCTGCAATAAAACATTAAATGCATAGAAATTTTTTTTCAGATAAATATATTGACGAAACTCAAGAATATTTATTAAAAATTTCCTTCAGGATGCCGTGAATTTTGTATATTTTTGCACTCCCTACAATGAGAACTCCGCATACGACCTGAGAGGCTGTTGCCGGAAACCCTTAAATAGTTTCTACTTATGTCACAAACGTTGTTTGAAAAATTGCAATTTGCAGACGAGAAAAATCTATTGATCCAGGGACTTCCTTCTTCTATCGAGAAACAATTTCACAAACTTTCCTTTGCAAAAAATGTAACCCCTCTTTTAAAGAGCCGGAAAATAGATTTTGCATTAGTATTTGCTGTGAATGAAAACCAGCTCAATGGCATTTTGAATGATGTAATGCCGGCACTGAAAGGAGACTCCAAATTCTGGGTTGCCTATCCTAAAGTGACTTCTAAAATCGTAACGGATCTTAACCGGGACAGAAGCTGGAACCGGCTCACACATGCCGGTTATGAAAGTATCCACCAGGTGGAATTGGATCATGTATGGAGCGCCATGAGATTTGAAAAAACAGAAGGTGAAAATATGAGGGAAGTGGAAGTAGCAGTTACCCGTAAAAGAGTAGCGACTTCTATGGCTGATTAACTTCCTGATTTTATAAAATGATTTAGGTTTGCCGGATTACTGCAAACCTTTTTTATGTCCCATATCAATGTTGAAATTAAAGCCCGTTGTGCTGACATAGATTTTGTCAGAAATTATTTACTTCATCAGGGAGCTGAATTCAAAGGCACCGATATTCAGACTGATACTTATTTCAATGTTGAAAACGGAAGATTGAAACTTCGTGAAGGAAACATTGAAAACAATCTTATTTATTACAAAAGGGTTAACTTATCGGGTCCCAGGGAATCACAGTTTCAACTGTTGAAAATTCCGGAACCACTCCTGCTGAAAGAAATGCTGACACAGTCAATAGGTGTTCGGGTAGTTATAAAAAAGAAAAGAGAGATTTATTACATCCAAAACGTAAAATTTCATATTGATGAAGTTCCGGGTATTGGCAATTTTGTTGAGATTGAGGCCGGTAATCTGCTTGCAGATTTAAACAAAATGCAATTGCAGGAACAGTGCGACTTTTATCTTAATGAACTCAACATTCATCAGGAAGATCTGGTTGCCGAATCCTACAGTGATATGTTGTTAGAAAAGCAGGGTATCAATGAAGGATGACTGTTCCCAGTTTACGGGTCAGTTCCATTTCCATTTTCTTTAAATGATAGTGAGTCTGGTGTAGCACTTCATACTCTTCAGTTGAGTGGGGCTTTTCCAGGTCTGCCTGGTTTTCAATCAACATTCTCCTGATTTTGCGAAGCTTTAAATAATTGAGAGCTGAATCTATTTCAATATGAGTCTTATCTTCTTCAGTTTTCAGAAAGCTTATCAATTTATTATCCCTTTCTTCAGTTACGGTTTTGATAAAATCTTCATATTTCAGTTCAAATAGTTTTTCCTGGTAGCCTGAAGCCTGGCTGAATTCCCTGCGCCAGTGCTCACTTTCTTCATAAGGAAAATTCAATAATGAAACAGCAAGACTACTCAATGAAATATCGGGGTGATAAATAAAAAAGTTTTTAGTAACCTTGTTGCGGTTGTCATTTAAAATTTCCTTGTAAGTGCTGATTAATTTTTGAATATCCGGATTGTCGAAAATAGTTACTTCCGGCATTTCAGAGAATATATATTCCGCCATTAATTGCTGGCCGGCTCTGTCTTTAAGCCCATGTTCCAATAAAATCCGGGCTATTTCTCTTTCCTGTAATTCATCTTTGAAAAGCAGGCTGAATGTTGAGTCTTCATAATTCGTTACTGCTGCCTTGCGGGAATTTTCATCAAAAACGTTTTCCTGCTCACTCCTCATATTTTCGGAATGGATTTTCTTTTCCAGGGTGGAGACCCGGTTATGTATGAATTTATTGACTAAGGCATGAAGTCCGCTTTCATCAATTTTCAGAATTTCTGAACATTGCTTGATATAATCCTGCTGTTTCGTGAAATCTTCAGCTTTATTGATTTTTGAAATGGTTTCCGCAATTTGGTTAACCACTTCTGCCTTCTTGTTGGAATCTTTGCCTGCATCATTCAGTGCCACTTCCAATTGAAAGAGAATAAAATCCTTTTTCTTACTTTGAATAAATTCTCTGAATGCGGTAGCCCCAATTTTATTAACATAGCTGTCAGGATCTTCATTGCCGGGAATCAGCACTAGTTTCACATTTAATCCTTCCTCCAAAGCCATATCCATCCCCCGTAATGCTGCTTTTACTCCGGCAGCATCACCGTCATAAACAATAGTAAGATTGGCGGAATATTTTTTTATAAGCCGTAATTGATCCTGGGTGAGAGATGTACCTCCGGAGGCCACTACGTTCTCTATACCTGCCTGGTGCAGGGAAATTACATCAGTATATCCTTCTACCAGCAGGCATTCATCGGCTTTATCAATTGCCTGACGGGCAAAATAGGCGCCATATAAAATTTTACTTTTTACATAAATCTCATTTTCGGGAGTATTTATGTATTTAGGAGCTTTATCATTGCTTTTTAAAATCCGGGCACCAAAGCCCAATACTTTTCCGCTATGATTGTGTACGGGGAAAATAATTCGGCCTCTGTAATTATCTACCAATTGTTCATTTCGCAGAACTACAATTCCTGTTTTTAATAATACCTCCCTGTTGAATTGTTTTTGGAGAGCTTCTTTGGAAAAGGCATCTTTTTGTTCAGGCGAATATCCCAACTGGAACCTGGAAATAATCTCCTCCCGGAATCCTCTTTCTTTCAGGTAGCTCAGACCAATATCTTTTCCTTCTTCGGTTTCATAAAGCATTTTGGTAAAGAACTGTTGAGCAAAACTGTTGATGATATACAAACCATCTGCAGCCAGCATTTGCTGCATTTCTTCATCGGTAGCGAAAGTTTCTTCAATCTCAATTCCATATTTATTGGCCAGCCACTTTAGTGATTCAACGTAGCTGTATTTTTCATGCTCCATCAGAAAACTGATTGTATTGCCACTACGTCCGCATCCAAAACATTTGTAAATTTCTTTTGTTGGTGAAACCGTAAAGGAAGGTGTCTTTTCATTGTGAAACGGACAAAGCCCCAAGTAGTTGGTGCCCCTTTTTTTCAGTTTTACAAATCCTCCTATCACATCTGTGATGTCAAGACGGCCCAGTATCTGTTGTATCGTATTCTGACTGATCATGCGGAGCGGCAAGTTATGAATTGGTACGGATTATAAAACTAAATTTACAAATTTGAAACCGGGTAATTGGGTTATAAACAACCCATTTTTTGATTTTACAACCGTGAAAGATTATTGAACGGAATCCTGAAGGGAAAAATTTGCTGTAATATTCAAAAAGCAGGTTTAAAGCCTGGCAAATTCTGCTTTTTTTAAAGCTGTTTTAAAAAGAGAATAAACTTTTTCCAAACTCCGTTGTCTTACACAAAATTAACTTTATGAAAATTATTCTTTTATCCTTTACGTTTCTAATCTTTACCTTTTCCACAACTTCATTAAATGCCCAGGAAGATTCAGAAGATTCAACAGGCCTACCCGGCGATAATTTCAGCCTGCAGGGAGCACTTGCCATGTTTGAGAAAGCCGGCTCCCCGGAAGAATTTGAAAAGTTGCTCAACAATCCGGATAATCATGTTAATAATCTCGATCTGAATAGTGATGGAGAAATTGATTATATCCGTGTCATTGACAAATCTGATGGTAAAAATCATGTTTTTATTTTACAGGTACCGGTTTCTGAAAAAGAGAGCCAGGATATCGCAGTTATTGAATTGGAAAAGACAGGGGATCAATATGCCTCATTACAAATTATTGGCGATGAAGATATTTATGGAGAGCAAAAAATTGTTGAGCCGGGGAATGAGAATGCCGATACATATGAAGATAAAGCAAATACCGGCGGACCGGGTTTTGACCCGGATAATATCTATACAGAGCAAGCCGGTCTTGTAGTAAACGTATGGTTCTGGCCTTGTGTCCGGTTTGTTTACACACCTTCTTATACTTTATGGGTATCGCCCTGGCGTTGGCGTCATTATCCTATATGGTGGCAGCCCTGGCGCCCGGTAGCTTGGCGTTTATTTTACCCTTCTGTTCGACCTTATCACAAGAATTTCCTGGTAGTTACAACTCATAGAACGATTCGTGCCGGCTCTGTGTATAGACCTTACAGAACAACATCTGTTATTGTTAGAAACCATAATAGGAATGCCGTGAATCATTACCGGGTATCACGAACAACTATCCGGAAAAGCCCGGGTGGAAAGGTGAGAGGAACAAAAACTGTGATTAAGCGCAAAAGGAAAGGCTAAAGGTTATTGTAAAATTGAATTGAGATATAACTGTCTCTGATAAATAGATTATTTTTTTATAGTGATAAATGTTCAGGAGATGGCTAAGCCTGAGGCAAAAATTTGCTTCAGGCTTTTTTGTTTAAAAAAAATGTTCGGTAATTGAAAAAAGAGTTTTAAATTTAGAGTACTACATCCGCCCCCCTGTAAACCGGGAAAACAATTTTCTTCACTTTTAAAATTTAATACTATGGTTCAGGCAGACATTCCGCAGCTCTCCGGAGAGTGCAATACCTGGAGGGAGGCTCTTCGTCATTACAAAGACGAATTTACCAGTGACAAATCCCGCCTCCAACAGGTAGCCAGTCAACCACTCTCCAAAGACGAACTCCAGCAGGTAGAACATCTCCACAATCAATTCCACATTCAACTTATCAACATCCACGATCTGAAGCAAGCGATTAAAACTCATGATCGCATGCTCAGTTTTAAATCGGCAGGTGAAGAGGTACAATTGAATGAGGATGCTATGGCAAATCATGAGAATTTATTTGAGCAATATCAGTCATTAGAAAACACATTGAAGGAACTTCGTGAGGAGTTTACCGTTTTCCTGAACCGAACGCAGTAAATATTTTGATAGTATAGAATAGCTCAGAGTAACTTCTCTGTTATTCTTTATGACCTGGTTATCTTCTTGTCTTTGAAAACCCGTTAAATTCTAAAGACAACCGATTCTTCATTTCAAAAAATGAATACTATGCCGGAATTTGATACCTCACATGTAAAAAATATTGTCTTGCTGGGCCATGCCGGCTCAGGTAAGACCACGTTAGCGGAGTGTATGCTATATGAAGCAGGATTAATTACACGACGCGGCAGTATTGCCGAACATAATACTTCAGGAGATTACCACGAACTGGAACAGGAACGTGGTAATTCTATTTTTAGCAAACTGCTACATGCCAAATGGCGGGGATATAAGATTAATATAATTGACACACCGGGCTATGATGATTTTGTCGGTGAAGTGATTTCTGCCCTTCGGGTGGCTGATACAGGCGTTATGTTGCTCAATGCCGTAATGGGAGTAGAAGTGGGAACAGATATAATCTGGGATTATACAGAGCGATTTAAAACGCCAATGATTTTTGCCGTCAATAAACTGGATGATGATAATGCTGACTTTGACCGTACAGTTCAGGAAGCAAAATCTCATTTTGGTGGGAATGTAGTTGTGGTACAGTACCCCCGGCAGTCTGGTTCAGGTTTTCATGAAATTATTGATGTGTTGCGCATGACTATGTATACCTTCAAAGATGAAGGTGGAAAACCCGAAAAGAACCCGATACCGGATGAAGAAAGAGCAAAAGCAGATCAATTGCATAAAGAACTTATTGAAGCGATTGCCAGTAATGATGAGGGATTAATGGAGAAATATTTTGACCAGGGAGAGTTGGATGAGGATGAAATGAAAGAGGGCTTGAAAAAAGCTATGATCAATCACGACTTGTTCCCATTATTTTGTCTTTCTGCAGTGCGCAATATGGGTAGTGGCCGCATCATGGGCTTTATAGATAATGTTTGCCCCAGTGCTAATGAAATGCCTGCACAATCTACAAAGGCCGGAGAAAAAATTTTATGCGATGCAAACGGGCCGGCCTGCCTTTTTATTTACAAAACAATTTCAGAACCACATGTGGGTGAATTGTCATTTTTTAAAGTGTATTCCGGTACTATCCGTAGTGGAATGGAACTGGAAAATGAAACCACCGGCGTCACTGAAAAAATTAATCAATTATTCCTGGTGGAAGGAAACAAACGAACCAGTGTCAATGAATTGGTGGCCGGAGATATTGGCGCCACCCTGAAATTGAAAAACACTCATGTAAACAATACACTTCATGCCCGTGGGAAAAATTATGAATTATTGCCGATCGGATTTCCTCCACCTAATATGACGGTGGCTATTGAAACGACAAAAAAAGGAGAGGAAGAAAAGCTATCACAGGCATTACACCAGTTGCGGGAAGAAGATCCGACTTTATTGGTAGAAGTTTCCCAGGAATTACGTCAAACACTGATCCATTGCCAGGGAGATATGCATCTGGCAGTTGCAAAATGGAAAATTGAACACAATCATAAACTGGAAGTCAGGTTTACAAAGCCCAGGATACCCTACAGGGAAACAATTCGTAAGATGGCTGATTCAAGTTACAGGCATAAGAAACAATCCGGCGGCGCCGGCCAGTTTGCAGAAGTGTATATGAGAATTGAGCCCTGGTTTGATGGGATGCCCGATCCACAGGATTTAACGGTAAGAGGCAGAGATGTTCATGAGCTGACTTGGGGTGGCAAATTGGTTTTTTATAATTGTATTGTCGGCGGCGCAATTGATGCCCGATTTCTTCCTTCTATCTTAAAAGGAGTAATGGAGAAAATGCAAAACGGACCATTGACCGGATCTTATGCACGGGATATTCGTGTGTGTGTGTATGATGGCAAAATGCATCCGGTAGATAGTAATGATATTTCCTTTAAGATTGCAGGGTTGCAGGCTTTCCGCTCCGCATTTCAGCAGGCAGATCCGCAAATTCTGGAACCCATTTATCATGTAGAAGTATTATGTCCCGACGATCTTACGGGAGCAGTGATGGGAGATTTGCAAAGTCGCAGAGCCATTGTTGAAGGAATCGATAATGAAGGCCATTTTCAAAAAGTAATAGCCAAAGTTCCTTTATCGGAAATGGATGGATACTCATCATCCTTACGTTCCATTACACAAGGCCGGGCAAAATTCACAATGAAATTCAAGGCGTATGAGCCAATACCATTCGAGATTCAACGCAAATTAATTGATGATTACAGTAAAACTGAGAAAGAAGAACTTGTGTAAAGTCACATTCTAAGTTGCTTCATAAGACCATCCTCATAAAACAGGGTGGTTTTTTATTTCTTTTTCATTTCTTTGCATAAAAATTGCAAATTCCACGGATAAAATCTTCCGTACCACCAATTCTTGTATTGTTGCGGTATTTCAGATTTGATAATTATAGAATCAGGTTGACTTTTCTCAATACCATCTTTTGTCAATTGTCGTAAATCTTTTATATAATTGATAAGCTCAGTCATTTCTTTTTTTCCGCCAACAGGGCCATGGCCGGAGACAAAAGCACGATAAGCCGGATTTGCTTCCAATTTTTCTAAATAGATCTGCAAACTTTGTGGATCGCCATCACCAAACCAAGGATGACGTTTTACAAAAAGGAGATCACCCATAAATACAATTCCTTCTTTCGGTAATAGCAAAACGGCATCACTACCCGAATGACCGTTTTTATATTCAATCAATTCAGCGCTTCTTTTGTATTGTAAAATGTTTGGAAGAAAGATTCTTATGAGTATAAAATGAAAAAAAAGGGGAATATTAATATATAAACCTTTTTCACATGGAGATTTTACTGAGTTTTAAGTCCGGAAAAAATAAACGGGATGTAAAAAAATTGTAATTTAACGACCAAATTCCTTCACCATGCTCTTCTTTAAAAGGGCCCTGCTGTTAATAGCTAATTTATTTTCATTGGTTTCAGTAGCACAGATTCAGCCTTGTATTGATGTTACCAGTGCTTCCCGCCGGGAAGCAGGTGCCGGCCAGGGTGTTTATGATTTTAATAATAAATGGACACCGGGATCTGTGATTACAGTTGGGTTTATAGATGGAACAAAGTGGCAATGGGACAAAGTTAAATTGTACGCACCCATATGGAGTAAATATGCAAACGTCACTTTTAAATTTATCGGTAAATCACAGGGAAATGAAGATGTTCGAATCAGATTCAATTCTCAAAAAGGTTCCTATTCCTATATCGGTCTTGATGCAAAAAACCGGTTGCCATCTCAGGAAACTATGAACCTGGGCTGGATTGACAATAAAGGAACTGAGCAGCAATTAAAGGGAGTCATTCTTCATGAGTTTGGCCATGCTTTAGGATTATTACATGAGCATATGAACCCGATGAGTAATATTAAATGGAACAAGCCAAGAGTTTATGCCGTTTACATGCAATATGAAGGTTGGGATAGGGATATGGTAGATAAACAGGTATTTGATCGCTATAGTGTCAGCATGACGAATAAGGCCTATGATCCCAAATCCATAATGCATTATCCAATTCCAAAGGATTTTACCCTGGATGGATATTCTGTATCAGAAAATGATGATCTTTCCCCGGGGGATATAAAACTGATAGAGGAACTTTACCCATTCAATAAAACATTGCCTGTTACCAATACAACTATTGTTTGGAGCAAGCTTCAGAACTTGCATATTGATTATAATGTTACAGAAAACGGGAAGTTAGGAATGAAGGTTAAGCAGAATTTTCTGATTTATAATGCACAGGGAAAGCAATGTATCATGGCAGTTTATTTTTACAATGCTGAAAACGGACAGCCATTATTGGATAAGGATGGGCAATATTCCTCTTCGGATAATCATGTGGCGGGTTATAATTATTTTACACCAAACTTTCAGAACACTCAATTTAATGACCTCTCTGTATTTATGCCTTATGATCAGTTAGAGCTGGGTGCAGGAAATTTCCGGTTGAAGTGCTATGTTGCAATTTTTGATCCGGATCTGAAACAGATTGTTACAGGTGGATACCAGTATTTTACTTTCAGCCAGGGTATTAATATTAAAGAGATCCGGTTGCTTACCAGCTTTGATGATGCGGGGCAGCAATTGAAAATAACTCCTGCCTTTACAATCAGTAATGCTAAGGGATTAAGATGTCTTGCAGCTATCTATTTCTACCATGACAATGGCCAGCCCTTGCGGGATCATAACAGTTTATATTATTCAGTGGATGGGAATGTTTCCAGTACGGCTTATTTTACACCGGGCTATGATGTAACTCTATATGATAACACACAAACCGGTTTTATAATTACAATGCCTTATAAGGAATTAGAGTTGCAAAACGGAGCCTATAAGTTAAAGTACAAAGTAATATTATTTGATGATAAGCTGAACCGGTTGGTGACGAGTGAATATTATTATTTTAATTATACCCAGCGTTAATATATTTTAGGCCACTTTATTTAAATTACCCAACCTGATTGATAAATCAAATTAAAACCCTTTAACCAAAAAACGATGAAAAAAATTTTCATTTCCATTTTTAGTTTATTAATATTTTTAACTGCATCACAGTCGCAATCGGTAAAGATAGATTCCATTTTCCCTGTGCGGGGATTATGTATTGAAGCCCCGTCTCCAAATATTTTAGATTCATTCGTGACTTTTATTGATCAGGAGCTGGCCCCCCGGAAGTTGAACACATTAATTCTAAGGATTGATTTCAATTACAAGTTTCAAAAACATCCCGAACTGATTGATACAATGCCTTTGTCAAAGGCAGATGTCAAAAAGCTGGTAGCTGTTTGTAAAAAGAATAATATCCGTTTATTTCCCCAGATAAATTTATTAGGACATCAATCCTGGGCAACGCACCTTGGAAAGTTACTCCAGGCATACCCTGAGTTTGATGAGACACCATCTGTGAAAATCCCGGTGAAATATGAATGGCCCAATGCAGATGGGCTATATTGTAAAAGTTATTGTCCCCGCCATCCGGAGGTGCACAAAGTCGTATTTAATTTGATAGATGAAATTTGTGATGTTTTTGAGGCAGATGCTTTTCATGCAGGTATGGATGAAGTTTTTTATCTCGGGGATGATAAGTGCCCAAGATGCCAGGGTCATGATAAAGCAGAATTGTTTGCTTCTGAAGTAAAGAAGATCAGGGATCACCTGGCACAGAACAACAGGGAATTGTGGATCTGGGGCGACAGGCTCCTGGAAGGTAAAATTTCAGGGCTTGGGATGTGGGAAGGCAGTTATAATAATACGCACAGAGCTATTGACATGATACCTAAAGATGTTTTTATCTGCGATTGGCATTATGAAAGGCCGGACAAGACTCCTGTGATTTTTGCAAATAAAGGAATTCGGGTGGCTACATCTCCCTGGAGAAATGCAGATCTTACTGCCCGGCAAGTGGAGGATATGGCTGGTTTCAGAAAAGATGCAACTCCACAGGTTAAAGCGAACTATGCTGGTATTGTTCAAACCGTTTGGTCACCGGCTGTGTTTTTTATGAGAGAGGCTTATGAAACTATGAAGAATAAAAATGCCAAAACAATGGGCCAATGGGCTTCTTATGTTGCAATGAGTGACAAAATGCTGGAGCTTTCAAAAGAATAAGAACCTATTGACTGAGACTTCAATGTAGTAACAGATTCAGAAGCCGCATTTAATTATTTCTTTGGAACGGCATAAACATTTATTGTATTCCGGTAATGAATCATTTCTTTTTTGTCATTGAGTTTCACAACCGGTGCCTTAATATTGAAATCTCCAAAATAAAAAATATCATAGCCCAGTTGTTCAATGACTTCATATAACTCCATTTTTGCTTCATCAGAAGCTTTACCAAAACTCTCGGCAACAACGGTAGGTTTGCAGGCTGTCAGCAAATCACTGATTGACTTAATGATTTCCTTGTCATAACCTTCAGTATCGATTTTTATAAATGAAAATTTCGGTATCCATTCGTTATAATTCTCCTTCAGAAATTTATTCAAGTTCACTCCCTTTATTTTTTGAGGATAAACAAATTTGCCGTGTTTGCTGTCTGGTGTAGGAGAGATGCCTCCGTTTCCAAAAGATGCCTCAGACGAAATGAAGTAAAACTCTTCTTCCTGTTGGGAAATGGCATAGGGTTGGGGAGCAATGTTCGTCTTATCCTTATTAAGTGATGCATTTGTCTGAAGTATTTTAAATACATAAGGATTAGGGTCAAACCCCAGTGCTAATCCTGATGTGCCGGCACAAAGAGCCATAGGTACTGTCGTGTCCCCGATATTGGCACCAATATCTATTACCAAATCTCCGTTTTTGATAAATTGTTTGAAGAAAGCAATCATATCCTCATTCAACGGAATCGGGGAAGTAAGAGGATTTGTCCAATTGGCAAATTCAACAGGTCCAAAATCTTTGAAATGATAAGTATCTATTTTCGGTGGATATTCCCTGGTTATTCTCCGGGCTATCTTTCTCCGGAAAGAAGCTTTTATATAATTAAACATATGAATGAAATTATTGTGCCGGCAAATATATCAATATTCGTAATGCTTAACACATCTGTCTTAGAACAACTCAGAAAGACGGTCATTATCAAAGCAATTTTTAGTAATTGATGCTTAGAGATTTTCTTTCATGAACAAAGATTGCTTTGGTAGTGCATCACAAATATGAAAAGAAAAAGAAATTACTTTGAACCTTCTATTTAATAAACTCTTCTGCTAAAACTTCACACACTCTTTCAATTCTTTTTCTGTGTAAGATATCCCGTATTGTTTCAGCACATCATCCGGCACCCCATTCCATTGGTTGGGAGTATTACCAACGTAGCCAAGATCTTTTACACCGATTTCAGAGGTATAAAACCCGGTGGCAGTCAGGTCACGCATGAGGTTGAAGAATCTTACACCCTGGGACATGCCCGGTTTTAATTTTCTCTCGGGGTATGCAATATCATTCACTACTTCCATCTGTTGCGGCTGTGAACAGTCTTTGAATGATTTTTCAAAACGTTTCATACATTCCACATCCAGCCAACGCAATCCGCCACGTAAAGGCGTTTGATGTTCGGGCATATCTTTCACAATAAACTCAATGAAGTCGGGAACTTTTGCATCACCGGCACTACCGCTAACTTCATCTTTAGGAATGATGATATCAGCAAGAATCGTAATTGTTGCCATTTCTTCAGGAGTGAAAAATTTCTCTTTTGCCAGCAATTCTTTTTCATGTTTTAATTCTTCGGGACTACGATCCAGGTTAAACTTAGGTTCAGTTACTTGCTCAGAATTTTTCTTATCTCCGGTATTACAAGCTGTAATTACTGCCGGCACAGCTACTGCACCGGTTGCTATTAGTTTTAAAGATTTACGTCTGTCCATATTTTAGGGATTGATATATTTCTAATTTTATTTTTGGGCTTAATATTAAGCTGCTCAAAAAAACAGGTAAAAGAAAATTCCATTGAGACGCTGAGAACGCAGAGAATAACATTCAATAATTTCTTTCTCGTCGAACCCTGTGGCTCCTTATGAAATCTTAATATTGATACAGTCTCATCCATTTCAATTCAATTCATTTCTAAATGTTCACTCTTTAAGCGACCAAAAGTCCCCCTTGGGGATTTTGAGGGCTTTAAAGATTCTGCTTCTTCAATTCATCAACAATATATTCACTGGCTCTCATACTCAATGCCAAAATTGTCCAGGTGATATTTTTATCAGCCTGCGATGTAAATGCTCCGCCATCCACCACAAATAAATTTTTGCAATCGTGTGCCTGGTTCCATTTGTTCAGGGCAAATCGTTTTGAGTCGTCACCCATACGCACTGTCCCGGCTTCATGTATAATTTCTCCCGGTTTCGACAAGCCCCAGTTATTTTTTTCATCATCATCACCGCCCCAGGTAATAACGGCCCCCATATTGTGCATGATTTCTTTAAATGTTTCTTTCATGTGCTTCGCCTGTTTAATTTCATGATCACTCCATTTTACATTGAAGCGAAGAACCGGAATTCCAAATTGATCCACGACATTGGGATCTATTTCACAATAATTACTTTCCAATGGAATCGCTTCACCACGTCCTCCCATGCCTACACCGGCGCCGTAGAAATAACGATAATCCTCCTTCAGGGATGCACCATAACCACCTGCTTCTTTCTTTTTTCCGTTCACTTCATATTTTCCATTCTGACCTTCTATGCCGAATCCAAAACCATAAGCCGGCTGGCTCATGCCTCCCCAGTATTCAATATGATATCCCCGGGGAAAATCTAATTTTTTATTATCCAGCCACCAGGGAGAATACACATGCATGCCACCCACACCATCTTCATTATATCTTTTCCTTCCGAATAGTTTTGGTAAATACCCTCCCAATGATGCCCCGGTAGAATCATGTAAATACTTTCCCACAACATTACTTGAATTTGCCAGACCATTCGGGTGTTGATGTGATTTGGAATTGAGTAAGAGCCTTGAGGATTCGCAGGCCCCGGCAGCCACAATTACTACACGGCCCATCACTTCATATTCCATTTTATCATCTTTACTGATATAGGAAACACCGGTTGCCAGTCCTTTGTCATCCGTCAACACTTCTCTTGCCATAGCGTTTGCAATCACATCAATGTTTCCTGTATTCAATGCAGGATAGATCAACACATTGGTGGAAGAAAAGTCTGCTTTCGCCATACTGCAGTTGCGATTACATTGCCCACAGAAAAAGCAAGCGCCTCTTTCCGTAGTACTTTTTATTTTTTGCGTCAGCATAGAAAGCCTGCCGGGTATTACACGAACTTTTGATTTTGCCGCTGCATCTTTTATGAAAAGTTCATGCAGTCTTGGCTTGGGAGGAGGGAGGAAATAACCATCCGGGTCATTTTCCAGGCCCTCATTAGTGCCAAATACCCCAATGAGCTGATCTACTCTGTCATAATAAGGTTTGATATCATCATAACTGATGGGCCAGTTTTCTCCCAGGCCATCAATGTTTTTTCTTTTAAAATCTTTCGGCCCGAAGCGTAAAGAAATTCTTCCCCAGTGATTCGTTCTTCCTCCCAACATCCTGGCACGCCACCATAGCCAATCCGTTCCCTTGGCTTTGGTGTATGGTTCTCCATCAATTTCCCAACCGCCATAGCAGGCATCAAAATCCCCGAAGGGACGATAATGAGTGCTGGCTCCACGCCGGGGTGAATCCCATGGGTTTTTTAATTGCGTTACATTTTTTTGAGGATCATACATAGGGCCTGCTTCGAGAAGACAGATTTTTAAACCGGCATTAGCAAGCATATAAGCTGACATACCACCACCGGCACCTGAACCTACGATAACTACATCATATTTTTTTGTTTGTTTCTTAACCTGGAAATCTCCCATAAGAAAATTTAGTTTGGATTAGTGAATGTAATAACAATTTACTGGTTTGCACTTTACAGAGCTAAAATTTTTAAGATAATTTCTGCACAATAGAGTTGATAAAAAATGTATATTGAAAGTATCTTTATTCCAAATTGAACGAATCATGAAAAAGCTGTGCGGATTATTATTCTTTTTCCTGGTATTTTCCTGCAATGCTCAGAGAAATGATTTTGATAAATATCCTGTGTATAACGGAACCGATCTCGGGTTGACGTATACTTCTTCAGAATCGAAGTTTCGCATATGGGCGCCAACTGCGGAGAAAGCTCAATTATTGTTTTATAATGAAGGTGATAAAGGGATACAAACCGGCTTTGAAGACATGCAGAAAAGTACCGCCGGTACATGGCTGAAAATTATGAAAGGGGATCTGCTTGGGAAATTTTACACTTTCAGGGTGATGATTAATGGCAAATGGATGGATGAAGTGCCGGATCCTTATGCAAAATCTGTGGGTGTGAATGGCAAAAAAGCTATGGTTGTGGATTTAAATAAAACCAATCCTGATGGTTGGAATAAAGACAAAAGCCCAATATTAAAAAGTGTGACAGATGCAATAATTTACGAATTGCATGTAAGAGATGCAAGCATTGATGACAATTCCGGAATAAAAAATAAAGGAAAATTCCTTGGATTGACTGAAATCGGAACAAAAAATGATTCCGGCCTTTCTACCGGGTTGGATCATTTAAAGGAACTTGGAGTAACGGATATTCATTTATTACCTTGCTTTGATTTCAATTCAGTTGATGAGTCCAAACCGGACAGTGCTCAATACAATTGGGGGTATGATCCTCTGAATTATAATGTTCCCGAAGGGTCTTACTCAACCAATCCTTATGATGGAGTAACACGAATAAAAGAATTTAAAGAACTGGTACAGGCATTTCATCAAAATGGCTTAAGATTGATTATGGATGTGGTGTATAATCACACAGCATTGACTGAAAATTCTTATTTCAATCAATTAGTGCCGGGATATTATTACCGGCAAACAGCAGATGCCCGCCCGGATGATCCAGTCGGACGGGGAAAATTTTCAAATGCTACTGCTTGTGGCAATGAGATTGCCAGCGAAAGACCGATGGTAAGAAAGTTCATTCTGGAGTCAGTAAAGTATTGGGTGCAGCAATATCATGTGGACGGATTCCGGTTTGACCTAATGGGCGTGATGGATATAAAAACAATGAACCTGATTTCAAAAGAATTGAATAAAATCAAACCCGGAATATTATTATATGGTGAGGGATGGACAGCAGGTGCCTCTCCGTTACCTGATTCCTTAAGGGCTTTAAAAAAATATGCGTATAAATTAGACCGCATTGCTGTTTTCAGCGATGATATCAGGGATGCAATAAAAGGAAGTGTGTTTGATGCTGCAGACAGAGGATTTGTAAGTGGTAAGCCGGGAATGGAGCCAAGTATTCAATTCGGGGTTGTAGCTTCTTGCAATCATCCTCAGGTTGATTATTCGATGGTGAATTATTCCAAAGCTCCTTATGCAGCCGGGCCTTTTAATACAGTCACTTATTGTGAGTGCCATGATAATCATACCCTCTGGGATAAACTTTTTATTTCAGCAATTCATGCCACTGAGAATGAAAGAAGAGACATGCAAAAACTTTCCCTGGCAATTGTATTAACCTCGCAGGGGATCCCGTTTCTGCATGCCGGGACAGAATTTTTGCGAAGTAAGAAAGGAAATGAGAATTCATACAATTCCCCCGACAGTATCAATGAAATTGATTGGGGGCTTAAAACGAAAAATGCAGATGTATATCAATTGGTAAAAACATTAATTAATATGAGAAAAGAACATCCGGCTTTTCGGATGACAACTGCAAAAGAAATTGCAGGTAATATAAACTTTGAATATGGACTCCGGAATGCTCCCGGAATTGTGACTTATTTAATCAACGGCGAGGCCGTAAAAGATTCCTGGAAAAAAATTCTGGTAGCATTTAATGGGAGAGGTGAACAGTCTGTTACGTTACTTCCAAAAGGTAATTGGAAGACTTTTATTCAAAACAATATGATCATCCGGGGATTTGATGTTGCTGAAAAAGCAGTTTTGGATCCACATAGTTGTACCATCCTTTTTCAGGATTAAATGCTAAACAGGCGGCTATGTTTTTTCATCGCTTTTGTCAAAACTATTGCCAATAAGATAGCCGGCTAACGCCCCGATTATTGTTGAAGCAATCACCCATATCCAATTTCCATCAGAAGCAAAATAACTGATAACAAAAGCAACAAATGCACCGCCTATTGCAATGACAGACGAAGCTTTTCCTTTTGGTTTTCTATGACCACCGGTATGTGCAGGAGGTTGAAAATGTTTGTGTTTTTTTCTGTGATGAGATCTTGCCATTACTTTTTGGCAAAAGTTACTTAATTTTTTCTATAAATGTACAGGTTCAATCAGATCACTATAATATCTGAGATTACGTTCCTTTATATTTATAAAATAAATAATGAGTAGTATGGTACTGAAAATAGCAAACATTGCCATAACCAGGAAGACAGAAATATCATTGGTTCTGCCTTTAAGTGATAAATAAAAATTTAAAAAACTGATTGTAGAACTCATCAGCGTAATAAATGTTAACAAGACAGGCGTCAGTTTGTAGCCTGTTTTTTTGCCTTTCAATAAAAAAATTCCGGTAATAAAAACAGCCGGAAGTATCAGGGATAAATCCAGCACTTCAACAGGATTGGTAAACAGCCCGGTTTCTTTTAAATTTTGAGGGGCGCTATTCGATAAAATTGCCGGAAAAATATTTGATAACCACATCAGGTAAAACAGAACGGCAATAATTATGAAATAAATGCCAATAAATCTTAATGGGGTTTTATGTCGTAGCGCTGAACAAGGGCATTCATATTTTAAAAACAATAAAAAACAGATGAAAGAAAAGACCGACAAACCAAAGCAAAAACAATAAATAAGAAATAATGCATTAAAATGTATGTCAAAGCAGTAAATGGCAAAAGTATAAGAGAGATAAAGATTGATGCCTGCCCATATTGAAATGAAAGGTTTATTATTTTGCGTAGCTAAAATAGAACAAAAAATAAGTGCAGGCGAGATTAAAAAAAGGTTAATGATATCCTGGCCGGCAGATTGAATAGCCCAGTTTTGAGTTTCTTTGGCATAAAAACCGGGCGATAAAAGTCCCGCAACGCTTGCAGTAATTGTTAATGCGGCCAATGGTAATGATAGTGCAGGAATTAATTTTTCTTTACCGGGCATGTCTATTCATCAGATTAAATAACATATAGATATGCAACGAAATTTTTGATTAACGTTGCATAACCTGAATTTCATGTAGTGTATTTTCACAGGCCTGCTGATAACTGATTTATAAATCAAATTTATCTGAATGCAAGTTGAGAATAAGAATCTTGAAAATTACCTATGAGAATAAGATGTGAAAAAAAATAAACGAAGGACAGAGATTACCAATGCAATTTGGATTTCCTTTTTTTGTTAACCCGGAAGTCTCTCTAAACATTTTTTTCGAGGCCCAATAAATTAAAATTCCAACTGTGTAACCGCAAAGCTTTGTTTCTGTGTAAGACTGGGAAAATAATACCGGTGATTGGAATATGCTACAGCTGAGTGGCAAAGAATCCTCATTTTTTGCGGCTAATTTCTACGGACTTCCAGTTGAGGCCCGGATGACTATATTAACGAAATTCAGAGTTTTGATTTTCATTGATTAAATGAAAAAGTTGATTGAATCTCGATTTTTATCGTAAGATTACTATTAATTGATCAATTCCCGGTTAACTTTTAATTTAATACTAAAACATCTTAAAAAAATGCTGATAATGAGATAAAACATAAGGCATTCTTTAGTCTTTTTTTATAAATTGCAATATTCATTTCGGACTCAGGATTTTAATCAATGAAATGGTCTAATTTTTTAATCACCCTGGTATGCATGATACTGGTGGGAAGTAGAGTCGTCGCCCAGGATTTTTCCAACAAAGGGAAAGATTTTTGGGTGGCTTACGGCTATCATGAGGTAATGATTGACGATGGCAACAAGCAGCAAATGGTTTTGTATTTTGCAACAGAAGCACTGACAACTGTCAAGGTTAGCATTCCCGGGCTGGGATATACCCAAACCTATTCCAATATTCCTGCTAATACGGTTTTTACTTCTGCTCCTCTGCCGAAGTCAGGAGCACAAGATGCAAGATTATTAGCCGAGTCACCTGCACCTGAAAATAAAGGAATTCATATTGAAGCGGATGAGCCCATAGTTGCTTATGCTCATATTTATAATCAAAATGTTTCCGGGGCAACAATACTTTTTCCTACGGGTACCCTGGGAAAAGAATATTATTCTGTGAATTATAAAAATGTTTCAAATACTCCCAATTCAAATAGCTGGTTTTATGTAGTGGCTTGTGACACCGGAACTACAACTGTTGAAATTACTCCAAGTGCTCCCACTATCAATCATGCAGCAGGAGTTCCTTTTACAGTTTCCATGACCCAGGGTCAGGTTTATAATGTAATGGGGCAGATGATAAATAACGTAAGTACACCCTACACTGGCGTTGATCTTACAGGATCCCTAATTAAAAGTATCAGTTCAGGAACAGGTGTCTGTAAGCGAATTGCAGTTTTTTCAGGTAGCGGCAGAATCAGTATCACCTGTAATAGTTCTTCAGCTTCTTCAGATAATTATATGGTACAGGCGTTTCCAAAAGGAGCATGGGGAAAAAATTATTTAACAACACCTACTGCATCCTATAATCCCAACTTAACAAGCTTTGCAACAAATATGTACAGGATTTGTGTTTCAGATCCAACTACATCTGTGACAGTGAACGGAATCCCGATAGGAGTACCTTTAATAAATAATTTTTATTATGACTTATCTACAATAACAACTCCCTTATTCATACAGGCAGATAAACCAATAATGGTTGCTCAGTACCTGACATCTACAGGAGCTTGTGGTAATTTCACTCCAACAGGCTCCGAATACGGAGCTAATTTCGGAGACCCTGAAGTTATATACCTGAGCCCGGTAGAGCAAAACATCAACCGGGTACTATGGAATGCAACTCCCAACAACAAAATAGAATCGCATTTCATTAATGTTATAATTCCGAATGCAGGTTCCGCTTTGAGCTCATTTAAACTGGATGGATTGACCGTCCCAGCTTCTTCATTCCGAACTCATCCTCAATCGCCCGGGTATTCGTTTTTGATTCAAAAAGTGTCAGCCGGGCAACATATTATTACATCGGATTCCGGATTTAACGCAATTGCATATGGGTACGGTTCTACAGAATCTTACGGATATAATGCCGGTACCAATGTAAAAGACTTATACCAATTTGTTTCCATTGCTAATGCATATGCAACGGTCAATTTTCCTGCAACCTGCAGAAATGCTCCTTTCAATTTGTCAATGACTTTCCCGTATGAACCAATTTCAATACGTTGGGATTTTGGAGGGCTTTTTCCCAGTGTCAGTATTTCTTCTCCTGTTTATGATTCTACCTGGGTGGTCAATGGGAAACGTCTTTATCTTTATAAATTGCCTTCTCCTTTTACAATTGCAACATCCGGTACCTATCCCATTAAAGTGTTTGCACAAAATCCCACAGCCGAGGGTTGCAGTGGGGAACAACAGATAGATTACGATTTGAAAGTTTTTGACCCGCCATTAGCTCAATTCAATTTTACGACTACCGGTTGTGTTTCTGATACCGTTTTCTTTACAGATGCGTCTAATTCAAACGGGAGAACTGCAATCAAATGGAACTGGGATTTTGGCGATTCAGGAATTGACAGTGTTAAGGATACAAAACATAAATACCTGGTGCCGGGAACCTATAATGCAAAATATTCGATAATTACTGATGTGGGCTGTATTTCAGATACGGCTACTAAATCCATCAATATAGTTGATCCGCCGATAGCGAAATTTGGAATTACTGCACCATACTGCTTACGAAAAACAATTGTATTTTCAGATAGCTCTGTTGCTAACTCAGGAGGCACATTAGCAAAATGGTATTGGGATTTTGGTGATGGGTCACCACAAGTTGTGATTAACAGCAATACGAATCAAAATCACATTTACACTAATACAGGTACTTATAATGTTACTTTGATTGTTGAAACCACTACCGGTTGCAAAAGTTTGCCATACACATTTGCTGTAACAATTTATCCGAATCCTGTTGCTGATTTCAATTTCCCAAACGCATGCTTACCTTCAGGCGCCACACAGTTTACTGACTTGTCAACTATCAGTGACGGATCACAAAGTTTATTTACTTATTCATGGAATTTTGGTGATGCAAGTGCCAATGCCATTATAAAAAACCCGCTTCACAATTATGCATCAACCGGACCATTTAATGTTACGTTGACAGTTACTTCTAATAATGGATGTGCGGATGATACAACCCGGATTATGAACACGATTTTTCCTGAACCGGTAGCTGCATTTAACGGGCCATCAGAAATTTGTTTTGGTACTGTTGCCGGATTCAGCGATTTAAGCACTGTTGCCGGAAGTACAATATCTCAATGGAACTGGGATTTTGGTGATGGTACAACTTCCAATCTGCAAAATCCTTCTAAAAATTATATGAGTCCGGGAACATACACAGTGAAGCTCTCTGTGACTTCAGCAATCGGATGCCAGACGGTCAATAATATTGCAACAAAGAATATTGTTATTAATCCGTTACCCACTGCCGATTTTAATTTTTCATCGCCGGTTTGTGAAAACAATAGTGTTATTCTTACAGATGCATCTATTGCAAATGCCGGTACTTTAAGTCAATGGAACTGGAACTTTGGAAATAATGATAGTGCTACTTTTTCAAATGGAAACCCTGTATCACATCTTTATATTTCCCCGGGTGTTTACAATGTTTCATTACTGGTGAAAAGCGACAAAGGCTGTTCTGGAATTCCCGTTACCAAACAAATAAGCATTCATCCAAAACCCATAGCTGGTTTTATTTCACCTGAAGTCTGTTTGGCAGACCCGGCTGCGCCTTTTATTGATACAAGCAAAGTTGCTGCAGGGTCAATTGCAACATGGAGCTGGGATTTTGGAGACGGAGGAACTTCTGCGATACAAAATCCGAGTCATATTTATTCTTCTGTAGGCAATTACACAGGATCACTAATTGTGACTTCAGATCAGGGATGCAAGGATACCGTTGCCCAATCCTTCACGGTGAACGGATCTGTACCTGTAGCCTCATTTTCAGTTCAGAATTCAGCTTCTCTTTGCAGCAATCAGTCAGTTAATATTACTGATGCTTCATCAGTTGATTTCGGAAACCTGGTTCGCCTGGAAATTTATTGGGACTACGGCAATGACCCGACGATTAAAACAGTAGATAGTACACCGGTTAAAGGGAGTATCTATTCACATACCTATCCCGAATTTTTTACTCCTGCATCAAAAACATATATGATACGGTATGTTGCCTATTCAGGAATTACTTGTGTCAATTCCTCTACACAATCAATTACCGTTATGGCTTCACCGGAATTGCAATTCAATCCGGTGAGTGAAGTTTGTTCAAATGCTCCGGCATTTCAAATAACAACGGCACAATTGGTGAACGCTGTTCCCGGTTCAGGAATCTTCAGCGGAACCGGAGTTACTTCTACCGGCCTATTTAATCCGTCCATTGCAGGCGCAGGATTACAAACGATTCGATATACATATACCGGAACTAACGGATGTGTCAATTTTATTGAACAATCAGTTCCTGTAAATCCGACTCCAATTGCAGATGCCGGCCCGGATAAAGTAGTTCTGGAGGGTGGTGTTGTAGCTCTTTCTCCGGTTCTGATAACGGGTATTCCGGTTGCATATACCTGGTCACCTGAAGTTGGTTTAAATAATCCCGGAATTGCCAATGTTATTGTTTCGTCACCTCCGGAAGATATTGTTTACACATTAACGGTAACTTCTGACAAAGGATGTTCAACCAGCGACGATGTTTTAGTAAAACTTTTAAAGAAGCCGGATATCCCGAATATTTTCAGTCCTAATGGCGATGGGATTCATGATCGTTGGGTGATATCATACCTTGAAAGTTATCCCGGGAGTATTGTAGATGTTTACAATCGGTATGGGCAATTGATATTTCATTCTGTGGGCTATGCCACACCCTGGGATGGAACGATCAATGGCAAACCAGTTCCGGTCGGAACCTATTATTATATCGTTGATCCCAAAAATGGGCGCAGCAAAATGAGTGGTTATGTTGATGTAATACGATAATAATGAAAAAATCTTTTTTAATATTATCAGTGATGTTGGCGGTGTTGAATATTCAGGCACAGCAAAGGCCTCAATATACTCAGTATATTCTCAATAATTATATTCTGAATCCTGCCTTGAGTGGAATAGAAAATTACACTGACCTGAAAATAAGTGGAAGAGACCAATGGGTGGGATTAAACGGAGCCCCCCGAACAGCATACCTTACCATACAAGGGCCAATAGGGAAAAAAGACTATCGCACAACTGCAACTTCATTTGAGATACCCGGACAGAACCCGAGAGGGCAGGCTTACTGGGAAAATTACACGGCTGCAGAACCGCATCACGGAATTGGGCTGGTAGTTGTCAATGATCGTACGGGTAGTTTTAATCGTTTTAGTGCTGCCGGCACCTATGCATATCATATTGGTCTTAATCCAACAACCAACCTGGCAGCAGGATTCTCAGCAGGAATTACTGTTGTCAGTATTGACAGGACTAAAAATGATTTCGGAGAAGGAGACCCGGTGGATCCGGCTACCGGAGCTTCGCTGAACGGAGAACTGAATACACTTCGTCCGGATATCGGTGCGGGGCTATGGCTTTATTCCCGTGATTATTTTGTAGGACTTTCTGCTCAGCAAATTGTTCCGCAAAAATTAGCCTTTGTGGATGATGCGGCAGTCATTACAAAAGGCAGATTGATTCCTCATACCTTTTTAACAGCCGGGTTTCGCTTTTTGCTGAACGAAGATATTAATGCAATTCCGTCTGTCATGCTGAAGTACATAAAAGGATCTTCCAAAAACGATTTTCAGTTTGAAACAAATTTGAAACTCCAGTACCGGGATGATTTCTGGATAGGTGGAAGCTATCGCTACCAGGATGGATATGCAGCTATGCTGGGATTAAATGTCAGCAATACTTTTAATGTGGGTTATTCCTATGACTTCACTCAAACGGCTTTGCGAACCGTAAGCAGGGGCACCCATGAAATTGTACTCGGATTTCTGTTGGGAAATAAGTACAGCGAAAAGTGCCCGAGATGTAATTGGTAATTGCTAGAAGCATTAAAGGCGAATAACCTTCTTACTCCTTAAAACTTTGATTTGATTCAGCGCCTTTTGAATTCCTGTTTTTTCTTCAGCTATTTTTTGAAGAGTGATATCGCTATCCGGAATTCCTGTTGTGTGAAAAGCAATTAATTGACATTCCAGGTTTTCAAGATTCATGATAGCATCGGAAAAGCTCTTTTGAATGCTGTCTAATTTAATATCAAACAATGCATCGCCTAACTGTTCGTTGATTTGATTCCAGTCAATCCGGTCATAAGCTAAACTGAGTTTATCCTTCCAGTCTGAAAGGTCCATTTTAGAAATTTTGTCTGAATATATTTGTCTGAATTTATTTTTTTCATCGCTGGTCATGGCATCGGCAATATCTTTCTCAATCGCTTTCCATTGACTCTCTTTGAATATTTCCTTTGATTTTGACAAGGCATCATTGATCTGGGCAACCTGGTAAGATTTCAATTGAGGAATTTCTGTTTCAGGTTTATAATTGACATTCATAAAAGAGGATGCCATTTGATTTTTATCATCCGATTCTGAAACCTGGGAAACAACGGCACTTTTTGAAACGGGGTGTCGGCGTATAATTTTTTGTTCTTTAGGTTGATCTACTGACTTGATTTGAGGAGAGGTTATTTCAGAATTTAATATTTCTGCTTTCCGTGTTTCTTTTCCAGCCGGGAAGAGAAAAGGTGAAGAAAGATCTGTAAAGACTAATGAATTACCCAGTTGATTCCCGTTATTTTTTGAGGGTTTAGAAAAAATTGGTAACGCATTCAGTGAAATAATGCAAAGCAACCCTGCCAATAAACCAGCAATGCGGTTAAATGAAAAAGAATTTCTCTTTTGGATACCCAGAATTATTTCAATTCTTTGTATCAGGTCGCTTTTCTTGCCGGAAGCAGCCAGCGCAAATGGACGACTCAAATAATCTCCTTTTTCTAAAATGAGAAGTGCAGATGCATAACTATGAGGGTCATACTGAAACTGAACAACCATTTCATCGCAGCTCTTCTCTCTTTCACGTTCTATGGTTTTTACAAACGCTTTGACAAAAGGATTAAAATACAGAATTGTGCGGATAAAGTTGATGATAAGATTGACCAGATAATCGTACCGGCGGATATGTGCTAATTCATGAAGTAATACAGCTTCTAATTGCTGTGGCGATAAATGATTGATAGCCGCTAGGGGAACCAGTATAATGGGCTTCAGATATCCGATAGTAACTGGGGAACTGATTTTTTCTGACAGCCATATATGTACCGGTTTATTTATACCCATTCCATCGGCTGTCTTTTTTATAAATGTCCTCCAATTCTTTTCTATTTTCTTCAACCCTTGTGCCCGGATAACACGGACGAAACGGTAATTTCTCAGGAATTGAATCAATGGAAAAAGCAGAAGAAATAAATAGGCAACAGACGCAAAGGGTAAAAAAGTATTCAAGCCGGAGTAAACATTCTCATTGTAGTTTGATGCCGGGATTATGAATAATGAAATTTTACTTTCGGTTGTGAGGATATGGGAAGAAATGAATGTAACAATGAACCAGGCAAAACCTGAGAGAAGAAAGGTTACGGCTAACGCAGCTTTATAAGATGATTTTTTTATTTTAAATAAAAAAATTGTCCCCTGGAAGAGTATCCACAATAGAGCCATTTGCCATAGGCTGTTCAGGATTGCCCATCCTAATGACTGCATAAAACCTGATTGACTGATTTCAGTCATGCTTAATGTTTTTTAAGTTCATCCAGCAATGCCTGGATTTTTTCAATTTCTTCACGGCTGGCTTTGTGTTTATCATCGCCCAATGCCTGAATTACCAATTGGGTGGGAGAGCCGCCGAATAAACTATCAATCATTTTGCTTAACAGATGTCGTTGCGTCTTTTCTTTGTTTACGGCTGCCTGGTAAATATGCGTACGCATTGAGTCGTCTCTTTTTACAATTCCTTTTTCATGCATGATCTGCATGAGCTTGAGAGTTGTTGTATATCCGGCGTCTTTGGATTTAGCAAGCTCTTCATGTACTTCACGGACTGTGGCCAGTCCTTTAGTCCAAAGAATTTGCAGGATTTCAAGCTCACTCTCTGTCGGCTTTATTAATCGGGTAGTTGACATATGAAATATAATTTTTCAGTTGGCAATATACGACTATTTTCGTATGGAAATGAAAAACTAACAGCATTTAGTGTTTTTTAACGGAAATTAACTTTGAGGAAAAGTCAAAAGAGATCTTCTAAAAAATGCGGACAGTTTCAGGATTGGAATAGAAGTGAAAGAGATGAGGCCCATGCTACCCCAATTGTCAGAAATTTTAAAAAATTATTTTAGCAATCTTTCTAAAAGCGTTCTAAATCAGAGAAAAAGAAATTGCCTTCAATTTGCGCATTCGCATCACTGTCACTGCCATGAATGGCGTTTTCACCTACTGATTGAGCATATAATTTACGGATGCTTCCATCAGCAGCCTTAGACGGGTCAGTAGCACCAATGACTTTTCTGAAATCTTCTACTGCATTTTCTTTAATTAGAATTGCAGCAATAATAGGTCCGCTACTCATAAATTTTACCAGCTCATCATAAAATGGCCGTTCTTTATGAATTGCATAAAATTCTCCTGCTTTTTCGGGAGTCAGGCGGGTCAGCTTCAATGCGGTTATTTGAAAACCGGCCTTGATAATGTGATTTAAAATAGCACCCGAAAAGCCGTTTTTTACAGCATCGGGTTTTATCATGGTGAAAGTCTGATTATTCATTTGTAGGTTTCTTTTTTGCGCCGCAAAAGTAAGTGAAAGCAATGGTTTATTCAGTTTTATTTAGAAAGTATTTAACTGAAAACCGAAACAGAAACCAGGAAGTCTTTCCTTACCTTCGCAGCCATTTTATGAAACCACTTTCAGAAATATTTCCTTTATTAAAACAGTCCCGTACAATTGCAATTACCACGCACCAGAAACCGGATGCTGATGCTATGGGAGCTTCGCTGTCATTAAAACACTTTTTGACCCAGCTGGGACATAAAGTGACTGTGATTTCGCCTACAAATTGGGCGTCATGGGTAAACTGGATGCAGGGCTGTGAGGAAGTGCTGGATTTCGAATCTGATAAATTGAAGGCTGAAACGGTATTAAATAAAGCAGAATGGCTTTTCTGCCTTGATTTCAATGTTTTCAACCGTACAAAAGGAATGACGGAGAAATTAAGACAACTATCCTGCACCAAAATACTGATTGACCATCACAAGGAACCGGATACTGATTCATTTGACTATGGAAAAAGCGATATCACAAAAAGCTCTACCTGCGAAATGATTTATGATCTGATCATTGAATCAGGAAACGGGGACAAAATTAATGAAGCCATCAGTGAGTGTATATATGCCGGCGTAGTAGGAGATACCGGCTCTTTCCGTTTCCCGTCTGCACATTCCGGTGTTCATACCCTGGTTGCAGATCTCAAGTCCAGGGGGTTTAATCATGCAAAGGTGCACGAGGCATTGTATGATAATTTTCTTGAAAACAGGCTTCGGTTCATAGGCTTTGTACTGTTAAACCGGATGGAGGTTTTTTATGATTACAATACTGTTTTGATTACTGTTTCAAAATCCGACTTGTTACGCTTTGAAATTAAGACCGGGGATACAGAAGGTTTGATCAATTTTCCCCAGACTATAAAAGGCATCAAATTAGTGGCAGTGGTGATTGACAGGGACGAGGAACGTAAGTGGAGCTTCCGGAGTAAAGGAGACTTTGATTGTAATGCATTTGCCCGTAAATATTTTGAAGGGGGAGGTCATTTCGCTGCTTCCGGTGGCCGGAGCAGTGACAGCCTGGAAGTAACTGCAAAAAAATTCATACAAGCCATGAAAGAAAACAAATCACAATTACAATAAACAGAAACATGAAAAAGACACATTTACTTTTGCTGTTGGCAGTTGCCGCTTCAACAGTTATTTCCTGCAATGATCTTGATTTTAAAAGAACAGATAGCGGAGTACTTTACAAGCTTTATCCGGCGAAAGACTCGAAGGACTCTCTAATCAGGCATGGGCAAATTGTAAAATTTAATGTCATTAATAAATTAAATGACTCGGTATTATTTACCAGTTATGGTAAAATGCCTGAATTTTTTAAAGTGCCTCCTGCAGGGAAAGCAAGATATTCCCCGGTGGATATTTTTACGTACCTGCGTAAAGGTGACAGCGTTGTTGTTGTAACAATGGCTGATTCAATGCTGAATAAAGGCGCTGCCGGCCAACTACCTCCCGGAACAAAAATGGGTGATCGGTTTACAACAATTTTTAAAGTGCTCGAGGTGTTCAATAATGACAGTCTTGCCCGGACGGATTATGATGCAGAATCAAAAAGAGATGAACCGCGGCGATTAAGAGAACAGGCTGAAGAAAAAGCTAAAGTCGAAAAACAGCTTAGAGAGAAATTTCAACAGGAACTGGAAGATGCAAGACAAAGCGGAGAAGTTGACAAAGAATTAAAGTCAATGGAAGAATACCTGGCTGCCCGAAAAATTAATGCTCAAAAAACAGGAATGGGAGTTTTTGTTGAAATTCAAAAACAGGGTGATGGGCCTGTTGTGGATTCCGGAAAAGTTGTTACTGTAAAATACACCGGAAGGAAATTAGAAACGGATAGTGTTTTTGAAAGCAACTCTTATACATTCGTCCTTGGGCAAATGCAGGTAATTCCGGGATGGGATCAAGGTTTGAAAGTATTCAAAAAAGGCGGCAAAGGCGTTCTTTTTATCCCCGGCTTCCTGGCCTACGGAAAAAAAGTACAACCCGGCTCAATTTTTAAACCCAATGAGCCTTTAATATTTGATGTAGAAATAATGGATGTAAAAGACAATACTGAATCAGCAGCCAATTAATAACCGGTTTAGTAATTGAATTAATTTTTTTTTGAACTCGGGTTGACAATGAAAGTTGTCAGCCCTTTTTCTTTTCATAAGCCTGGAAAAGCTGGACTGTTTGCCGGGCTTCTTTTACATCATGTACCCTTAAGATATGAGCTCCGTTTAAAAGAGCAATTGTATTCATTGCAATAGTTCCGCTTAATGCATCCTCAGGTGTGCCTCCGGTGGATTTGTATAAAAATGACTTTCTGGAAAGACCCGCCATTAAAGGAAGGTTTAATTCATTAAAGGCCTTTAAACTTCTGAGTAATTCAAAATTATGTTCTATCGTTTTTCCAAAACCAAATCCCGGATCAATTATAATGTCCTTTATACCTGCCTCTTTGAGCGTTTTTAGTTTACGTTTAAAGAAGTCAAACACTTCCTGAACCACATTTTCATAATAAGGGGCTTTCTGCATTGATTTTGGAATTCCCTGCATATGCATCAACACGTAAGGGACTTTCAGAGTAGCAGTGACGGGAATCAGGTTTTTATCTATAGATCCTGCACTGATATCATTAACCATACAGGCGCCGGCTGCAATTGATTCTTTCGCTACCCGGGAATAAAATGTATCAATTGATATAAATGCTGTTGGAAAATTCTTATGAATTTCAGTTATAGGCTCAACCACTCTGGTCAGTTCTTCTTCTTCCGGAAGTTGATCACTTCCCGGTCTTGTGCTTTGCCCGCCGATATCTAAAAGATCAGCCCCATCTTTCAACATTTGTTCTGCTGTCTTCAATATTTCTTTGCTCACTGTTTTTCGGCTTCCGGGATAAAACGAATCCGAAGTCACATTGATTACTCCCATGACGAGTGGTTTATCCACAAGTAACACTCTTCCTTTGCAATTCAACTCAAACATTAGCTTTTGTTCATTATTTTTGATTTCTGTAAGTCTGCAGGCTAAAGATAATTATAACATTAATATGAGTCAGAAACGGGGTGGAATGTTACCATCTAATTTCGGGGCTTTTCTAACAGTATTAATATTATGCCGGATACCAATAAACAATATGATCATGTGATTGCTAGCTGTAAAGAGATCTTTTTGAAAAAAGCAATTGATTATGGAACTGCCTGGAGAGTATTACGAACCATCTCAATCGTTGACCAGATATTTATTAAAGCACTACGAATAAGAACAATACAGGAAAAGGGTCTGCAAAAAGTTGCTGATGATATTTCTGCTGAATTTAAAGGTATCATCAATTACGGTGTGATCGGGTTGATTCAATTGGAATTGCCCCCCGATACTCCGGAAGAAATAGAAACCGGCAAAGTATCCTCTTTGTATGATACAAATGTTGACGCAGCTAAAAAAGTGATGATGGATAAAAATCACGATTATGGAGAAGCCTGGAGAGCTATGAGCCAGGAAAGCTTTGTTGATCTGACGCTGATGAAGCTTCAGCGTATTCGCCAGATACTTGCCAATGAAGGTAAAACCATAATGAGTGAAGGAATAGATGCTAATTACATTGATATTATCAATTACAGCGTTTTTGCCCTGATACTGATGAATGAGAAGGGATAATTAGGTCAATTTAAAATTCAATCCCCTGCAAATACTATGAAGCTGATTACAACTATAACAAGATTTGTTGTTGGAGTTCTGTTCATTTTTTCCGGGTTAATAAAGGCAAATGATCCGTTAGGGCTCAGTTATAAAATGCAGGAATTTTTTGAAGCCTGGAATGATAGTTTATCCAAAGGTTCATTTTTCCTGAATCACCTGTTAATGAATTTATTCGATTTCCTGCATCAGCATTCACTGGCATTGGCGGTTATCATGATAGCCCTGGAGATTATAGCAGGTGCTGCGCTTCTATTAGGATGGCAAATGAAATTCTTCAGTCGTTTTCTTTTATTACTTATCCTTTTCTTTACTTTTCTTACAGGCTATGCATTGCTCTCAGGAAAATTTAAAAACTGCGGATGCTTTGGTGATTGTATTCCCATTACCCCGCAAACTTCTTTTTTAAAGGATGTGGCACTGACAGTACTGATCCTTCTTCTTTTCTGGCAGCGAAAAAAAATCAAATCATTCTTTTCTCCCGGTATTGATTTTACGGTAATGTGTGTTGTTGTGGTCATCAGTTTTGGGATGCAATGGTACATGTTGTCCTATCTTCCGGCCTGGGATTGTCTTCCGTTTAAAGTAGGGAATAATATTTCAGCTCAGATGAAAATGCCGGCAGATGCCATTCCCGACAGTACTGTAATCACTTTCGTTTATAACAAACAGGGAAACAAAGTGGAATTTACTGCTGATAATTTTCCGGCAGATTTTAATGATTCGACATACCAATTTGTAGACCGTTATGACAAAGTAGTTCGCAAAGGGAAGAATAATGAACCTCCGATTAAAGGATTTTCGTTATCGGGCAGTTCTGATATTGATTCCACTAAGATAATTTTGGAGCAGCCTTTTGCAGTTTTAATTTTCTGTTTGGATTTCTCAGCACCTGTTTCCCGTTGGGAAGATGATTTTTTCAAAATATACAGCGAAGCAAAGGCAAAAAATATACCTTCTTACCTGGTGACTGCAAGAATTGACCAGGCAGCCAAAGCACTTTCCGGAACTCCTTTCGCAGATATCCCGGTTTTAAAATGTGATTATACAGCAATCCGGTCTGCTGCCAGAACGAATCCCTGCCTGTATGTACTGAAACAGGGAACGATATTGGGAAAATGGAGTTATCATCAATTCAACAGGGCAATAAAAAAATTACCTTCACAGGGTAATCCATAAATATGCTGCGTTTTATTGCTAAAAAAGTATTCTACAGCCTGCTTGTTTTAATAGGAGTGGTGATGCTGGTTTTTCTTCTATTCCAGGGTTTCGGAGATCCATCCCGGTTGGTGATGGGGCAAACAGGAGATTCTGCTACGCAAGCCAATATTCGCAAAGAATTATATCTTGACCAGCCGAAATGGAAACAGTTTATATTTTATCTTGATGATGTATCTCCTCTTTGCATTCATAGCCGTGAAGAGATTCAAAAAAAAAATCTGAAAGGATTTTTTATAGGAGGAAGTGATGCTCCCGGCAGTTATTGTGTCGGTTTAAAAATTCCATACCTGCGCCAGTCTTATCAAAGCAAAAGAGATGTTTGGACTATTTTAATGCAGGCATTGCCCGGTACACTAATGCTGGCTATTGCTGCCATGCTGATTGCAATAGTAATTGGCATTCCCCTGGGGGTGCTGGCAGCGGTGAAACAAAATAGTTGGATGGATACTTCAGCTATCTTTTCCAGTATTGTAGGCATTTCAGCTCCTTCTTTTTTCATGGGCATAATAATCGCTTATGTATTTGGATTTGTTTTGAGCGATTGGACCGGTTTGCATATTTCCGGAAATTGGTTTGATATTGATGATAAAACCGGAGCCAGGAGACTGACATTGCAAAACCTGATTCTTCCGGCAATAACTTTAGGAATCCGGCCGCTGGCTATCATTACACAACTGACCCGCAGTGCCATGCTCGACGTATTGGATCAGGATTATATTCGTACTGCCTATGCCAAGGGATTAAGAAAAAAGAAAGTCATCTGGAAACATGCATTGCGTAATGCATTGAATCCTGTGATAACGGCCGTCACCGGTTGGTTTGCAGAATTACTGGCAGGCGCATTTTTTGTAGAATATATTTTCGGATGGCAAGGAATCGGGAAGGTAACTGTTGATGCGCTGGAAAAATTAGATTACCCGGTTGTGATGGGCTCAGTTCTGATTACGGCTACTTTTTTTATCCTTATCAATATCCTGGCTGATCTGCTCTATAGCATTGTTGATCCCCGTGTCAGGATTCAATGACTTCAGTGTGACTTAAGAACTTTTTCTCCACATTTCTTCATGTCAGGCTTTTTAATTGAAATGTTTTGTAACTTGATAAGGTTGTAGCACAATCTTATAAAGTTAAAGGCAATGAAGGTGAAAGTGAATTCTATGAAAAAAATAACTACAATACTATCCCGCAAACAACCCTACTTCAATGTAATTTCCTCTGATACTGTCGTCAATGAAGCCCTTCATAAAATGAATTTTGAAAATATTGATTACCTGATTGTCATGGATGATGACAGGTTTCTGGGTTTATTATCGGAACATGATATTTTTTCAAAAGCAATGATGAAAAAACGGTCATTAGATCAAATGACGGTCAGGGAGGCAATGAACACAGCTATACCCATTGTTGATTCAGAAGAATCTCTTGAGTATTGCTTAAAAATTATGCAAATTTTTAAAGTGCATTATCTCCCGGTATTTGACAATTTTAATTTCTATGGCGTAGTTTCCAGCAATGATATTTTAAACGAGGCTGCCAATAACCCCTCCGGATTTTTTAATGGGGAAAAAGAAACTCCTGTTATTGTGATGGACTAATGTATAATAACTTCATTGATAATTTTTTTTCCAAAAGCTTCATTCACTCTCATTTTAATTTTATCTCTTTGATAAATCAGTTCATTTTTCAGTGGTGCCACGGAGGTTGTGATGATAAGCTTATCACCGATGATCTGTAGTTTTTCGGTATAACGGGCAATCGTTTTTCCCATGATTTGCTCCCAGGCTTCTTCAATCTGTAAAGCCTGAATATCACCTTTGATACGGCTCTGGTTCAGAAATTGCTGAATGGCATCACTGATAGAAAATTCTCCCATGGTTAAATCAAAATTAAAGATTAAAAAGTAAACAGAACCCGATTACACATGCCGATGAATATTTAAATCCTGTTCCTGATTAATGGCTTTGCATTTTTGAAAATAGATTTATAGCTCAATTAATTGATAAGATTGTGCCTGTTCTTTTAAATGCTGTTCCACCCTTTGCCGGTTTGTATCAGTAATAAAAACCTGTCCATCGTTATTCGCACATACTTTTTGAAGAAGATTAGCAATACGGTTCTCGTCCAGTTTTTCAAATACATCGTCCAGCAGCAAAAGAGGAGGGAACCCTTTTTCTTTTTTTAAAATTTCCATCTCTGCAGATTTCATTGCAAATAACAAGCTTTTCCGCTGCCCCTGTGAAGCGTTGTACCGGAAGGGCAGATTTCCCAGGTACATTTCAATTTCATCACGATGAATGCCACAGGTACTGCGCTGGGCCTTACAATCTTTTTGCCGGCAAACTTTTAATAATTCCCCAAAATCAGCATTCATAAGTTCACTCTCATAAGAAAAATTTATTTCCTCCAGTTGACGTGATATCTCCTGGTATAATTGTTTCATCAAGGGCAGAAATGCAATCAGGAATTCTTTTCTTTTTTGAAAAATGTAACTACCGGGTATGATAAGTTGCTCGTCCAGTACATCCAGTAAAGAAAGATCACGGCTATTTTGTTCGGCAAGCGTACGCAGCAGTGCATTTCTTTGCTGCAGAATTTTAGAATAAGCAATAAGATGCTTTAAATATTCTGAATCTAATTGAGATAGTAATGCATCGAGGAATTTTCTTCTTTCCTCACTACCACCGGTGATCAGCTGTGCATCATCCGGGGCAATGACGACGCAGGGGTAATGGCCAATATGCTTAGAAAATTTTTCATAAAGATTGTCATTTAATGAAAACTCTTTTTTTCCCGATTCCCTGAGAATACAGACCGCTTTTTCGAACTTGTCATTCAGCAGGAAATTTCCTTCAATCCTGAATCCATTTTGACCCTGCAGGACATTATAACTATCAGACCGGGTAAAATAACTTTTTGTAAAACAGAGGTAATGTATGGCATCCAGCAGGCTGGTTTTCCCTGTCCCGTTATTTCCGCAAATACAAATAATCCTTTTTGTAAAGTCAAAACTCCGGCTCCGGTAATTCTTAAACCGGGTTAATGATATATGTCGTAATTGGAACATGTGAATTGCAAGATAAAAGCATTTCTTAGAACTACTTGAGCCTTCAGAATCAAAAGCAGTTATTTCCTTTTTTCGCCTTATTTTTGCAGCCGTTTAATCCAACCACCGGATGGAAGAAAAATTAAAGACAGCAAAAACTGTGGCAACTAAATTTTCCAAAGAAACCTATTTGTACTGGTATGAGCTGATGCAGCTGATACGCCAATTTGAGTTGATGGCTGAAGAAAAGTATAAAATGGAGGGTAAAATCAGGGGTTTTTTCCATGCTTATGTAGGCCAGGAAGCTATTGCTGCCGGCTGCATGACGGCTACTCGTCCTGAGGACCTTTTCATTACCGGATATCGGGATCATGGTTTAGCTATTGCGAAAGGTGTCTCTGTGAATAGTTGCATGGCTGAATTATATGGCAAAATAACCGGGAATGCCAAAGGAAAGGGTGGCAGTATGCATTTCTTTGGTAAAGATGTCAATTTTTACGGAGGTCATGGTATCGTAGGAGCACAAATTGGAGTAGGTGCAGGATTAGCTTTCGCAGAGCAATACCGGGGAACCGACAATGTGGTTCTTAGTTTTTTTGGAGATGGCGCTGCCCGCCAGGGTATCCTTCACGAAACTTTTAATCTTGCGATGCTATGGAAATTACCCGCAGTGTTCATTTGTGAGAACAATAATTATGCAATGGGTACATCAATTGAGAGAACTTCTAATGTTATTGATATTTATAAACTTGCTGACAGCTATGAAATGCCGGCTGATACAATTGATGGCATGAGTGCTGAAGATGTACATGAAGGGGTAAGCAGGGCAGTGAAACGGGCCAGGGAAAAGGGCGGGCCTACTTTAATTGAAATCAAAACATATCGCTATAAAGGGCACTCAATCAGCGACCCACAAAAATATCGTAGTAAAGAAGAAGTGGAAGAATACAAAGATAAAGATCCCATACAGCAGACTTTAAAAACTATTTTATCAAATAATATTGCCTCTGAAACTGAAATTAAAGTTATCAATGATCGTGTAGCAGGTATAGTATCCGAATCAGTGAAATTTGCAGAAGACAGCCCATGGCCGGACGATAATGAAGTTCTGAAAGATATTTATGTTGATAAGGATTATCCTTTTATTGTTGATTAAAATATTACCTCGATTTAATTATAAAAATTTACAATTAAAAAATGGCAACTTCTAAAAATACGGGTTCAACCGAAGATGTGTTACTGGCAAAAGCAATGAATATTTGGAGTAAGTACAGCAAGCTGATTACAATAGCAGGGATCGCTGTTATTGTTCTTATTGCCGGTTATTATGGCTATCGTAATTTTATTCAGAAGCCAAAAGAAGAAAAAGCATCCGATGCCATTTTTAAAGCAGAAGAATATTACAGGATGGATTCTGTAAACCTGGCCTTAAACGGTGATGGACAATATCCCGGTTTTCTGAGTGTTATTAATAAGTACAGTGGAACTGATGCTGCAAACCTTGCCTGTTTTTATGCCGGCAGTTGCTATCTTAAACTGGGAGATAATGCCAATGCTGTAAAATACCTGAAAAAATTCAGTACTAGTGCCAGGCAAATCCAGGCAAGAGCCTATAAATTATTAGGCGATGCGAATGCTGATTTGGGAAAAAGCAAAGAAGCTTTGGATTATTACATTAAAGCAGCAAATCATTTTACCGATGATCAGGCTGGTTCGGCAGATGCTCTTTTTATGGCTGCTTATTTAGCAGACAGAGTACTTAAAGATTCTAAGGAAGCGATTTCTTTATATAAAGAGTTAAAAGAAAAATATCCCAATACCCAACAGGGAATGGATGCCGATAAATACCTGGCACAATTAGGTGTCTATGATGCCGATTAAAGAGGATCAGGAAAATCACATCTGATATTTTGAATGTTCAGATTTTCATACCATGTTTTGTTGACCAGCTTTATCCACAGACTGCCTTTAACATGATCAGGGTGCTGGAGAAAGCAGGATGTACTGTCACTTATAATGCTGCTCAAACCTGTTGCGGACAACCGGCTTTCAATGCAGGTTTCTGGGAAGATTCCAAATCAGTTTGTTCAAAATTCATTAAGGATTTCTCAGGATCTGATTTTATTGTTGCACCCAGTGCAAGTTGTGTTGGTTTTGTCCGAAATTATTATAGCGGGCTTTTTGACAATTCCACTTTGCATCATGAAGTAGCTGATCTTTCCAAACGCATCTTTGAGTTTTCTGAATTTATGGTTCAAGTATTAAAAGTGGATGATGTGGGTGCCACCTTACAGGGAAAAGCAACCTACCATGACAGTTGTACCGGGCTGCGTGAATGCCGGATCAAAGCAGAACCACGAAAATTGTTATCCAATGTAAAAGGCCTGGAGTTGATTGAAATGAATGATGTGGAAACCTGTTGTGGTTTCGGTGGAACTTTTGCGGTAAAATTTGAAGCTATATCAATTGGGATGGGAGAGCAGAAAGTTGAAAATGCATTGGCTACAGGAGCCCAATATTTAATATCTACAGATCATTCCTGCCTGATGCACTTACAGGGTTATATTAAAAACAAAGGCTATTCCCTGCAAACTCTCCACCTGGCGGATGTACTGGCATGTGGCTGGTAAATCATGAAAACATCGATTATTGATTTTTGAGTAAACATTTATTTCATGGCATATTGGTTGGTAAAGTCTGAGCCTTCTGTTTATAGTTGGGATCAATTAGTAAAGGAGGGAAGTACCTGTTGGAGTGGCATACGTAATTATGCGGCAAGATTGCACCTGAAGAATATGAAAAAAGGAGATGGCATATTCTTCTATCACAGCAACGAAGGAATGGAAATTGCCGGCATTGCCAAAGTGGAAAGAGAATATTTTAAAGATCCCACGACAGATGATGAACGTTGGGTTGCTGTAGATATAAAAGCAGTCAGGCAATTAAAAAAACCGGTAACACTGGAGCAGATAAAAAAGAATAAACAGCTCTCAGGAATGGTTTTGGTCAATAATAGCCGGTTATCAGTACAACCGGTATCTAATAAAGAATGGACTTCCATTCTTAAGATAGCCGGAGAAAAATAAGTCATCCCGTTTTTTTTCTACTTACAATTTTACTTTCGGAAATTTTCTTTAATTGCAGTTATAATATTTCCGGTTTCAATTTTTTTATCCAGGTATATGGTCATCTTATTCATTTACTAATGATTACTTTTATTTTATGGACAAAAAAAGAATCGCCGTATTAACAGGTGCAGGCATCAGTGCTGAAAGCGGACTCAAAACATTCCGGGACAGTGACGGATTATGGGAAGGATATAATATTGAAGATGTAGCTACTCCCGGAGCCTGGAGAAAAGATCCGCAATTGGTGCTGGATTTTTATAATATGCGACGGAAAAATGTTGCTGACGTAAAACCCAATGCAGCACATTATGGATTAGCGGAATTAGAAAAAGATTTTGACGTTACCATCATTACTCAAAATATAGATGACCTGCACGAAAGAGCAGGCTCTACTCATGTCATACACCTGCATGGAGAAATTTTTAAGATGTGCAGTGAAAAGAATAAAAACCTGACTTGTGAAATAAAGGATGATATCAAAATCGGCGACCTTGCTGAGGACGGAGCTCAGTATCGTCCTTTCATTGTTTGGTTTGAAGAGCCTGTTCCAAAAATTGAAGAAGCCATTCCCTTTATACAGAATGCCGATATACTTGTGATCGTTGGAACATCATTAGTTGTGTACCCGGCTGCAGGTTTGGTGCATTATGCAGGAAGAGATATTCCTAAGTATATTGTTGATAAAAAAATACCCTATACCAGTTCAGTTCATAATTTGACTTCAATTGAAAAGCCGGCAACAGAGGGGGTTGGGGTGTTGAAAAAGATTTTGTTGAGCCTATAAAAAGCATTTCTTACGTTTTCTTTCTTTAAAGACCTTTAGAAAGGTTGCAGGATGCCAGTGGATGAATATTTTAAAGAAATTAAATAATTGGGTAAATAAAAGCAAGGAGTATAGGTCTAAAATATAGATCAGGGTGTAGATAAAGTAATTATCTGCAGTTTATGTAATATTTCATAATTTGTAACGTTGTTATTATAAATTTGAAAATATGAGAGCTGCTTTCTTATTGCTTTGTAATTTTACAATACTTTCTATTCTTGATGCCAATGCACAAGTTAAGATTATACCACGGCTAACGGGTACAACTACTCAGAAAAGTGTGGTAACCGGTTCTCAAATAAGTAAAATTGAAAATTTTAAAAATAGTAATGCGGATTATTCTGCATGGAAAGTCGGCAAAAATATTCCAACTAATAATTTTGGCGGCCTTGACAGCCTGTTTAATGTTGTAGTTAATGATTGCTGGTCTGTTGCGTACTCTGCTTACAATTTGATGCCTAAGGAAGGATTAATTACTGTTTCCGCACGGTTGCAAAACAAAAAGAAATATATGGTAACAGTAAATTACAGCACTTCGTCATATCTGAAGATGCACGTACATTTCCAATATAATTCTGATAAGCCAAACGATTATGATGTTAATTATTTGCAGGAAGACATGGATTTTTACCCCGATAAAAAATGGCCCGGCTCATTTAGCTTTATTGTTGAGCCGGAAATTACAAAAATTGGTGGTGCACCAATGCCTGTTGATTATCCAACTATGGCATTAATAGGGTTTAACATATCTGAGGTAAGAATTAAAGAATCAGGAAAAACCCAACGAGATTATTTTCTTAATTACATGGGTATTTCAATTAAAGAAATACAGTAACTGGATTTTATACTTCAAAGAGGTTTGCTCCCGGCAACCCATCTTTGACCGGCCATCAACATTATAAGAGACATTATTTACCTGGGTTTTTTAAATGCTTCGGCAAATTGTATTTTAGATTTGGTACTTAATAACGGAATGCCATAGAAAGATATATCAAAGTTTAAAAAGTTTTTTTGCGTTTTCATATAGAATCTTACGTTCTGCCTCTTTACTTCCGGATATCTTTTTTATCATGGCGATCATCGGAGCTCCTGTGCATTCTCCTTTTGAATCAATTGTTCCATGATCATCCCAACAATCGCTTCCGAACATTAATTTATCCTGGAATTTTTGCATAAATTCTTTACCATGCTCTTCATCACGGGTAAAAGCATTTAATCCGGATCCTGCCGCCAAATCACCATACATGTTTGGATAGTCATTTAAGTAACGTTCTGTCAGGCCGCCCGGCACTACTTTACCCTTTGGATACATTGGCAGATTGGCCGGAAGGGCATTGTCAACATTGGCCCACCAAAACTGAGCATGGCCGATAAAGTTTACCCGTGGATATTGTTCCAATATTTTGTAAAAGCGATCGAATCCCAAAAAGTACTTGTCCTTCTGCCAATGCATTAGCACGGGCACATCATAGGCCTGTGCTAATTGATATATTTTATGCATCTCCGGAGAGTCACACTCTACTTTGAATTTCAATTCCCCGATAACTTTAGCTCCAAGCTTAATATATCTTTCCAGATCATAAATAGCATCCGGGGCATCCGGAACTGCACAGGCACCAAATTTAAAATGCCTGTGATGTTCTTTGGCAAATAGATATGTTTCAGCATTGCCTCCAACTTCAGCCTGCAATCCATTCGCTACTCCCTGGAGTGTAGATTCTGAATTCACCGGCCTTCCTGCCGGAAGCAAAATGGTAGTCGTAACACCCATCGCCTCCTGGTGAGCAATTAAATTTTTGTCAGTTCTGCTCATGTAATGAATATGCTGGTGTATATCTATGATTGGTTCCTTTTTCTTAAAAGGGTGATCAGCAAGGATATCTATTGGTAAAGTGCTGCCGATTGCCAGCACTCCTGCATTGGCAAGAAAATTACGCCTGGACCTGTTAAATTTAGTTTTTTCCATTATTTTAATTTCTTGAAGTGTGATAAAATAATTGTTTGAATGAGTCTGTTTAATTGTTCTTAATGATTATGGTTTGAAGTTGCAGCAATTACATAAGAATGAGATTTCGGTTTGTTTAATTGTGCAATCTTTTTAAGAATATTTTCTTGTTTGTCATAGAGTTCTTGCTCAGTTGGTTTATTCTCACAATATGTATTGAACATATTGGTAAAATACTTTTGGTTAGGCCCTGAACCATATTTCAGGAGATAATCATCCATTTTTGCCCTGACTTCTTTCAATGAATTTGTCCCCTTCACCATATTGGAAAATTGATATTCTATGTACCTGATTGTTCGTAATTGTCTTTCATTTTTCCAATATTCCCTAAAACTGTCCAGCACAAGTTCAGCCTGTTTATATTGTGGTGTAGTATGAAACCGGGACAGGTTAATTCCTTTGCATAAATCTTTATTACTAAGCTCCGAAATGACAGTACCATCAATAGTCAGTGTATATTTTCCTTTCTTCAATCCTTTTACCTTAATGATATCTGCGTTCATTTTATCAGTAAAATTATAAAATGAATCGGGATTGATTTCGGATGGAGTAGGGAAGGGTAGCGATTCAGATCTTGATGTAAAAGAGACAGAAGCAGCGTTTGCTGTCAACCCTTCAATCATACAATTCTTCTGTGATTTCGTTTTATTTCTCCGGGCATTGATAAAAATATCTGATACCGTTCCATTTACATTTTGCATTTTCAGAAACTCGGTTGACATTATAAAGTGTCCCTGGGAGCCTACATGGACTCTGTCTTCCCCGATTATCGTTTTTGTTGAGTCTTCTTTTTGTATTTTCTTATTAATTTCATTTAATGCTGTCCAGCAATCTACTAAGGGTAATGAATATTTCTTTGATAATATCCGGAGATGTTCTGCACACCTTTCAAGATTATCATTTACGCCATAGCCATTAGGAGAAGATGATTTAAGATACTGGTCATATACTGTAGGTGTTTGTAAAATTACTTTTACTCCTTTGGCAAGAAGCTTTTCTACTATCAGGTCTGCATTATTCATCCAATGTTGCACTTGCTTTTCCTGGCGTTCTTTAATGTCCGGTTCTGTTTTCTTATCCGGCATATAAAGAGAAGGGCTCAGATCATTTTCTTCAATCATCAGTACACACCAGGTTGGATTATTAGATAAAATATCGCTGTCAATCCGCTTTAGAATATTATCTGTCCATTCCCCGGAAATGCCATTATTAAGGAATCGAACATCCCTGGCAGGATATCTTGTGGAATAGAATAGGTTTGTAAAATGAAAACACTGCCCGTTCATAGCAATACTGCTCCCGATATAAGAGACCCTGTCTCCGTTCGTAAACGACTTGTCCTGGCTATAACCGGTCTGGCAGATCAGCAATAATGATATTGAAATTAAAAAGAAATATTTATTCATAGTGTTGGTTGAAGTAAGATGCATTTAATGTTGATATACTTTTCCCGCCTAATTGAATTGAAAGGTAAAACCTTTTTCTGAAAAACGTGTACGTTAACACGAATTAATGAGTTAAGTAAAATTTTCATATGACTGATATCGGAAAAAATGGAAACCGGTCTTACTATCTTGTTCCGGTCTTTTTAAGATGTCTTCAGCCTATTATTAAACTTTTCTTACAAATTTCTTTTAAGCCTCTCTACTGGTGGAATGGATTATTTAAGTTCTTTTACATTTACAGAAATGCGGAGGACAGTAAGCGATACTTTTTTTTCTGTACACAGCTATACCCGCAAAAACACTTTTTGCCTGTACAGGAAATATAAAAACAACCACTTAATTCCTACCTGAGCAGTCCAGTAAACCAGGTTTAGCCATTCGCCTTTCGACAAATCTATAGCCCATCCCATAAATGCTTTGGTGGTAAAATCCCAATCAATAAAAAATGGAGAAATGTATATGAGTATCGGGTTCATCCCGATCACTTTAAGAAAAAATGCCCATTTTTTGTAGCCCTTTACATCAATAATATAATAGAATATTGCCAGCAGGATAAGACTCCATCCAATAGTTGCCAGGGCAAAAGAACTTGTCCATAGACTTTCGCTGAACGGGGTATCAAAACTCCATAACCAACCTAGCAATGCACAAGCAGCACCTGCTAAAAGCAGGGAAACGGTTTTTTTGATTTGGCTGTAGTTGAATTCTTTTAGAAGTGTGCCTGCTAACACTCCGGCTAACATATTTGGAATGGCATTTACATTATTAAAAAATCCACTCATGTCATAGAATCCCTTACTAAGCTTACCTGGCATATATAACCGTTCCATGTGAGAAACAAAATTGCCATGTTGTGAAAGATCTCCGGGAGGATAACCGGGTGCTGATGTAAATTTGAGCAACAACCAGTAACCTACTAAAATAGCTATCAGCCAAATTATCTGCCACCGCCGGCTAGCATATATAAAAATGGCTACTCCGAAGAAATAGGAGAAACCTATTTTTGCCAAATCACCGGTAAAACGGGCTTCAGATAGATTCCATAATTGAAATCCGTTGTTTGCTAATAGAAAACCAAGAACATAAAGCAATAAAGCCCTTTTTAATGACTTCCATAATAAACTGGATTTTGAAGCACCCTGGCTCAATCGCTTGCCAATGGAAAATGGGGTGGCAGCGCCAGCCATAAAAATAAACAGAGGAAAAATTAAATCCCAGAATACAAGCCCAAACCAGTCTGAATGATGAAACTCCAGGTATATAAAATCCCAGAAAGAATTGTGTTGTTCTTTTGCAAAGAGTTTTAGTCCATAACCCAATCCCATGATCCAGATCATATCAAATCCTCTTAATGCATCTAATGAATAGAGTCGTTTATCGGGTGTGATACCAGAATTTTGCAGTTGCGTCATTTCATTTTTTTATAATAGGTAACTGAAATTTGAATGCTACATAATTTATCTCTTATTCCAGGAACAAGAATGATAATAGTTAAATCAAACCTGCTTTTCATTTTAAAGTTATATATTTTATTTGAAATATCGGTAACGTACACAACTTATTCGAAAAGTATCGCTAAATTGAATCGGCAATTGCCCGGAGGATGGTACTGATTACGAGTATGAATAAAACCTGCAACAATAATTTAAAGGGAAGGACATATGTTGCAGATATACATTTTGAAGGAGGATAATAATCCTAAAACCAGGCTAATCCTATATGTATACGAAGAACTTATAAAACAATAATTATGAAGAGAATCAAATTTAAAAGTTGTGTGACCCTTCTACTGGTTGTAGTTGGTTTATGCAGTAACGGAATTGACAGCTATGCAGAAATTCCATCTAAGATCACAATAGTTTTACCATATGAGGGTGCATCGCTGAATACCGTCTTCTGGGCAACTGAAGAAAATAAAATTGATTTTGTAAAAGAGAGTGAAAAGGGCAGCAGGTGCACAGCTGCATTTACAGCTACTGAGTTGAAAAATTTCCTGAAATTACAATACGACAATATTGAAATCCTGTTTTCGGATACAAAAAGTAATACCGGGTTTAATATTGTTTTATCTGTCAAAGATCCTTCATCAAAAGATTTTGTTTTTGATATGGAACAGATACCCGGTGGGATTTCCATAACCGGTAACGGAAGGACAGGACTCTTATATGGGGGATATGAATTTTTAAGATTGCAGGGCTGGCAGTGGTTTGCTCCGGGTGCAGAAAATCAAATGGCTCCTCCTAAAAACAAACCTTTGGTACTACCCCAGGGAAAATTTGAATATAAACCTTCAACAAGAACAGGACGGGGATTTGAATCCAACCTGCAACGGTCAAGAGATTTTTGGATTTGGATGGCAAGGAATAAACTCAATATTGCATATTCAACCAACACTGCCCTTATGCCTTTATTGTATAAACTCGGGATGACATTTGTTGATGGAGGCCATGTTTACGAGTCAGTTCTCAATCCCAACACAATTATGCCTTCGGGAAAAATCTTATGGGATGAACACAGGGAATGGTTTGGATTACCCAAAAACGGCGTAAGAGATTTGAAAAACTGGAAGAGTGTTCAGTTTTGTGCAAGCCAGCCGGATATGATTACTTTTTTAGGAGATAAAATTTTAGAACAACTTCAAACCCGGTTAACTGAAACAGACATTATGAATATATGGGGTATTGATCATATTGGAAGTACCCAATGTTTTTGTGAGAACTGTCAAAAAATCGGGAATGCTTCAGACCAGGAAATAAAAATGCTATCCGGGCTAAGATCTCATTTGAATAAAGCAGTTCTGGCTGGAAAACTAAGACCCGGGGTACAATTGATGACCATTGCCTATGATGGTAATGGCACTTTAGAAGGACCGCTTCATGATATTCCTGAAAATTTAACAGAGGCCGGTGATAAAGTAATCGTCTATCCTATCAACAGGTGCTATGACCACAATTTTTTTGATAAGAGTTGTGCCAAGAATTCACTTTATAATAAGCAATTGGAAAACTGGTTTAATAAGTCAGACAAAATCAGGGTAATCTTTGGCGAATATTATAACGTAAGTAAATATGAAGATCTGCCGCTTATATTCATTGATCGTCTGAAAGAAGACATTCCTTATTATGTCAATACGATACATAGCGATGGAGTTACATACATGCATGCTCCAATTAATAATTGGGGTCCCCGTACGATAACTCAATTTCTTTATGCCAATCTACTATCGAACCCCAACCTGAACGTTGATGAATTTACTGACAACTACTTTTCCAAATGGTATGGCCCCTACAGCAAGGAAATGAAAAATTTTTACCGAATAAATGAAAATGCATGGCGATATATTTCACAATGGAGAAACTGGTCGGCATCAATACTCATACAATTACAGGATTGGGATGGCAAACCCGCTGATATGCCTCTATCCTTTACAGATGAACTTCTTGCTGGTCATTTTAATAATGCAAAAGATGTAATTAACAGCGGGAAAGAAAGTATCAGGGATTTGAAAACCGTTGTTCAGGGAGTAGATAAATTAAGAAAGGATGCAATTTTTACAACACCTTACAATGACAGGATCTCTGAAGACTTCAGACTTTTTAAATACGGATTGAATGTGATGGAGTTTATGACATCTATGGTTGAATATTATGAAGCATTAAGGACAAAAGACTGGAAGTCCGGTAATACAATTTGGAAAAACCTGGTGAGCAAAGCTTTTGAACTGGATTCATACGTAGTGCCTATTCCCGGGCAGTATGGCGGAGGCGTTAGCCGTCCTGACGTACTAACCCGATCGCAACTAAGAGCAGTATTTAATAAATGTAAAGAATACCGTGATTCAAATTCTTCGTTGTTCAGATAGTTACTTTTAACGATCACATTAATATTTATGATAAATTTTTAATTATGAAAAAAGCAATTTTAATTTCAATCCTGAGTTTGATTTTATTCTCTTTCCCCTCTTTAGGATATTCTTCACCCGGTACTCCATTACCTGATTGGAAAGCAGGAGTAGCTAAAGCAAATATCACACCCAATCAATCAATGTGGATGGCCGGATACGCTGTTCGTGATCGTCCTTCTGAAGGTAAAAGAACAGACCTATGGGCTAAAGCACTTGCTTTAGAAGATTTGAACGGTAAAAGAATTGTGTTTGTATCCATGGATCTTGCTGCCATCAGTAAAAGTATAGTGGACGAAATTAAAAACAGGGTTGAAAGAGATTTCAATTTAAAAAAAGACCAGGTCATTTTAAATGTATCCCACACCCACACAGGGCCCGCTACTGGTGACGGCGGAGGCCTTGATGATATCAACAGGGAAAAAGTAAAGAATTATACAACTGATTTAAAAGAAAAACTAGTAAGCATTATCGGCGCAGCTCTAAAACAATTGCAACCCGCAAAGGTGAATACCGGAAATGGTGTTGTTCGTTTCCAGGTGAACAGGCGTAATAACAATGAAGATAAATTAAGTGAGCAAACAACGTTACAAGGACCCAATGAATATTCAGTGCCCGTTATTAAAGTTACAGACCAGAATGATAAGGTTTTTGCCATCTTATTTGGTTATGCTTGTCATAACACGGTTTTAAACGATTACAAATGGTCGGGAGATTATGCAGGATATGCACAAATTGAATTGGAGAAATTATATCCCGGAGCTACCGCATTATTTTTCCAGGGTGCAGGAGGCGATCAGAATCCCTTACCCCGCAGGCAGGAAGGGTTAGCCGAGCAATATGGTAAAGAACTGGCTGCTGCAGTTGAAAGAACCATAAACTTCGGAACAAAAACGGTTTCAAGTAAGATTACAACAAATTACAGAGAAATCGAATTGTACTTTGCTAAAGATCCACCCACGAAAGAAGAACTAACCAGGTTAATAAATGATGGAAAATTGCCCAGCTATCAGCTTTCACGGGCTAAAGCGATGTTGAAGACATTAAATGAAGGTGGAAAGTTGATGACATCTTATCTCTACCCGATACAGGCTTGCAAAATCGGGGAACAAACCATTTTTGCTTTGGCTGGTGAAATAGTAGTTGGATACGCCATTGACCTGAAACAAATTTTCGGATACGACACATTTGTCTTTGGTTATAGCAACGGATCTATGGGCTATATTCCGACAACTACCATGTTCCACGAAGGAGATTATGAAGTTATGGGTTCACCCATGTTTGACTCTCCCTGGCGTTTTGATATTGAATCAAACATTATAAGCAACATAACAAAATTGGCGACTGACATTGGAATAAAAACCAATTCACAAATAGGAGAAAAATACAGGTATGGAAATTGAAATCAGGTCTCAATGACTTTTTTATGATGGTATTTTTCTTTTATAATAAACATAAAATCCCAATAGGAAACAGATAATCTTTATACTATCAATAATATATATGAAAAGAAACCTTTTATTCATTTCAGTTTTAGTTATCATATTGTTGGTTAGCCTGACGTCTGCTAAAGGGAAACCGGCGTTACAGGAAAATGATACCGTTGTTCAAAATGGAAATAAGCCCATCATTCCACCGGTTGATATGCTTAAAAAGAAATTTACTACAGAATTTAAGAATGATATATGCCTGCCTTCCAAACTTTATATGCTTTCAGGTGTCCAGAATGACATTTTTGTTGAACCCCTGATAAAACGTTGGCGTCCCTATGATGATGTAGTGCGATTTTCGGGAACTGCTAAATTTCAAAGACGGCTGCAACGAGTGGCCAGTATAAACAATCCGGAAGATGGTGCAAAAGTTACCATCAGCCTGATCAACCAGGATAAGTTTGATACCATTAAATCAATAACATCTGAAATTGTAACAGGCAAAACAGGAGAGGGGAGTGATTCCGTTTATGTTTCTATCATCGGCGATAGTTTTACAAATGGTGCTTTTTTTAAAGATGCCTTAATAACAAAAGGATATGTTCCAAAAATTCAGCTGGTGGGTTTGAGAAATACTCTCGATTGTCCGGGTCAATTTGATGAAGGCCGTGGCGGATGGACATTGGATGATTACTTCCAGGTATCAACCGACAGGGCAAATTCCTATAACGGATTCTGGCAACCAGTGGGGCCATGTAACTATTGGGGTTCAACTGCATTTTGGAAATTAGCCAATGAGATTCGTTTAAATCCAAAGAGCAACTGGACCTTTAATGAGAAATATTTTACAGGAAGATTTGAAACACAATCTTTATTGTTTGATACAAATGCCGGATATAAACTCAATCCGCAGGCAAACGATTTGATGTTTGATAATACAAAAGGTTATTATGTAAAATATAACGGTAACAAGTGGATTCAAACTGATTACAAAGATTACAAATGGAGTTTCAATTATGAAAAATATTTAAGAATGTGGAAGCTTCCAAAACCTTCCATATTAGTAGAATTCCTTGGATCCAATGACTTTGGAAAAGTTAAAGGTGATCCTTCGTTGATTGACTTTACCAAATGGAATGATCAGATCAGAGAATTGGCTGCTTCCTATTTCAAGGCTGTGCCCGGTGGTAAATTTGTTTTATTGATATCCGGCTCGGCTAGCGGAACCTTAGATAATGCCTCCGGCGATTTTAATACAAGAGATAACGCCATAATGTGGGAGCTGCGCAGGAACATTATTGAGAATTTTGACAAAAAAGAATCTGAAAATATTTACTTGGTTGATACCGGGATTTCCATTGACAGCGAATATGGATTTAATATTACTACTGAAGCTAAATATACAAAGCCGTATTCAGAATATCCCGGAAAAGAATCCATCAAAGTTCAAACAGGCAATGGCCATCCTTATCCGAATTATCCGAATATGGGAGTTTCACTTGCGGCATTTATTCAAAAGTATCGGTGAATGCAGGTGAAAATTAATTGACCAAAATCTGATACAGGCCTTCAAAAAAGTATATTTATTACAACTCAAACATACAATCATGAAAAAGCAGTTTTCAGGAATTTCATTAATGTTTAGCTTAACTCTAATTTGTGCTTCATTATCTTCATTTGCTTATCAGCAACCTGAACCATCTTCTTACCAATGGAAGGCAGGTGTCGCAAAAATTAATATTAACCCGGTACTCAATATGTGGATAGGAGGATTTGCGTCCCGAACTCATCCGGCTACCGGCAGGTTAACAGACCTTTGGGCTAAGGCATTGGCGCTTCAGGATGAAAATGGAAAAAAAGTTGTATTTGTCGGAATGGATCTCGGCGGCATAAGAGAAGGCGTATCGCTTCATGTGAAGGCCGCCTTAAAGAAAAAGTATGGGCTTGGGGATGACCAGATTATGTTGAATTGCACCCATAATCATTCCGGCCCGACAACAAATTTAAAAATGGAGCCGGGTTTGTGTGGTTGCTATGGCGAGGATATGCAAAAGATGATTGTGGACTATACAAAGGAACTGGAACAAAAACTAATTAAAGTGGCCGGTGATGCATTAGAATCTTTAAAGCCCGCCAAAGTCTTTTCAGGCAATGGGATGGCAAAATTTGCTGTTAACA
>JAFDYJ010000012.1 GCA_018267515.1 Bacteroidota bacterium | reverse complement strand
GGAGGCGAAGAGAGTAGGTAGCTGTCCCTCCTCCAAGGAGTCGGGCAGGCATATTTATTAAGCGCCTCATCGTTATGATGGGGCTTTTTGTTTCATAAACTTTTATTTCAATACCGAACAGAAAAGTTAATCCGCCTGCGGCGGACGAATGGTACTGTATCCTCCGGAGGCGAAGAGAGTAGGTAGCTGCCCTCCTCCAATGAGTCGGGCAGGCATATTTATTTAAAGCCCTTCAGTTTTGCTGAGGGGCTTTTTGTTTCATAAATTTTTATTTCAATACCGTACAGAAAAATTAATCCGCCTGCGGCGGACGAATGGTACTGTATCCTCCGGAGGCGAAGAGAGTAGGTAGCTGCCCCTCCTCCAAGGAGTCGGGCAGGCATATTTATTAAGCGCCTCATCGTTATGATGGGGCGCTTTTGTTTCATAAACTTTTATTTCAATACCGAACAGAAAAGTTAATCCGCCTGCGGCGGACGAATGGTACTGTATCCGCCGTAGGGAGAGAGTAGGTAGCTACCCCTCCTCCAAAGAGTCGTACAGGCATATTTATCAAAAGCCTTTCAGTATTACTGAAAAACTTTTTGTTTGGAGCGCAGTGAGCAGGTATCCAGATACCCTTCAATACCCAGACTCAGTCACTTTGACAATACAATGCTAAGAGCTCATATTTATGTAAAGGTCATTTGATTAATACCAATTATAGTTATTATTCTTTTGGGTTTACTGAGACAAGTCAGATTAATGGTGTTAATATTTTCTTACTTTAACATCAATTATTTATCACATTCAAATAATTGATGTTAAAAGCGTATCAGTATTTGTCCGCATTATTATACTGTAACTGCCTGTTTAGCCAGGATAGTACTTCGCCATTTATTACAAAAACCTTTACAGCGTCGGATGGGCTTCCCCATAACTATGTTTTAAATATCAGCCAGGATAGTAAGGGGTATCTATGGGTGGGAACTGTTTTTGGTTTATGCAGGTTCGATGGCACAAATTTTTCACCAGTCAGAATTAAAGGTAACGATAAGCTGATACCGGTTGCTGCAAGTGAATTGCCAGATGGAAAATACTGGATTTGGACAAAATCAGGAGAAAACTTTGTTTATGATGGGAAAGTAATATCAAATATCCCTGATTCATTTTACAAAACTTCATACCTGTTAAGCGCAAACCAAAATGTAAACTGGAAGCTGAAACGTACTCATTCTGGCATAAATTGGCTTGAGTCACCCGAAGGTCGTTTTATTAATTTCCCGAATAGGGGAGTTTATGTAAATACAAAAGGGGATAGTATAGATATTTCAAGAGCTGAAAATCCCGGTTACTTTATCAGGATATTTGGTTATGACAAAAAGGAAGTTTATTATTTTACCGACGTAGGTTTATATGCCTGGAAAGATAAAAACTTGAGGACCCTGTATGAAAACCAACTGTCAGGTAAACGCATTTATGCCTGTTACCAGGATTCTAAAAAACGTTTTTGGATCGGAACTAAGAATAATGGAATCTATGTTTCTAAACCCGGTGAGGAAAACCGGTTGGATTATCATTTTGAATCTGCTAATAACCTGATCAGCGGGTTCTATGAAGATAATGAAGGAAATATGTGGATTGCCGGTTTCGAAGGCCTGATAAAAGTTCAAGATAAAAACTTTGAGATACTTTCAGATAAAATGCACCCATACTTATTTGATATGAATTTCATCTCCAAGGATGAAAAAGGGGTTATTTATAATTTCAGTGAAAAAAACGGAGTCAGCACATGGTATAACGGTAAGTTTTACTACAATAAAAGTAACCTGCTTAAAAATAACCTGGTAGATATTTTATGCCGCGATGATAAGAATCGTTTCTGGTGCATCACACGGCGAAATAAAATAATAGTATTTGATCATGGAAAAGCAACAGTTATCAATGATTCACTGGTCAACTCTTCAGAAGAATTAGATTGGCATATTGTCTTCGACAACTATAGAAAAAAGATATGGATACCCGGGGATAACCTGCTGGTCGGTGATGAAAATGGTTTTTCGGTTTTTAAAGACAAGCAAAACAACCCGATAAAAAAGCCTCATGCAATGACACACATCGGGAACGACAAAATCATTGTTGTGGATCAGAAAGGTGAACTTTTAAAAATAACTTCAGGCAATGATGTTATTAAAATCAAAACAACAGGCGATTTATATCCCGGGAAAATTTACAGGCTCTTTACGGATTCTTCAAATAATATCTGGGTCAGTTACCCCGGGGAAGGGTTATTCCAATGCAGGCTGGCAAATGATAGCCTGAAGGTTGTCAGAAAATTTACCATAGAAAACGGGTTGATCAATGGCCTTATTCAATCTATCGCTTTTGATAGAAATGGCCGTTTATGGCTGTCAACAATGGGAGGGTTGGCCATATTAGATATTACGAAAGGAAACCCACAAGGTGTTCCCGTTTATTTATACGGTAAAGATGAAGGAATACCTTTACATGGATTGGTGTACGGACGGCTGGTATGCGATGATAACGGTGATATGTGGTATAGCACCGCTAATTCATTAATGAAATTTCAGGGCAGTGAAATGTATTTTAATGACCAACCACCCAAAATTGCAATCGAGAGCGTAATGCTCAACAACCAGGAAACAAAATGGGCTGAATATGCCGATTCATTAGATGGTATTTTTCAAATACCCGTAGATCCAGTATTGAGGTATTACCAAAATACAATAACAATTTCTTTTAAGGCAGCTACGATGACTGATGCAGCGAGTGTCAGGTATAGTTATTTATTAAGTGGAGTCAACAATTACTGGAGCAGCAGTTCAAAAAACAATACCATCACATTTACAAACCTGAAACCTGGTCGTTATACTTTCTTTGTGAGGGCCAGAACAAATAATTTCAGTTGGAATTCACCCGCTAAATTCTCTTTTACCATCCTCAAACCCTACTGGCAGCAATGGTGGTTTAAAGCTGTAATAGCTCTCCTATCTGCTTTTATTATTTATTTGTTTTATCGTTTACGCATAAACCAAATGCACAAAGAAAAACAAATTCGTGACCAGATAGCCGGCGATCTTCATGATGACCTGGGCAGTACACTCAATAGTGTGAAAGTATATGCCAGTGTGGCTGCACTGGAAAAAGAAAACAAACCGTATTTAGATAAAATCCAGGAAACCATCCGGGAAGCCATCACCAGTGTAAGGGACATCATCTGGGTGCTGGATGAAAGAAAAGATACGTTTGATCATCTTGCTGCCAGGATAAGCTATTATGCCTCGCCCTTGTGCGACGCTAATCATATCAGGTTTGAATTGATAATAGATAACCAGGCTGAAAAACGGGTTCTAAAAAGAGAGGAGAAAAGAAATCTTTTTATGATTTTCAAAGAGGCAATTAATAACAGTATTAAGTATGCTGAGTGCAAAACAATTGTCATGTCTGCACGAACTGCAGGAAATAATTTTTGTGTGGAGATAACTGACGATGGAAAAGGATATGATGAAGCATCAGTTAATGACGGTCATGGAATAAGAAATATCCTTAAGCGTTCGGCTGAAATCCGCTACCGGGCCACTATTAAATCCACAAAAGGCAGTGGAACAAAAATAGTGCTGGAGAAAAAATAGTCAGGGCCTGGTAAGCCCGTTTTTAATTGCATAAATTGCGAGACCTGTCCTTGTTTTCAATTCCAGTTTTTCAAAGAGATGGTCCCGGTAGGTATCTATCGTCCGGGGGCTGACCTTCATTTTGTAAGCAATCTCTTTATAGGTTAATTCAGAGCAGGCAAGTTTGAGAAATTCGATTTCTTTATCTGTCAGGTGAGCAGTATGATTGACAGCTTCGTTATCCGGTACCGAAATATTGTGAATGAGCCTGCCGGTTACCATTTCTGAGTAATAAAACCCCTTTTCAGCAACTGTTTTAATAGCATTTTTCAATTCTGCCGCACTGCATTCTTTAAGTAAATAACCCCTGGCGCCGCACTTCAGCATTTTAATAATGGCATTTTCATCATCTACCATCGTCAGCGCCAGTACTTTTATTTCAGGGTGGTGCTGCTTTATCCAGCCTGTGGCATCATACCCGTCTAATACCCGCATATTAATATCCATCAGCACTACTTCGGGCAGCAAACCACTGTTAATTTTCTTAATAAGTTCTTCCCCATGATCTGCTTCAAATAAAACATTAAAGCCAATCATTTTTACCAGAGTGGCCAGCCCGTTTCTGAGAAGAACATGATCATCAACCAATGCTACCGATATCATATATTCATGCAAATTGAAATTTCCTTACAGTTATTTTTCTTTTTGGTAATGATAAAAGCGCCTATACGTGCTGACCGCTGCAGCACACCGATACTACTCTTCTTCATCCTTTTTGCAGTTAAAAGTTCCGGGTTTACCGGGTAAAACAAAATGATTTTTATCAGGGGGCCTGAAAAATTTACAAATACCTCAAGTTGGTTTGTATTTTCAATATACAGGGCCTGCAGGATATAATGCCGGGTAATGGAAAAAAGTACCATTTCTTTTATTCCTCCTGCTTTAATGGGCTTGCCATTGGCTTTGAAATCAATTTTACATGGCACCAGCCTGTTCAGTCTTTCCAGTTCATATTTTAATGATGACAGAAAGCCTTTCCTGATTACATCGGCAGGCGATAACTGTTTGGCCAGGCTGCGAAGGTTTTTGATTACCAAGCTTAAAATCTGTCCGGAGCTTTCAATAATTTTTTTTGTTTCCTCTTTTTTTTCGGGGTTAATGGCAGCCAGTTGAATTTTGGCCAGGCTTATCAGTTGATTGGTATTTTCAAAAATTTCTTCTGAAAAAGATCTCAGGTTCCATTCCTGGATACCGATACCGGAAAGCAGCTCTTCATTGGTAATAGGTTCTATTTCGTTTCTATTCATAAAATGGTTTTCACAAAAACACCCCCTGCATTTAAAGATCATTGCAATAGTAGAATTACTTTTTAAAAATCGTTATCGGTGAAAAAACGGATGCCGTATCGGTGATTTTACCGATTACAAAATCGGAGTTGTCATTGAAAATTTGTGAGTCATTATCACCACCCCCTTTTGAATAACTGTATGTAGATGGAAAAAATTGAACGTATTTAATTAATAAAACTGTTTATATGAGAAAGATTTACACAGCCATTTCTGTAATGAAGATCCTATTTTTTGCCCTGGCAATTATTTCTTTTTTTATTTCCAAAACCACGCATGCACAGAGCTATTGCACTTCGGGGTTGACCTACTATGGATGCAGTTATAATTCAGCTATTGACAATTTCAGTTTAAGTAATATCCACCAGGTGGCCACGGGGTGCAGCGGAGACGTTGCCGATTATACTTCACTAACTATTAACCTGGCCCGGGGTGAGTCTTATTTTCTAAGTCTTACTTCTTCATCCGGTTCATACAATCAATCTTATGATTATGCCGGCGTATGGATTGATATGAACGACAATTTTAGCTTTGATGACGAAGGAGAACTTTTATACGCTTCAACCTCCGGAGGCACAATTTCAGGTATTGTGTCTGTGCCTGTAATGGCCACTCTTGGTAACCATCGCATGCGGGTAAGATTAAAGTTTGATTATGGTGTACCTTTTACTCCTGGCAACTCATGCACTTCGTATTATTATGGGGAAGCTCATGATTACACTGTAAATATTTCTGCAGCGCCATCCTGTACGGGGTTAAATGCATTATCCGTTTCTGATATTACTATTTCAACTGCATCTGTCAATTTTGGATGTGGGGGTTGCTCAGAATCTTTTATTGTGGAATATGGCCCTGCAGGTTTTACACCAGGCACCGGGAGTACGGCCGGAGCCAATGGAACCATTATAAATGCTTCCGCTTCACCGGTAAACCTGTCCAATCTTTCTTCCTCTTCTAATTATGATGTATATGTAAGAAGAAATTGCAACTCTGATAGCTACAGTTCAAATTTTGGCCCCTATAGTTTTATTACAAAATATGATTATTGCGGTACTATTGCATCAATCAATTGTGGATCAGAAACCACGGCGAATATACCATCAGGAGATGGCGGGTTATTTCCGGGATCCGGTAAAGAGTTGATTTATTCATTTACCCCTACCGAAACAGGTAGATATACTTTTACAGTAAATGCACTTAATTCTTCCATAACATACTACATAAAGAGTGCCCCCGGAGGATGTAATGAAAATGACTGGACTTATTTGGCACAATACTACTATCAGCCTGGAACATCGGTTTTCGGAGACGACGACCTGGAGGCCGGACAAACTTATTATATCATGATTGATGCACATTCGCCTTTGAATGGCGCAACGGTGACTTTCCAGGTAGATTGTTATATACCTTCTGCACCCTGCGAGGAAATTGAAACAATTACCTGTGGTGTTTTGCAGGAAGCAGTTATTTCTAGAGGTGTAGGCTCTTTTCATACAACATCATCTCTTCCATATGGTCCGGGCAGGGAAAAAATATTTAAGTTTACCCCAACAGCTACCGGCCCTTACACCCTCACATTTGAACCTGCTGAAAATTATTTAGGAGTTGGTGTGTTTTTTAAAAAAGCAAGCGACGGATGCGCCAACGAAAACTGGCATTTCATCAATGGTCACAATAACACATATTCACCGCAAACTCTTTTTATTGGAACGCTGATAGGAGGACATGATTATTATATTATGCTTGATGCAAATAATGTTTCAGGCGTCTCCCGGAAATTTAGATTGGACTGTTATCAGCCTCAGGATCCCTGCAGCAATATTGAAACCATAAGTTGCGGAACAGAGGTTACTTATGAAGTTCCGCGGGGTGTTGGCGCCTTTGTTCCGGATGTTTGTCTCAACAGTTCATGGACCAGTCAAAAGGTTGGTAAAGAAAAGATTTTTCAATTTACACCATCCACTACTGGGAAAGCAGCTCTGTGGGTAAAGAACCATACATTTGATATGTACGCCGGCTTTTTCTTTAAGGAAGCTTCATCCGGCTGCAATAATAATAACTGGCAATGCATAAATTATTTAAATGCCGGTGATAATGTTATACTGCCCGGAATTTTAACTGCAGGCACCACTTACTACATAATGGCAGATGTTGCGAGTTTAAATGGAGGAAGCATCACATTTGAAATTACTTGCCCGGAAGAATCGAATCCTTGTAATGCTATAACAGCAATTGCCTGTGCTACACCGGTAGCAGCCTCTATTCCTGCAGGAATAGGGAAATTTGAATTAATTGAAGATCCAACATATTACAATGGAGGGTATAATGGTAAGGAAATTATCTATTCTTTTACGGCTACTGTAAATGGCACCCATCAGCTTACCGTATCGGAAACCGATTATAAACCTCCGTACTATCCATGGAAATATATTACTTACTATATTAAGGATGCGGCTGGTAGCTGTAACGAAAATGACTGGACTAAAATAACATCTGTTGCATGGCCATCGTCTATGTTGTATTCTCCCATATATATTCCATATCCCTTGATTGCAGGGCATACTTATTATATTATGCTGGATGGAGCCTACGATGGGGCCAACCAGACATTTGAGATCACTTGCCCCGAAATATCGTATCCATGCGATAATATTGTGACTGGTATCAACTGTAATACAGGATACACTTTCTCAAATCCTACAGGCTTAGGGCAATTCAATTCCTTACCAGCACCCGGTAGTTATTCCGACTATGGCGGGAAAGAATCTTTATTTGAGTTTACTCCTTCTATAACCGGTACTTACCAGGTTGAATTGGTTTCTTCTTTAGATTATGGTTCTGTCGGTTATTTTTTAAAAGAATCAAGCAATGGCTGTAATAATAATAATTGGGTATTTATAGGATCCCTTAGTTATCCTGGACCAGTTGCTACTATCCCAATTACCTTAACAGCCGGTACTTCTTATTACATAAGGGCTGACGGAGTAACTACAGGGGCTACTTTTAAAATTGTTTGCCCTGGTGCTGAGTATAATCCTTGTGCTAATATCACCACTATTACTGCATGTAATACCCCTGTTCATTCAATAAACAATTCGGGATTAGGACTGTTTCCAAATCTTATTAATGAACCATATTTAGGAACACCGGGCAAGGAAAGGATCTTTTCTTTCACGCCGGTAGCTGACGGAGTCTATGGATTAGAGGGTGAAGCCGGAGGTAGTGGTATATTATCATACTTTATTAAAAAAGCCAGTGAAGGATGTGATGCAACCGGCTGGCTAAACCTTGGCTTTTATTACGGCTATAGTTTCCAGGTAAAAATTCCCATGGTACTAAAGGCAGGTGAAATGTATTACATAATGACTGATGCAACCAGTACATCCGGCGCAGATCAGACATTTAAAATAACCTGCCCTTCAGCAGATCCGTGTAACGACATTACCCCTATTTCAGTTTGCGGAAAGGAAAACCGGGTTGAAACAACCCTTCCTGCAGGTATCAATTCCTATTTGCTGAATCCCTGTTTCGATGAATACAACAAAATTGATGGAGGTGCAAAAGTATTCTCTTTCTCACCTGTTACTTCCGGAGACTATAGTATTACTGATTCCGGCAGTTATTATGCTGACCAGTACTTCTTTATCAAAGACGCCACATTGGGGTGCGGAGGAAATGATTGGAGCTGTATGACGACAAACTATTATAATACTTACTACAGTCCGTTCCCTTTGTTGCAAGGACATACTTACTATATCCTGGTTGCTAAAACTTACGCCTCTTCCGAACAAAGCAACTTAACCTTTTGGCTGAATTGTACTTCCGGTATTATTCAATATGCCGATAAAGATGGCGACGGATACGGGGATGTTAACAATCCAAAATATGATCAGCTATTGACATTATATGGATATACCTATGAAACGGGTGATTGTGACGACCAGAATCCTGCTGTCCATCCTGGCGTCACCGAAATCTGCGGCAATGCCATTGATGATAATTGTGATGGGATGGTTGATGAAGGCTGCCCGACTATTACCATTACCTGCCCGGCAAATGTCCAGGGTAATGTTTTACTCTTATGCCGCGGAATTCTTTCAACACCCAAACCGGTGATCAGTGTGACAGGAGGCTCCACCCTGACAAAATTGACATGGACCATGACCGGTGCCACCACCGGCAGTTCTCCATCATCAGGTATACGTTATGTGGGAACAAAGACCTTTAATAGCGGCGTTACAACGATCACCTATACGGCCACTAATAATGCCGGCTTTAGCACAACTTGCAGCTTTTCTGTTACCATGACGGACAATACAAATCCTATTATATACTGTCCTGGCAATATAACAAGGAATGCTCATCGTAATTCATGCAGTATGAATATAAATGTTTCCAAACCGTTCTTTTTTGATAATTGTGCAGTAACAACACTTACCTGGGTTATGTCCGGTGCCACAACGGGTAGTTCTCCTGTTACCGGAATTAATTATGTAGGGACAAAAACCTTCAACGTTGGGGTAACTACCATTACCTATACAGCGAAGGATGCTGCAAATAATTCAACCTCCTGTTCATTTACAGTTAGAGTCAATGGTTCACAAAATTGTAATCAAAACGTAGTGGTGAACTCCGTTAAAAGCGATTATAAAGTGGAAATTGCAGGTGAACTTTCAAACCTATTCAACGTTTATCCCAATCCAACCAGCAATTATTTCATAATGGAGTTGAATTCAGTAAAGTCACAGAAGACAGATTTTGCATTATTTGATGTAACAGGACGCTTAGTTAGAAAAATGCAGATTACGGGGCAAAAAACACTTCGATTCGGTGATGATTTATTGCCGGGAATGTACATTCTCCAATTAGTGAATGATTCCGATAGAACTTCCATAAAATTGGTTAAGCAATAGATTTTATATGAAAGTTCAATAAAAACAGGGGGCTGTTTCAATAATTGATACAGCCCCTGTTCTTATTATAAGTAGCTTATAGTATTTGAAATAGCCGGTTGAGTGAAGTTACGCCGTTGTTGGTGCTCAAATTTAAAGATACTTCTTTCTATAGTTCATCCACACCAACAACGGTGTGGAATTTGAAACTGTTTACATGAAACTCAATTATTCCTTTGCTGCCTGACTATTGTCAATGAATAAGGTGGCAACTTCAAGGGAATAATTTTTTTCTCTCTTAATACCACCGGTGGAAGATTTAGTATCGGGTGGCCATCAAAGCCATGTTCTTTCCATTTATATTGTTCAGAAGAATATTGATAGACAGTACAGGGAAAATTAAATGGGGCTTCTACCCCTGTTTCTTTATTATATATTTTTAATTGTACAAGCTGATTTTTTAACGGGTCTTTGTTGATAAGCAATATAGACCAGGAGCTATCGGGAGAGAGAAGTGCATAAGACGAAATTTTTTTATTCATGGCATTATCGGAAGACAAATACATTGAAACAGTTTTTTTTGAATAAGGAGCCCAGTATTGTGTAAGCATCTTAAGCCCGTAATAGGTTGCAGTTTTATATAGAATTTTACCATTATCATCTCTTCCAAATAGCATATTATTACCAAATGTTGAACAATTACTGTTTTTCTCCAGTTGATTGGGCTCCAGGCCATACAAAAAAGCCTTACTACCTTTTAATGACAGGAATTTTCCTACAATATCTGCATTCATTAATGCTCCTTCAATGCTTACTTCAGATTTTCCCGAAAATGCCGAATAACCATACTCTGAAATATAAATAGGGATATTTTTAGGAATTATTGTTTGATGAAGATCATTCATGGCGCTGTCTAAATAATCGGGAGCTTCCGCTAATTGAGGGACAGGATTATCACAGATATCATCAAAAGGGTACCATTCAAAACTTAGAAAATTAAAATTATTGGCGGTATTATGTATTTGAAGGTATTTGTAAAAACGATTCAGCCATGTTTTCGTTGAAAATAATTCTCCCGGTGCTTGAAGAATCACAGTTTCCAGACTTGGGCCGCCAAATCTTACATTCGGATAGAATTCTTTTATTTTCTTTGACCATTGCGTATATAGTGTAGCATAATCTTCCGGTGCGATAAATTGCCCATCCGGTTCTTCGCCCATTTCAATACCTTCAACCGGGTAATGTTTCTTTTCAAGATAGTCAACAAGAGCAAATGCATTTTCAGGTGTATCATATAAGATGCCAACTGGTATCAAAGTCGGTAATGCATTTGTAAGACCAGATTGATAAATTCTATCAATTCCTGCCTGTTCTGTTTGCTTATTGATATCAATTGCCCGATGCCAGCAATCTGTTGAAGAAACATACATTTTACTTTGACTGCTGCTATTGGAAAAATGATGTATTAAATCAGTAAAAATATTTTTGTGATTGATTTTGCCAACATAAATTTCACGAATGGCATAGCCTAAACTATCTCTACTGTCTGTTGACCCCGGTAAAGCAGTATGGGAACTTTCATACATTCGAATGCGAATGAAACGGCACTTAATCAGCTCTTCAGAAAGCATCAAGATTTTATCATTACCTGTTTGGTTTGTAAACAGTTCATGCTGGAAAGGCATCCACAAATCAGAATCGCTTCTTTCGAAATAGCCAAAGTGTATAAAGTAGTCATACAGGGGTGGAGCAGCATAATCAATAGTAAAAGCAGTTGCATAAGGCTGTGCCCATTTTATTTTGATTGCATTGATATATTCTTCCTTACCCAGATCAATGACCACCCATTGCGGATGTTTTTCAGCTATAGAATCTGAGTACTTTTCGTCAAGGTAAGGATTGCTTTTCCAAAAAGTTTTTTCATTGCCGTCATCTATTCTTGAATATCCATCATTATCACCCTGGTCATATGTATTTCCTCTGCGAGGTAGTTTATAGCTATATGACATTGAAATAAAATTATTAGTATCGGAAGAGGACACCCAGTAGCCTTGTTTATTTTTTTCATCACTCCAATTTCCTTTAGGATTCCAATGCCAGACTTCGTTAGCTAATTCAGTCCGCAAGCGATAAGTAAGTGGCCCATAGCCGGAGGAAAGCATTGCATTAATGTTTTCAGGGCGAAGTATTTTATTGATTTCTCTGCTTTCGTGTCCGTCAAAACAAGCTCCCAATGTCTCATTAATCGTGAAGGAATTGACAGGATGACCCGGTGAATATAAAATCCTGATGATTGTATTTTCAGCTTCTTTTTGGGCTGATAAATAATTTGGAAGCAGCGTAAAAATTATAATGAAGAATCTCATCATTGTTAATGGTTCTTACAAAATAACAGGTTCCAGAGCTTGTCACGATCCGTTGAAAACGAATTTCCTGGTTCGCTATTGTATAACTCTGAACACGGGATAGCGTAAATAAGCCGGTTCCATATAGGGTGAATTCTGGTAAACAAAATTCAATTGGGCATATCCATTCTTAGCAAAGGAAGTATCGGTTGCTTTTCTTTCTTCCAGTCTTGTTTTTAAGTCGGGATGCTTGTTTAAGTATTCTGCCGCAATATCTTCAAATGAGTATCCTGAAAAACCTTCTTTTTGACTCAGGATGGCATCAAAAAAGTTCCAGGCGAAATATGAATCTTCTGCCTGGGGCTCCAGTGTTTCTATCAAAAACCGATTGGCTTCCTGGTTCATGGGGATATAATAATCGCCTTTTCTGAAATTTATTTTTTTAAAACTTGTTGAAATTTTAACGTCACTGTTAATATGATGCATTTCATACTGGCGGGGAGAAGCTTTATAATTATCAATATTATACACCTGAACCTCTATAACAGTATCTTTTTTCAGTGGTGTCATTTGCACTTTATTTATTTTGAGAAGATCAATGACTTTCCACCATCCCTGCGGGATGATATAGGCTTTGGGCTTTTGCACTGTGTTCGATGCTTTGTAATAATTATAAAAAGGAACTTCTTTTTCAAATGGTTTGCTACGGTCGTAAAAGAGTCTTGGTAATCCTGAAACTTCGCTGGGTTTGCGGCCGGCTTCATAGCCTTTATATGTGATTGTTGAATGTTGTGACCGGTCCAACTTCCAGCTGATTTCAAACTCGGTTTTGTTTTTTTCATTCTGAATTGTTCTTTCCTTTAGTTGTTTCATCCGCTCTCCGTTTTTTTCTGTAAAGGAAATGAAACACTGCATCAGCGCATAAGTTCCTTTCACTCTTTGATCATAGGGTTTCAGCATATGGCTTTCAGGAACAAAACCAAAGCAATGCCATAGCGTTGCATAACCGCTGCTATACCTGGGGCTGTCCCAATATGCCGACCATCCGGTTTCAGGTGTATCGCCAAATGCATTGACATATGGAACTAAATCGTATCCTTTTTCTTTCATCAGTGAATACAGTCCGGGCTCAAATTCTTTGTTCATGAATTCTCCCATTTCTCCTCCTAATTTGTTGTGTTGTGAAACAAGCAGTGTCATTACATGTTGATAGTCGGCGCCATCACTAACATGGTTGTCGAAAAATACAATGGGATCCAGTAAATGAAAGATTTCTGCAAAGGAACGGGCTTCTTTAGAATCTGATTTTATGAAATCACGATTGAGGTCGAGGTTTTGTGAGTTGCCACGAAAACCTTTTTCTTCCGGTCCATCTTGGTCAATCCGGTAGTAGGGGCTGCGATTTAAACAACCGCCAATATTATAAACCGGGATCAATGCTAATACAATGTCATTGGGAATTTTATATTTATTAGCTACAATGTCACGAACCAGTAACATGCTGGCATCAATTCCGTCAGGCTCGCCGGGATGAATACCATTATTGACGAAAATAATTTTTTTATTTTTTTTATGTATGCTTTGAAAATTATGATCACCATCGTTGGAAACCATTACTAAGTTCAACGGGAACCCGGCATCACTGGGCCCCATAGTCAGCATTTTAACTTTATTGGAAAGTTGGTCCAATTTTTTCCACCATTCAATAATTTCAAAGTAGGTGGGGGATTGCTTTCCGCCTGATTGCTCATACTTAGTGGTAATGGTTTGTGAGAACACACAAACCGGCAGTGCGATTGTAAAGAGGAAGAAAATTTTTTTCATTAGATCATATTGAATGCTAAAAGTAAGAAAGGCATCCCGAAATGGAATGCCTTTCAAATATTTTATCCGAAAAAAATTATTTGCCGGTTGCTCTCTTTTTGGTCAGCTTGCTTTTCAGGTTTGCCGCTTTATTTTTGTGAATAATACCTCTTTTTGCCAATTTGTCAATCATGCTGATTACTTCAGGAAGTTTTTTACCTGCTTCATCACTTTTTGATGCTTTCAGATCACGAATGGCATTTCGGGTGGTCTTACCGTAATATTTATTTTTATCGCGGCGTTTGTTCGCCTGCCTTACATCTTTTTTCGTTGCACTGTGATTAGCCATTTGAGTAAATGTTTTAAGGACGGCAAAGGTAAGGGAGCAGGCTTAAAATGTGAAATATTAAATATAAAAATTTAATCACTTTAAGAGCATCCAGGGATGCCCGCTTTTCCCGAAAATTATTGCGAATTGGCTCTTTCGGCTTATCCTTCAACGATTAGCACATTTTAAACGATATTTGTACCCTGAAAACCGGTCATTTCCGGATTAAAACTGTAATGAAGGATTTTACATATATTACTAATTCCTCACCCGCTTTTATTGAAAATCTTTATAAGGATTTTGTAAAAAACCCGGATAGTATAGATCCGGAATTGCGGAAATTTTTTGAAGGCTTTGATTTTGCTGTTGATTCAGCATCCTATAATGGTTATTCCAGGGCAGAAACCTCAACCCTAACACCGATATCAATAACCGATTCTTCTCAATTGGGTAAAGAATTTTCCGTTTACAACCTGATCCTGGCGTACCGGAAAAAGGGCCACCTCATTTCAGATACTAACCCGATCAGGAAACGAAAAGACCGTGGCGCAAATCTTGAATTAAAATATTTCGGACTTAGCGATGACGATTTGAATACTGAATTTGAGTCGGGAAAGTTTGCCGGCCTTGGAAAAACTTCCCTAAAAAAAATTCTCGATCACCTTTCCAGGTGTTATACAGAGCATGTAGGAGTTGAGTATACTTCTCTCATCAATCCAGAGCGGATTAATTGGCTGGAGCAGGAGGTGGAGACAACCTTATATCAGCCCTTTTCATTGCAACAGCGCCAGCATATTTTAGAAAAGCTGAACCAGGGAGTAATTTTTGAAAAATTTCTTCATACAAAGTTTATAGGGCAAAAAAGATTCTCGCTGGAAGGCGGGGAAACTGCAATTGCAGCTCTGGATTCCATAATTAATACAGCTGCTGACCATGATGTTCAGGAAGTAGTAATAGGAATGGCACATAGAGGCCGGTTAAATGTTTTAGCCAATATCATGGGTAAAACCTATGAGCAGATTTTCAGTGAGTTTGAAGCGGCATCAAAACCGGATCAGACAATGGGCAGTGGTGATGTAAAATACCACATGGGTTTTGGCAGTGAGTTGACTACTTTAAATGGTAAAACGATCCATTTAAAATTAATGCCTAATCCCTCTCACCTTGAGTCGGTAGATCCGGTGGTAGAAGGATTTTCCAGGGCCAAAGCGGATGTAATGTATAATAGTGATTTTGACAAAATCCTTCCGATACTGATACATGGCGATTCATCATTGGCCGGACAGGGAATCGTATATGAAGTACTTCAAATGAGCGGACTGGATGGATATTACAGCGGCGGTACCATTCACTTTGTTGTCAATAATCAAATCGGATTCACAACTGATTTTGATGATGCCCGGACTTCTGATTACTGTACATCTTTGGCAGCAACGGTTCAGGCACCGGTATTTCATGTGAACGGTGACGATCCGGAAGCCGTTGTGCGTTGTGTAGAAATTGCGACCCGTTACCGGCAGAAATTCAATGCTGATATTTTTGTAGATATGGTTTGTTACAGAAAGCATGGACATAATGAAGGCGATGATCCCAAGTTTACCCAGCCACATTTGTATGAACTTATAGACAATCATCCCAACCCCAGGGAGGTTTATGTAAAACATTTGCTGGAAAACGGCGATTCCACAGCACAGGATCTGGCTAAAGAAATGGAGAAAAAGTTTTGGGCTGATCTGCAGGAAAGGCTGGATGATATAAAACAAAATCCATTACCCTACCATTATCAACCTCCGGAAATTTCGTGGAAGAGCTTACGAAAAGCAACACAACAGGATTTTGAGCAGTCACCGGTTACTGCTATCAGTGCTGAAAATTTCAAAACAGTATTTGATGCTATCCTGCACTGGCCTGAGGGGTTTAAGCCACTTCGGAAAATCGAAAAAATTTTACAGGATAAATTGCGCTTATTTGAAACAGAACGCAAAGTGGATTGGGCTACAGGTGAGTTGATGGCTTATGGAAGTTTATTACTGGATGGAAAAGATGTTAGAATGAGCGGTCAGGATGTGAAACGGGGAACTTTTTCCCATCGTCATGCAGCGCTAAGAGATGAAAACACGGATCAGGAATATAATCGTTTGTCACGTATCCCCGGGGCAAAAGGACAATTCAGAATTTATAATTCATTGTTGAGTGAGTTTGCTGTATTGGGTTTTGAATATGGCTATTCATTAGCGAATCCGAATGCACTGGTATTATGGGAAGCTCAGTTTGGTGATTTCGCAAATGAAGCTCAGGTGATGATTGATCAGTTTATTGCTGCCGGTGAACAAAAATGGAATCGTATGAATGGTGTTGTAATTCTTTTACCTCATGGGTATGAAGGGCAGGGGCCCGAACACAGCAGCGGGAGAATGGAACGTTTCCTGCAACTGAGTGCAGAGTTGAACCTGGTAGTAACGAATATAACCACAGCTTCTAATTTCTTTCATGGTTTGAGAAGACAATTAGCCTGGCCATTCCGGAAACCGTTGATTAATTTTTCGCCTAAAGCCAATCTCAGGCATCACGGATCCTATTCAGTAATGAATGAATTTCTCGAAGGTGGTTTCAGAGAAGTGATTGATGACAGTAATGCTGTTGCCGGTAATGTCAAGAAAGTTTTGTTTTGCAGTGGTAAAATTTATTTTGACCTGGAAGAAAAGATGCTGAAAGATAAAAGGGCGGATATTGCATTGATCCGGCTGGAACAAATATATCCTTTGCCTGTGATGCAACTGGAACAACTTTACAGAAAGTACAATAAGGCCACCTGGTTTTGGGTACAGGAAGAACCATTGAATATGGGAGCAGCGTCATTTTTGCAAATGAATCTGAAAACTATTAACTATGGAGTGATTAGTCGTCAACCCTCCGCATCCACTGCTTCCGGATATGCAAAAGTGCATGCACAGGAACAGGCGGAGATCATTGAAACTGCATTCAGTATTTAACCTGCAGAGCCGGAATACATTTTGATAAATAAAAACCAAAATGAAAACTAAACGCTTTTTATGATAGAAATAAAAGTTCCAACTGTTGGAGAATCTATTAGCGAAGTCACTTTGCTGAAATGGACAAAAAAAGATGGAGAATATGTTGACCGGGATGAAGTAATTGCAGAGCTGGAAAGTGAAAAGGCAACATTTGAAGTGAATGCGGAAAAAGCAGGTATATTAAAGACCGCTGCACGGGAAGGTGATACGCTTAAAATTGGTGACCTGTTGGCCTCTATTGACGACACAGCTGCCAAACCTGTATCGGCAGTTCCTCCTATAATAGAAAACAAGGAAGAGAAGAAAAAGAAAGCAGATAAGGCACCTGTAAAAGAAGAAAATGTGCCACCTGTTTCTACAGAAACGAATATTAAGGCAAGCCCTGTTGCATCAGCAATTATTGCTGATAAACATGTGGACACCTCTATCATTGCAGCATCAGGGATTGGAGGAAAAATATTGAAAGAAGATGTGTTGGCGGCACTGGCAAATCCGGGAAAGGTTACAGGCGGTAAAGCATTATTCAGCCGTGAAGAACGAAAAGAAAAAATGAGCCAGTTGCGGAAAACAATCTCAAGACGCCTTGTTGATGCAAAGAACTCTACGGCGATGCTTACTACTTTTAATGAAGCGGATATGAGCCGTATCATAGAGATCCGAACTAAGAATAAAGATAAGTTCAAAGAGATTCATGGCGTAGGGTTAGGCTTTATGAGCTTTTTTGCAAAGGCTTGTTGTATTGCATTGCAGGAATGGCCTGCTGTCAATTCATATATTGATGGTGACCATCTGATTTATCATGATTATTGTGATATTTCAATTGCAGTTTCAACGCCAAGAGGATTAACGGTGCCGGTAATCAGGAATGCTGAAAGCCTCAGCATGTCAGAGATTGAAAAGAAAGTAATTGAACTTGCCAATAAAGCAAGGGATAATAAATTAAGCCTGGAAGAATTACAGGGCGGCACTTTTACCATCACGAATGGTGGTGTATTCGGATCTCTGATGAGCACTCCTATAATTAATCTACCGCAAAGCGCTATTCTCGGTATGCATAAGATTCAGGAAAGACCCGTTGTTATAAACGGTCAGATTGTGGTACGTCCTATGATGTACCTGGCATTGAGTTATGATCATCGGGTTATTGACGGCCGTGAATCTGTCAGCTTCCTGGTTCGGGTTAAAGAACTTCTGGAAAATCCCGAACAATTGCTGATGGGGAAAGATCCTGTAAAAACTTTGTTGGAATTGTAAGCCACAAAGGTGAGTCGCTTTCATTCATATCTTAATTCTGCTTTTTCTATTTTATCTCTTTACAATGGAGAAGGGTCATCAATCTCCGGCCGGCAACCTTTTACTTCCTATCTGAAAAATTATTTTTCACAACACAAGAAATATGGTTCAAAGGACCGGAAGCAAATCAGTCATTTATGCTATTGTTATTTCAGGGTGGGAAGAGCCTTGCTGAAATTGCCAATGGATGAAAGAATTATGGCAGGTTTGTTTTTATGTTCTATTGAGCCCAATGAAATTCTGCGGGAGCTGAGACCGGAATGGAATGAAAAAGTGATATTGCCCCTGGATGAAAAAATTTTAATTTTCAATTTTCCATTCTCCATACAGGACATTTTCCCCTGGAAAGATGAATTGAGCGAAGGCGCCGGTTATGATAAATTCTGTGAATCGTTTTTGGTGCAACCGGATTTATTTCTTCGTTTGCGGCCCGGATCAGAAAATAAAGTAAAAGAAAAACTTCTGGACGCCGGAGTAAATTTCAGATCCATCTCTGATTCATGTCTTGCATTTGACAATTCGACAAAACTGGATTCCATAATTGATTTGGATAAAGAGGCGGTGATACAGGATTTCAATTCTCAACAAACCGGATTTATCATAAAATCAGGAATTGCAGAAATTAAATCAAAAATCAAAGTATGGGATTGCTGTACGGGGAGCGGTGGCAAATCCATAATGCTATATGACCTGAATCCAAAAATTCAACTGACTTTATCCGATAAAAGAGAAAGTATTCTTGCTAATCTCAGGAAGCGATTTGAAAGAGCAGGGATCAGAAGATATAAAAGTTTTATTGTTGATCTGCAAGTTGAAAAACCGGAAATCGTGTCCCGGAATTTATCAGGACAGAAGCCGGAAGTTATTATTGCAGATGTTCCCTGCACCGGCAGCGGCACCTGGAGCCGTACACCGGAGCAGTTGTTTTTTTTCAATTCTGAAAGGATTGATGAATATGCAGATTTGCAAAAGAAAATTTTATCCAATATAGTTATGCCGCTTGCTGACGAGGGGTATTTAATTTATATAACCTGTTCTGTATTTAAGAAAGAGAATGAAGAAGCTGTTTCTTTCATTACAAAACATTTGAAATTAAAACTACTAAAAAGCGAATTGTTGAGGGGGTATGAACAAAAGGCAGACTCTATGTTCATCGCCCTGTTTAAAAAAACATTATAAGTTGAGCAGTGCTGCAGTGCCGATAGGTTTTTTATTGTTATATACTTTTATTATATATTTTCCTTTGCTTAGCCTGCTGACCGGTAAATCAAATATGGTTCGGCCTGCTGCTTTAGATTCTGCCATTTTAACAACAAGACTTCCTTTCATATCGTAGATTGCAACAGGCATATTAGGGACAGGGTAAGTTGTTTCTATCACCAATTTGGCCTGTCCGTTAGATGTTGGATTAGGAATTGCATAAACTTTATCGCCGGTTACCAATGAGCAGTCAGTAGTAAAAGAAGTGCCGGAAGTGTCAATATATACTGATTTGAATCCGGCGGAACTTGTATCAATTACCTGTCGTATCCTGTAAAATATATTCCCATTTGCTACATCGGTCAGATCATTTACGAATTGGTAAGTGTGGTTTGAAAGCAGTGCCCCCGGCTGTGGATTAACTTCAGCAATTTTTGAAAATGCAGTATCAGCAGCAGTCTTTCTTTCAATTTCGTATTTCATTGTGCTTACATCCTTGCTTACCCATTGTAAGGTGGCTGTACAATTATTGATTGAAAGTGAAGAAGTGGCAAAATCAGTCAGCAAACCTGCAAATGCAATTTTCATATCTGGAATTCCATAGCCGATCCTGTCATCAGGTGTGGCAAAATTGTTTCCTGCCTTCTGAATAGCCTTTATGATTTTTTGGTTATTAAATTCCGGAAAGCCTTGCCATAGACAGGTGCCCAAACCTGCCATATTAGGGCAGGCGAAAGAAGTGCCGTTTCCGGTACCCACCGTATTGGAGGGAAGTTCAATCAATGCACTTACACCAATAGACGCAACGTCAGGCTTAACTCTTCCATCGGATGAAGGGCCATAACTGGAGAAGGTGCCGACATTACCTCCTGTATTTACTGCACCTACGGATAAAATGCTGTCAGCATCAGCAGGAGTTCCGAGATAATGCCATGCTTTAGCTCCATCATTACCATTGGCAGCAAAAACAAGAATACCTTTTCGGGCAGCCATCGTTGCAGCAATTGCGGCCATCGTGGTTTTGCCGTTCAAATCAGCATAAGTATGATCAAGCGATGGATTATCAAATTGTGTATAACCCAGGGAAGTAGAGATTACATCTGCTCCTGTACTATCTGACTTTTCTGCTCCACAAGCCCAATTGAATTCTTCAATCGGGTATTCTGTAGGCGCATCTTCAGTGCGATAGAGGTAAAAATTTGCTTTTGGCGCTTTCCCAATAAATTGACCTGGAATATTTCCACCAATGATAGATAAACATTCCATCCCATGGTTGTGATCATTCACATCGGCATTGCCGGTAACGAAATCCCAGGTTCCCAAAACCTGGCCGTTGGCATTGATGCTGTCGAATGCTTTTAAACTTGTATAATTGGTAAAGCCGGCATCCAATATTGCAATTTGCATGTTTTGCCCCCGCAAACCTATATTATGCAGAAACTGCCCATTATGAAGATTGATCTCAGCTAATGAAGCAGCACCGTAATTATAATAGTCGCCTTCGGTTCCTGTTGGCCTGTTTGCAGTTGGAATGAAAGATGACTTTGTTTCAAGATCAAACTTGTCAGTGGTCGGATTATTTTTTTGTCCGGCCCGGGCTGCAATTCCGTTTACACTTTTTACGAATGGAAGGGAATTGATTGCTGTGATTGCAGTAGGATCTGAAGTCTGAATCGTGACGGCATTCAGCCATTTGGAAGCATTAAGAAATGTGACGTTTGTAATATTTTTTATTTGTGAAATATAAGAGGCAGTCACCGGCAGATCACTGCTGTCAATGGAGATATTATAGCGGCTCCTTCTGTCAATGGCACGTTGAGATAAATAAGCGATAGGATTGGATAGTGTAAAAGAGCTATTGCCTTTGTCTTTAAATTTTACAATATACCGGGTGAACTGTGCAGGAGATTGAACAAGGATACAGAACAAGGAAAAAAGGAGAAGTGACGATTGTTTCATTCAGGTATGACTTTATTTCTCTGTTCAAATTTAAAGTAATTGATCAGAAAAATCAGTTGTGATCTACCATCCACATTGTGAGTCCAAATCCCACCTGGTACCCACCACCGCCGCCGCCTGTATTAGGTTGGTATTCCCACATGGTGAAATCACGGAAGATGAGACCGGTATTTTTTGAATATCGTTCTATTGATTTTGTAAAAGAAGCATATGCACCCGGATTGGCAATCGGAACATTAAAAGATTCATTTGCCTCTTCTACACTGATTACATTGTTATAATTGTTTCCTTCATAACTGAATGTTGAATTTTCAGTGTCATATTGATAATCCCAATCCTGCATTCCGTCATCATTACTGAAACTGAATAATGTATTATAAGGATTAGGAGCCAGGTATTTGTTTCCTTTCCACGTCGTTTTATCGGATATGGGTAAATACAATTTGATAAAACGCTGGTTATCTTCTATGACTTCGACGGAATTGTTCAGTGGAGTAATAAAATAACTTCCCGTTGGAATCCATGGGCCTGATGCATTCGTGTCATTCGTATATCGAAAAACCCGGTAGCTGGGTCTGCCGAGGTTGTCCTGGATTTGTGCTTCAATAGTATGCTTAACAAGATAACTATGAGTTTCCTCGTTGCGGCCAAAGTTTGTGAATATAAGCGAATCCACCCGGTAAGTGATATATTTTCCTACCTGCAACGGCAAATAATCGCTGAGCGGTTCATTTTTAAAATTTTCCAATGTTTGTTTATCACAGGAAAAAAACAGGAAGGGGAGAAGTGCCCAAAGCAATAGCCCCGGGACAGGATATGATCTCATAAGTCTTATTACCGCATTCATGGATACTAAATTGTGAGTTCTAATAATGCTGATACAAACATCTTAGTTGCTCTAAACTATAAACAAAAAGCCGGGAATCATAGATTCTCCGGATTAAAACGCTTTTTTTTACTAAATATTGCTCTTTAAAGTTTTGAAAGACAGGGGGAAGTAGTGAATAGGCAATAGTCAATGGTTAATGGTGAATTGTGAATGGATTAATAGTTAAAGGGTATTTTTTTATAAAAACCATGAAAATCTTGTTCGAACTTCGCAATATTAATTCAGACTCAACTATCCCGGCTCAGCACCCCTGACTGAATAATCCCGCCGCCAATTACATCATCTTCTTCATAAAATACAGCGCTTTGACCCGGTGCGATACCTTTCACATGCTCATAAAACCGGACTTTCAGAGACCCGTTTTCGGGATAGATGTTGGATAGGGCTCCTTTATCTTTATAACGGATCTTTGTTACTGCTTCCATTCCGGGGTTGATCATGTCATATTTGACCAGGTTTAGTTTGGCAACAATCATTTCATTTTGTTCCAGATCTTCCTCATCACCCAATGTAATTGTATTTGTTTCGGGATCTATTTTTGTCACGAAAACCGGGCGACCTAAAGCAATTTCCAATCCTTTGCGCTGGCCAATAGTATAAAACGGATAACCTTTATGCTTGCCGATAATATTCCCTTTTGTATCAACATAATTCCCTCCATTCACTTTTTCTTCCAAGCCATCTACTCTGCGTTTTAAAAATCCACGATAATCATTGTCTGGCACGAAACATATTTCATAGCTCTCACTTTTCTTTGCAAGTTCCGGGTAACCGTAATCCAGCGCCATCTGGCGGATTTCAGTTTTACGATAGGGGCCTAACGGTAAAATTGTTCTGCATAGCAAATCTTGTTGCAGGCCCCAAAGAACGTAACTCTGATCCTTGGTCTCATCTACAGCTTTACTTACAACAAATCTTCCGTTTTCGTGTTGACGAATTTTTGCGTAATGGCCGGTTGCAATGAAATCGCAGTCCAGTGCATTTGCTCTTTTCAGCAGAGCCCTCCATTTGATATGAGTATTACAAAGAACACATGGGTTTGGTGTTCTTCCTGCCAGGTATTCTTCAACGAAATTATCAATAACGAAGCCCCGGAACTCATCCCGGATGTCGAGAATATAATGAGGAAATCCATGTTGCACTGCAGCCATACGGGCATCGTTGAAACTATCCACATTGCAACAGCCGGTTTCTTTTTTACTGCCGCCGCTACCGGCATAGTCCCATGTTTTCATCGTGATGCCTATCACTTCATAACCTTCATCATGAAGCATCAGAGCAGTGACGGTACTGTCTATTCCGCCACTCATTGCCACCAACACTTTTCCTTTTGTGCTCATAAATCGAAAATAGCCTGCAAATATACGAAGGAAGAGCGGGAAGATTTTTTGCAAAGAAGAATGATGAAGTCTGAGGTCTTGTGATTAAATGTAATATGATTATTTCATCAAAGCCGGTGGATTGAATTTTAACCTGATCCATTTAGTTGCGAAATAGAAAATACAGATAATTCCTATAAATATCAGGGTAGAAAGAATTTCCCATTTACCCAGGCTGGTGAGTAACCAGACAATTGAAGCAACTGCAATAAGCGGTATGATTATTCCTCCCGGCGCTTTGAATGTTTTTTCATGGCTTTTTTTTGTTCTCATTTTGATGGTTGCTAAAGCAACGGCAAGATAAATGACAAGAACTATTGCACTTGCCATCATTGCTAACTGTTTAAATCCTCCGGATATGGAAAAAATAAAAATAAGGATACCATAAAGGATTACTGCATAGTAGGGTGTAGAAAATTTAGGATGCACCACTCCCAGAAATTTTGGAAACAAACCATCATTAGCTCCTGCAAACAACGATCTTGGAGTGCAAAGTACGTCAAGAGTAACATTTCCAAAACAGGAAACTGCTGCACAAATTAAAAGAAGGGTAGCCCCGATAGGGCCAATAATTTTTTCTGCCACTGCTGCTAAAGGGGCTTCTTTAAATAATATCATTTTCTCCCCCAATATTCCTTGTGTTACGGTTTGAATAAGGAGATAAACAGCTAATACTACAATGCCTGCAATAAGAATGCTCATAGGGATGGTTCGCCCGGGATTTTTTATTTCCCCACTTGCTCCTAATGATGTTTCAAATCCGGCAAATGCAAAAAATAAAACCAGTGATGCGCTGCTGAATGTTTGAAATGTGGGCAAATGTTCCCAATGCAGATTTGAAGGTTGAATAAATCTGAATCCAAACAGTATAATGCCTGCCAGGGGAAGCAGTTTAAATATGGTTATGATTTTAACAAGGCCGATGGATTGCTTAGCACCAATGACATTTATAATTATCATAAATGCAATCAGCCCGAAAAATAAAAGAGCTCGTCCTCCCCATGTAGTAAAGAATGGAAAAATAACAGCTAATGAATCGGCCAGAACATTCATTAATGCAGCACTGCCTATAACACCCCAGCCAAAGGAATAAAGCCAGTTGATGATATAACCCGGAAACTTGCCGAATGCCGCTTCTACATAGGCGTATGAACCGCCGCTGCTGGTCACCCGGCTTCCGATTTCAGCATAACAAAATAAAATGGCGGCAAACATAATACCGCAAAAGATGTAACTAAATATGGCAAAAGCTCCCAGGGAAATACCTACAATTGCAGGCAGAGCAAAAATTCCTGCGCCGATACAGCCGCAGATGATAGAAAGTGAAAGGGCAGGTACGCCAATAACAGTTTTTAATCCTTCGGCAGTATTTTGTGAGGACATGTTGGTTATTCGTTAAGGGAAGATAAATGATATAATTTTAATATTCAATTTAATTAATCCCGGATGGGGCATTACTGAAACTAAATTTTGGTATTGACTTATCCCGGGGAATAAAACAGGTTGGGGTCTTAACAGGTGGTTTGGTTTAAATTATTACTTACTTTTTACTTTTTGCGGAAGCTTCATTCGAATGTCTTTGATAGCTTTGAAAAATAGGTCATACTCATGTCTGGCTTATTTATCGTTAACTATAAATAAATTTCAAATTATGAATCCACTGGAAGAACATGATTTACGTTCATTGATTCCCATCAAACGTCATGAATGGCTCAATCAAACTTTTAAAGTACTGAAAGCAGGTGAAAGTTTCATCTTTATCAACGATCATGACCCTAAGCCTGTATATTATGAGTTTAAATCAATCTATGGCGATGTTGTTGCCTGGGAATATCTTAACAAAGGAGGGAGGGAATGGAAAGTGAAAGTAACAAGAACAGAAGAATCCCAGGGGCGGGAGTTTAAAGGGGCTTCAACACTGATGGACTTGCGCAAAGCAGAACAAAAAGACTGGAACTATGCTGTTTTTCACCGTTACGGAATGATGCCGGAGGGAGAAACCATGGAATTGATTTCGGAAGGTCACCCCAATGACATTAAAAACATATTCGAAAAACAATTTGAAGGGAAATACAAATGGACGTATAAAAAGCAGGATCCCTTTGAAGTGATTGTACATATTACCAAGTTGAAGGAAAGTGAAGGCGCTTCCATTGATATTCCGGTAGTAGAGAGCTTTGATCTTCGTCCTTTTCCACCGGCCAAAAGACATGAAATGGTTTTTGAAACCTTTGATAAAATAAAGCCGGGTGAAGCCTTTATTTTTATTAATGATCATGATCCCAAGCCATTGTATTATCAACTGGAAGCTGAAAATGATATTCCCTTTAAATGGGAATACCTGGAATCGGGTCCCGAGGAGTGGAAACTAAAAGTTAGTAAGGAGAAGAAATGATTTTATCAAAATATTTCAGTTGACATCAATAAAATCCTCTCTTCATAGTCCGGCTACCTGAATAGATTGTAGCCATTGACAAATCAATTAATCGGGTTCCGGCGAATCACAATGAATTCAGTTGGCTCAAAGGTTAAGAGCTATTACCTGAAAGTGGTATTGTCCGGTAATGTATAAAACCATTAAATTGCAGGCTTAACAATATTTACGCACATTAAAATTTGAGCACTATGATTAAAATGCAAATCATCGGGAACCTCGGCAAGGATTGCGTGGTTAACACTGTCAATGGAAAGAATGTGATCAACTTCACAGTTGCACACACTGAAAAGTACAAAGACAGCCAGGGCAATAACCAGGAAAAGACAACCTGGGTAGATTGTGCCTGGTGGACAGACCGTACTGCTATAGCACAGTATCTGACCAAGGGAAAACAGGTTTATGCAGAAGGGCAACCTGAAGCAAGATCTTTTCAAAGAAATGACGGCACTCCCGGTTCTTCCTTATCACTTCGTGTAAGGGAAGTACAGTTATTGGGTGGCCGTGGAGATGGTGGCGGAAATTATTCCGGCATGGCTGCAACTACCGGGGCAACGACGTCAACCGCAACAACTATAACAGCCGGTGAAATCACCGAGCCGGTTGATGACCTCCCGTTTTAAGACTTACCGTTATGAAAAATATGATCCCGGCGTACTAAGTAAGATAAAGTAGCGCTGGGATTTTTTTTCAATATTTTTCAAATGAAAACTGCCCTGTAGGGGCAATGTTTTGGTAAAAAAAGAAAAATTAAAAGAAGCCCTATAGGGGCGGTATTATAGCATGGCAAACACTTATTCACAAATATCTATTCATGCTGTTTTTGCTGTAAAGGGCAGAGAAAATGCGATTACCAAAATATGGAGGGATGAATTACATAAATATATATCAGGAATAATAACAGGAAATGGGGCAAAATCTTTAGCAGTTGGTGGATGGAAAGATCATGTGCATGTTTTTTTTGGAATGCCTGTTACGACCAGTATTGCTGATTTTATGAGTATCGTAAAAGCAAACAGTAGTAAATGGATAAACGAGCAAGGTTTTGTAAAAGGTAAATTTCAATGGCAATCCGGATATGGAGCATTTTCTTATTCCCGAAGTCAAAGAAACCAGGTAATAAATTATATAATGAATCAGGAGGAACATCACAAGTCTAAGACATTCAAAGAGGAATATTTAAAAATGCTTTCTGATTTTGAGATTGAATATGATTCAAAATACCTCTTTGAATTTATTGATTAGTTGTATTTGAAAAATGCCGCCCCGATGGGGCTCACTAATCTCTTTTGTTATTTTGGCTATTACCAAAATAGAGACCATACTGGTCTCCACAAACAATCAATAGCAAGCATTTCTTTTCGTTTCTTTGCTGCATGGGAGAACAAACATTTTCTTACAATCAGTTATTCAATTTTACTAAAACTGTTTTTAATAAAATTGGCTGCAATAAAAAAGATTCCATCACTGCATCGGAGTCATTATTATCAGCAGACCTCAGAGGAATTGATTCGCATGGTGTAGCCCGCCTCAGTGGTTATGTTCGGTTGTGGGAGGTAAAAAGGGTTAATGCATCTCCTGAAATAAAAGTGATTCATGAAACGGCTTCTACAGCAGTCGTGGATGGCGATTCAGGCTTGGGTTTGGTAGTAGCGCCTTTTGCCATGCAGATTGCAATTGAAAAAGCAAAACAAGCAGGAACAGGCTGGGTAAGTGTACAAAACAGCAATCATTTTGGTATTGCAGCACATCATGCAATGATGGCATTACAATTTGATATGATCGGAATGGCAATGACGAATGCAAGCCCTTTAGTGGCACCAACATTTTCTGTAGACAGAATGTTGGGAACAAATCCGATTTGTGTAGCTGTCCCGGCGGGTGAGGAGCCTGCCTTTGTTGCCGATCTTGCAACGACAACGGCAGCAAATGGAAAATTAGAAATCCTTCAAAGAAAAAATCAGAGAGCTCCTGTTGGATGGATACAGGACAAAGACGGAAATTCTTCTACCGATCCGCATGAATTAAAAAAAGGAGGAGCATTATTACCCCTTGGCGGCGATAAAGAACATGGCAGTCATAAAGGCTATGCATTGGGAGCCGTGGTGGATATTTTTTCCGGGTTATTGAGCGGAGCAAACTATGCACCCTGGGTTCCTCCGTTTCCTGCTTATGTCCCTATGCCTGAAGAACAACCCGGCAAAGGAATCGGTCATTTCTTCGGAGCTATGCGAATTGATGCATTTCGTCCTGGAAAAGATTTTAAGAAAAATATGGATCATTGGATCCGTGGATTCAGAAAAGCAAAGCCTGTTGCCGGTGAAAAGAAAGTTCTGATCCCCGGAGATCCTGAAAGAGAAATGCAGGAAAATAGGATGAAAGAGGGAATCGCACTAATTGAGCCGGTGATAAAAGACCTGGAACAATTGGCTGCAAAATTCAACGTGTCTTTTCAATAAAATAATCTTTTACCGAATAATCAATACGCAGAGATCCTTTAACAGAAAGTCACAGGTTCTGTTGTTGGATATGTGAAACATTTCCTCAATCTTCCATAACCGGATAATATTACTTCCAGATCCCTTCAATTACTTTTCCATCATTTTCGCCGGCGGGCATTAATCCGTACATGGCTTCAATTGTTCTATGAAGATCATAATGATTTGCAGAAACATTTGTTTCACCCTGTTTTACCATGGAGCCGATAAAAATTGCAGGGATATGATTTTTTAAGGTAAAGTTATCTTCGTCAAATGTTATGATCAAAAGACTATTGTGTTTCATAGCCCAGTCTGCATATTTTGATAAATTATTCCTGAGCCAAATGTCACCCATTCTGATTGCAAACGCATCTCCTCTCTTTCCGATATTATGCATATCATGATCCATATCCGGGATTACAAAAGCAAGAGTAGGCAACTTTGAATAATCGGTTGGAAATTTCGTCATAGATAAACTCACTGAAGCCGGTAAATTATTTTTTTTATTGCCAATCCAGTTTACCCAGGGGCAGTGCTTACGGCCGTAGAGATAGGACTTGTTTAAATCACTCATTTTATAATAGCAAGCCATAATACTGTCTTCAGGCATTGTTTGTGCATATCCCTTAAATGAGTATCCAGCGCTGATCATTGCTGCACCAAGGTTGGGAGTGGTAAAGGGAGTAACTTTCTTCAGGCATTTATCACCTTCTACTCCCTGTGTAGATCCGGAATAAAGTGCAATGTAGTTCGGCTGACTGGGATGCGTTACTCCATGATAATCGGTAAAAAGCATTCCTTTTTTTGCAAGTGAATTAATAAAGGGTGCATTGCTTGAACCAATGATCTGATCAAACTCATGGTTTTCTTCTATTACAATAATGATGTGGTCTGGTTTGGGTAACATGCTTTTGCCCGGCTGTGCATTTGAGTTCCGGGCGAAAAAAGTTAATAGTACAAGAAGAAATAATTTGCGAGACACTGATATTTTTTTTCTTAGAAAAATACTTTCCATGATATATCTTTTGAGTTTTAATGTTGAAAATTCAATGTGAATTGTTTCAACTTAACGTCCTGGGAATTTTTTTTTCAGAATTTTTCAGCATTAATAAAAATTCGCAGGTTGTTATTGCCTGGCTGAAGGAAGGGGAAACGAAGTTATTTCCTTTGCGATATATGAAAAAAATTAATCCTGTAATTGTTAATGATAACATGGTATTAACCTGTCAGGTTTTCATGAAGTCATCGAGTTCCAAAGTACCAGGTAAATGAAACCATATGATTTCTCGATTCATTTTTACGGAGATAGTGCCTGATTCAAAGCAGGCCGGTTGAATTTCTTTCTGGATTCCTGGCCAGGTGTTAGGGATGACAAATATTACAATTTTTATTAAGGTCGCAGGTTGTTTAAAATTATTTATCGCATATTTCCTGAATCCCTTTAACTTCCGTGTTCATATTTATTACAAATCAATTGAAAATAACTGCCATGCGAAAAGTCATTCCCCTGCTATTAATTTTTTTCTGCACTATAAAAGCGATTGCTCAGCCTGTTCCTTCTCCGAAAGACTTTTTTGGATTTAATATTGGTGATAATTACCAACTCGCCACTTTTACTCAAACAGAGGCTTATTTTAAAAAATTAGAAGAAGCTTCGGACCGGGCAAAGCTGGTGGAAATTGGTAAGACTGAGGAAGGAAGAAGTCAATTCATGTTGATTGTTTCTGCTCCGGAAAATATCAAAAAGCTGGAACGGTATAAAAGCATATCAGAACAATTAGCTCATGCTGAAGGCCTGACTGATGAGCAGGCTAAAGCTTTAGCAGCAGAAGGAAAAGCAGTGGTATGGATAGATGGCGGATTACATGCTACTGAAACGGTGGGCATACATCAACTGATTGAAACAGCCTGGACCCTGCTGAGCCGTAATGATGATGAAACTATTAATATATTGAAGAATGTAATTGTGCTGTTGACACATGCCAACCCTGATGGACAGGAACTTGTTTCCAATTGGTATATGCGAACATCTGTTCCGGAAAAAAGATCATTACAATTTCTGCCTACTCTTTACCAGAAATATATAGGACATGATAATAACCGTGATTTTTATATGATGAATATGAAGGAAACACAGAATATGGCGAGGCAGTTATTCATTGAATGGATTCCACAGATCATGTACAATCATCACCAGTCAGGTCCTGCAGGATCTGTACTCGCAGGCCCTCCTTACCGTGATCCTTTCAATTATGTATTTGATCCATTGATTATTTCCGGTTTGGAAGGTTTAGGCGCTGCTATGCAAAACAGGTTGAATGCAGAAGGTAAACCGGGTTATACAAGTAAAAGCGGTTCTGTTTTTTCTACCTGGTATAATGGCGGTTTAAGAACTACAACCTATTTTCACAATATGCTTGGTTTGCTTACTGAAATTACAGGCAGCCCCAATCCGTCAAATATTCCCCTGGTACCACAAAGGTTAATTCCCAATAATGCGACACCCAACCCGGTAACTCCTCAGAAATGGTTGTTCCGCCAATCCATTGAGTACTCCGTTTCGCTGAACTATGCTGTTTTAAATTATGCCTCCCGCAACCGGGATGAATTGTTGTATAATATTTATCGTATGGGGAAAAACTCCATTCTGAAAGGAGAAAAAGATACCTGGTCATTAAGTCCTTCTAAGATTAACGATATAAATCATTTGTATCAATCATCGCAACGAAGAAATGATTCATCCAATCAGACTTTGAGACCTGTACCTTCAACTTTGCCTGCCCGTTTTTATGATTCGGTTATGAAGGATCCGCAACTTCGTGATCCCAGGGGTTATATTATTCCTTCTGATCAACCGGACTTTCCTACTGCAGTAAATTTTCTGAATGCCCTTATCCGTACCGGAGTTATAGTGCAAAAAGCAAAATCTGAATTTAGTGTTGGAGGAAAAAAATATCCTGCCAATTCATACATAGTTAAAACCAACCAGGCTTTCCGCCCGCATATTTTGGATTTGTTTGAGCCGCAGGATCATCCTAATGATTTTCAATATCCGGGCGGACCGCCTGTAGCACCTTATGATGCTGCAGGATGGACGCTTGCCTATCAAATGGGAGTAAAGTTTGATCGTATCCTTGATGCTTTTGATGGGCCTTTTGAAAAGAATCCTCAGGGCGAGCTATTGAAAATTAAAGGTCAAAATAATATTGCGGCATCTGCAAAAGGCTATTTATTAGATGCTGCGGCCAATGTATCCTATAAGGCAGTTAATGATTTGCTGAAAGAAAATATTGAAGTTTACAGGGTATCTGCCAGTACGCCGGGAATAGCCGGTGTAGGTTCGTTTTATATACCTGCAAATATTAAGGCAAAATCAATTTTACAAAAAATCAGTAATGAAGATGGCCTAAATATTATTACCGCTTCATCAAAACCTGCTTCGTTGCAAAAAATCAAACCATCCCGTATAGCTCTTTGGGATACCTATGGTGGCTCGATGCCTTCAGGATGGATTCGTTGGTTACTGGAGCAAAATGATTATTCGTTTAATGTTATCTATTCTAAAGAAATTGATGCCGGCGGGCTGCGTTCAAAATATGATGCGATCCTATTTGTACCCGGTGCAATACCGGGGTTAAGGTTATCAAACCAAAGAGGATTTTTCCGCAGAGACCCTTCCCCGGATTCAATACCTGCAGAATTTCGGTCGCATATAGGAAGAATTACAGCTGATACCTCTGTACCTCAATTAAAAAAATTTTTGGAAGAAGGAGGACGAATAATAACTATCGGCTCCAGTGCTAATTTAGCGTATCATCTGGGCTTGCCTGTCAGCAATGCTTTAGTGGAAATTGACAATGGTGTTGAAAGAAATCTTCCGGAGATAAAATATTTTATTCCTGGAAGTATTTTAAGCGCTATGGTTGATAATAATGACCCGGCTGCCTGGGGCATGGATAAAACTACTGATGTGTATTTTGACAATAGTCCTGTATTTGATGTCAAACCGGAAGCGCTTAATAAAGGAGACGTAAAGCCCCTGCTTTGGTTTGGAGCCGGGGATCCTTTGCGTAGTGGCTGGGCGTGGGGGAAAGCATATTTAAAAAATAAGGTAACTGCTTTCAGTGCCCCGGTGGGTAAAGGAACTTTATATGTTTTTGGTCCTGAGATAACTTTCCGGGGGCAGTCAGCGGGTACATTCAAATTATTGTTTAATGAACTTTATACTAATAGCAAGTGAGACTAAAATATTTTTGAGCAAGTTGGCTGATACTTAATTCTTACCGGAAGCTATTTATAAATTTGGCCATTGTTTTTGCTACTTGCCTATTTCTGTTTATTGGTGATAGGGTTTTCCAAACTGTCTCCACAATGAATTGTTTCTTACAGCCGCCATTGTAACGGGAATCTCATTTTAATATGTAATTCATGGAAGGATAGTATTTGATATATGATTCAGCCATTATCTTTGCACCTCAATTTTTTAAAGCATATTGAAAGATAATTTATGAGAGTGATGAAATTTGGTGGCACCAGTGTTGGCAAACCGGAGCGTATGCATCATATTGCTACTTTAGTGAGCCAGGGAACGGAGCCCACCCTTGTTGTATTGTCAGCATTATCCGGAACTACCAATGCATTGGTGGAAATCGGCGATTACCTATCAAAGGGAGATCGTACTGCAACCCGGAAATGTATTGATAAATTGGAAGCACATTATCATTCTTTTGTGGATGAACTTGTAACCGATAAGGCGGCGAAAGCTAAAGCAACAGCTATCATTGCCGAGCATTTTGAGTTTCTGAATATCATTCTTAAAATTTCATTCAGTGAAGCTTTAAATAAGGATATACTGGCACAGGGTGAGTTGCTGTCAACGAAATTATTCTGTACTTATCTCGAAGAGCAGGGTATTGATCATTTTCTGCTACCGGCACTGGAGTTTATGGTCATTGACAGTTATGATGAACCACAAGTCAGTGTGATTAAAAAGAGACTGACTCCAATATTAAATAAGCATAAGGATAAAAAATTGTTTGTTACGCAAGGCTACATTTGCCGTAACTCAAAAGGTGAAGTGGACAATCTGAAAAGAGGAGGAAGCGATTACTCGGCATCCCTGATTGCTGCCGCAATTTCAGCCAGTGCCTGTGAAATCTGGACTGATATTGACGGGATGCACAACAATGATCCAAGGATCGTTAAAAAAACCATTCCGGTTGAACAATTGAGTTTTGAAGAAGCGGCAGAGCTTGCCTATTTTGGCGCCAAGATTTTACATCCGGCATCTATATGGCCGGCACAGCAATATAATATCCCGGTCAAATTACTCAACACGATGCAACCGCAATCGAAGGGTACACTCATAACTGAAAAAGCAGGATCTGTAGGAGTGAAAGCAGTTGCGGCAAAAGATAATATAATTGCGATCCGGATAAAAAGCAGCCGGATGTTACTGGCCTATGGCTTTCTGAGAAAGATATTTGAAGTGTTTGAGAAATATCGTACTCCCATTGATATGATCACAACGTCGGAAGTGGCCGTTTCACTTACTATTGATAATTCATCACATCTGAAAGAGATAGTAAAGGAATTGAAGCCATTCGGGAATATTGAATTGGATGAAAAGCAAACTATCATATCCGTGGTGGGTAATAATATTTCACAAACGGAGGATATGGTAAAAAAATTATTTGGTTCTATCCGGAATATTCCGGTGAGAATGGTTTCCTATGGCGGCAGTCCGCATAATATATCCTTGTTGGTCCCGGCAGAGTATAAAACACAATTGTTGCAACAACTGAATAAGGGTATGTTTGGGCTTGAATAAAGCCCGGTCATTTCACAGATTTTTTTATTATTAAATTATTTGTATGGAGACTAAAACGAAAATTATAGTAAGTCGTTCCTCAGAATGGTTAAACCGGATGAGATCCTATAAAATTATTATCAATAGTGACGAATCCGGTAGTGTAAAAAATGGAGGCTCCGAAGAATTTTCAGTATTGCCGGGAAGCAATACCGTTCAATGCAAACTGGGTTGGTATAGCAGCAGGCCTTTTACTTTAGATATTAAGGAAGGTGAAACTGTGTATTTGCGGGTGCGGTCCGGAATGAAACTTTATTGGCCGCTTTTTATGTTAGTTGTTGCCGGGTTGGTATTGATGTTTTACTTCAGGAGTAAGACTGAGAAACCCGAGTGGTTGATGCCTGTTTCATTAGCACTCATTATGCCTGCCATATTTTATACCCTGTATTACTCAATTTTTGGGCGTAAAGACTACTTGTTGTTACAGAAAGATTCAAAGAATATTTTTGCATAGAATCTTCGAGCCAAAATTCTTTATTGGCCACTAAACAACTAACAGGGCATCGCCATAACTGAAAAAGCGATACTTGTCCTTGATAGCTTTTTTGTATGCTTCAATAGCTAGTTCATAACCGGCGAAAGCACAGGTCATGATGAGCAGACTCGTTTTCGGTAAGTGAAAATTGGTAACCAGCGCATCTGCAATATTGAATTCGTAAGGAGGGTGAATGAAGATATTGGTCCAACCTTCCGAAGGTTTTAATAATTTCTGAGCAGTGAATGATGATTCCATAGTTCGCATGGTGGTGGTGCCGATTGAGCAAATCCGGTGACCATATTCCTTTGCCCGGTTTACAATTTTGCATGCCGTTTCATCAATGCGATAATATTCTGCATCCATTTTATGTTTGCTCAGGTCTTCAACTTCAATAGGTCTGAATGTGCCTAATCCTGTATGTAATGTTACTTCAGCAAAACGGATTCCCTTTATTTCGAGGCGCTTGATTAATTCCTTGCTAAAATGCAATCCGGCAGTGGGAGCAGCTACAGCTCCTTCATACTTTGCGTACACTGTTTGATAACGTTCTTTATCTTCCTCATCCGGTTTCCGCTTAATGTACCTGGGTAATGGAGTTTCGCCGAGCTTTTCCAGCATCGCACGGAATTCTTCTTCACTGTTCTCCCAAAGAAACCGGATGGTACGTCCCCGGCTGGTTGTATTGTCAATAACTTCAGCCACCAGTTCTTCTGCATCTCCGAAATACAATTTATTTCCAACACGTATTTTCCGGGCAGGATCCACAATTACATCCCAAAGACGATTGGGCTTATTCAGTTCCCTGAGAAGGAAGACTTCAATCTTTGCGCCTGTTTTCTCTTTTCGTCCATACATACGGGCAGGAAACACCTTGGTATTGTTTACTACAAACACGTCCTTGTCATCAAAATAGTCAATGATGTCCCGGAAATGTTTGTTTTCCATTTGCCCGGTATGGCGATGCACCACCATCATACGGGCATCTTCACGACGTTTTGTAGGATTTTGTGCAATCAGGTTGAGTGGCAGGTCGAAACGGAACTGTGAAAGCTTCATGAGTATTTTAAATTTTTTAATCTCATGACTCAAGCCGGCTGTTTACTGAAGATTCTTTACCAAATCTCCGGCCTTACGGCGCCGGGCTGGCCATGTAACCGGAGCATTCTTTTAAAAAATGAATCCGGTTATAAAGTCGGCAAAGGTATTGTATTCAAAGCAATTTCACGATTAATTTTTTGAGCTAAAATGCGGATAGATTCAGTTATTTGGCCTTTGCCGGATTTCTGTGAGACATTTTTTTGAGCGGAGGAAAAATTAAATATCTCATTCAGGCTACTTTTCCTCCCGGAATAGCAGCAATGAGTTTTTGTGTATACTCTGTTTGTGGTTTATGATAAACGGTTTCTGCTGAGCCGGTCTCTTCAATTTTTCCTTTGTTCATCACCATAATCCTGTCGCTGATATAATAAACCACAGACAGATCATGTGAAATGAAAACAATCGTGAAACCATACTCTTTCTTCAAATCATTCAGCAAGTTTAAGACCTGGGCCTGTACGCTTACGTCCAATGCTGAAACCGATTCGTCGCAAACCAGAAAAGAAGGAGACAGGGCCAATGCTCTTGCAATTACGATACGTTGCCTTTGCCCTCCGGAAAATTCATGAGGATACCGGGAAAAATGTTCGGCTTTCAATCCTACTTTTTCCAACAGCTCTACCACTTTTTCTTTCCGCACTTTTTGTTTTGAAATGAGGTGATGTACTTTCAAGGGCTCTGCAATGGCAGAGCCGATTGTTAGTCTTGGGTTCAATGATGAGTAGGGGTCCTGGAAAACAATCTGGATGTCTTTGCGTAATGAGGCCAGTTCTTCTTTTCTTTTTTTTGCCAGGTCTGTACCGTTATAAATAATTTTTCCGGAAGTAGGTTCTATAAGACGTAGCAATGTTCTTCCCAGCGTTGTTTTACCGCAACCGCTTTCGCCGACTAAGCCCAACGTCTCTCCCTTGTAAACAGAAAAGCTAACATCATTTACCGCTTTGGTAAATTCAATCGGCTTGCCCAGAAAAGATTTTTTCGTAGGAAACCAAACAGAAAGATTTTCTACCTGAAGCAGTACCGATTGCTGATCATCTTTTTGTTGCTCTTTTATTAATACTAGGGGTTCAGTCTCCTGGCTTTTTGTTTCTTCCTTCGAATTTATAAAGTCGCTTACTACCGGTAGCCGTTCATTTTTTTTATGATTAGCCGGCCTGCAGGCTAACAATGCTTTTGTGTAAGGATGTTTTGCATTGATGAATAGATCCCGGACAAACCCGTGTTCCACCATTTCGCCACGATACATTACAAGAGCTCTGTCTGCAATTTCTGCCACCAGGCCCAGATCATGAGTGATGAAAATCACACCCATGTTGGATTCTGTTTGCAATTCCTTAATCAGTTCCAAAATTGTTTTCTGTACAGTAACATCCAATGCGGTTGTCGGTTCATCGCAAATAAGCAGGGATGGATGACAACACATTGCCATAGCGATCATCACTCTTTGCTTTTGGCCTCCGCTGAGTTGATGCGGATAGCGGGTAAAAACAGAGTCGGGATCAGGAAGTTTTACTTTCTGAAACCATTCTATGGTTTTTGTTTTTGCAGCATGAAAAGAAAGTTTCTGATGCTGTTGAATCGCTTCAGTTACCTGTTTCCCGCAGGTAATAACCGGGTTCAGAGACGTCATCGGTTCCTGGAAGATCATTGCAATCTTATTTCCCCGGACAGGCTGAAGCTCTTTAGAATTTTTTTTCAACAAATCTTCTGTCTCAGTACCATTTTCTGAAAACAGGATTTCACCATTGGAATATTGAGCTGATGCCGGAAGTAATTTTAAAACTGAAAGAGATGTTACGGATTTCCCGGATCCGGACTCACCTACCAATGCCAGGATTTCACCACGGTGTACATCGAATGAAATATTTTTTAAAGCGGATACGGTTTCATCTTCTGAAATGAAATCAACTGATAAATTTTTTATGGAAAGTAGTGCCGGCATCAGAATTTCAAATGACGAACAGTCAGGCCATTATTGATCAGTTGTTTTAAGGAGTCAATCCCGATCTTCAGGTGGCGCTCTACAAACTGAGATGTGATTTTTTTGTCGCTTGCTGCTGTTTTCACGCCTTCCGGAATCATAGGCTGATCGCTTACGAGAAGGAGTGCGCCTGTCGGAATTTTATTGTAGAAACCTACAGTAAAAATGGTTGCTGTTTCCATGTCAATCGCATAAGCTCTTATTTTCTGAAGATATTCTTTGAACTGCTCATCGTGTTCCCATACCCGGCGGTTGGTTGTATATACAGTGCCGGTCCAGTAGTTAACTCTATAATCCCGTATGGTAGTGGATACAGCTTTTTGTAAAGCGAAAGCAGGTAGCGCCGGTACTTCCGGTGGCAGGTAGTCATTCGATGTACCTTCACCTTTTATGGCTGCTATCGGTAAAATCAAGTCACCTAAGCGGTTTCTTTTTTTCAATCCTCCGCATTTGCCGAGAAATAAAACTGCTTTCGGTTGAATGGCAGATAATAAATCCATAATAGTGGCTGCCGATGGGCTCCCCATTCCAAAATTAATAATACTGATATCACCTGAAGTGGCGCACTCCATAGGCTTATCTTTTCCGATTACTTTTACCCTGTTCCATTTGGCAAATAAGTTTACATAGTGGCTGAAATTAGTCAGCAGTATATATTCTCCAAATTGTGCCAGCCTTTTGCCGGTATACCGGGGTAGCCAGTTTCTAACTATTTCTTCTTTTGTTTTCATATATGCGAATTTAAACAATTGGCAGAACTGAGAGGAATTTGAAAATCAGGCTTTATTATTTTATTTGAATTGAAGCAGGGTAGTACATTTGAAATATGATTGAGATTTGTTATCCCCGGTTTGATTTTAAAACCAAAGATGAAGGCAAGAAAAAATTCATTTTTGATCCGTTGCGGAAAAAATGGCTCTTATTGACCCCGGAAGAATGGGTGCGTCAAAACTTTGTGCAATATTTATTGCATGAAAAAAAATATCCTGCCGCATTGATTGCATTGGAAAAAGAAATTCAATTGGGAGAAGTAAAGAAGCGGTATGATCTGCTGGTTTATGATTCCCGTCATCATCCCTGGATGCTGGTTGAGTGTAAGGCAATGGGGGTAAAACTGGATGATTCGGTACTGGACCAGATTCTCCGGTATCATGCTGCCATGCCGGTGACAATTTTGATTATTACTAACGGAATTTTATGTTTTGGCTTTAAAAAAAGCTCAGGAACTTTAGTTTCAATATCTGCAATTCCAGAACATGGAGAAGAAGGTTAGTTGTATCTTAATAACAAGTACTTATTTTAACTTTAAAATTATTATATGAAATATGGATTATCCTTTTGCTTCATCTTTTTAACTTTTATTTCAAAATCACAGATAAGCATCCTTCAGGGCGATTCAGTTCTGTTGGCAGTGCAACATAAATTTGGTGATGAAATGATTAATAAACTGATTCAGGATTATGGTCTGAAAAGGTTTAATAATCGGACATATTATAATGATTCGAAAAGCTTCTTATTAGGGTTTAATAGAAATGATTCTGTAGATCAGCTGGCCTGGATAACTGATTACGAAAAAAAGCATGACTCCGGCGACACATTAATTGCCAAGCCTTTCCCATATCAATTACCTTTTCAGCTAACAACAGGCATGAGAATGCCTGAGATCATGGAAATATTGAAGCATCAGGGATTTGATGTTGAAGACAGGGGCAGCTATATCTATTTTCAAAAAGGGCGAATGGAGATTTCTATTTTCCGCAACAAATATGATGGAATTTCAACACTCCAGGTATTAAAAAAATCAGGCTACTGAAGTATTTTCATTATTTGCCGGCTTGTTTACTTTTGGTACTATATAAATAAAAAGAAAAGTCAATACAGCAAAAAAGGTAAGCCCGGTATAAATATGCATAGTTGCACTATTGATTGTTTTTTCCAGGAAGAGCCTGGTGCCCGGGTTAATGTTCGTATTGAGAATTTGCAGCACTTCAGTGGGCTTTACCCGGATATCCATTGGCGAATTACTTAATTGATGTGATAAAGAGAAATTGAAAATGGCTCCAAAGATTGCTGCGCCCAAACTCTGACCCAGGTTTCTTCCAAAGATCACGGCGCCTGTGGCTACTCCCCGCCTTTCCCATTCTACCATGGATTGAACTCCTACAAGTGAAGGAGTAGAGAACAAACCAAAACCGACTCCTAATAAAACCTGGTCGGCTACAATAAGCCAAACAGGTTGTGGCCATGGAATCATTAGAAAAGCTGCACATGAAATAATTATAATTACAGCTCCGATAATTGAGGTATTTCTGAAACCAATCTTTAAATATAGATTTCCTGAATAAGCAGATGCAAATGGCCAACCGACACTCATTGATGCCAGGATAAAACCTGAAGCGATAATTCCGATTCCAAGAGAGCTTTGGGTAAAAGTGGGTAAAAAAGTATCAGGGCCCATCATTACCACTCCCATTCCGGTCATTGCAAGTGTTGTTAATGTAAAGGTTTTGTTTTTCCATAGCCAGGGTGGCAGAATGGGATCTATGGCTTTTCGTTCTATAAAATAAATTACTATTCCCAATGTGATAATTATTGAAGGAATTCCTATTCCCGGAATAGAAATCCAGGGCCAGCTTTGTCCCGATTCCATAACGTAGATAATGAGCAGGGCCAGTGCAGCCAATATCAGGGAAGCTCCTTTGAAGTCAATTACCGGATGTTTTGAAATTACAATTTCATTAAAAAAAATGATCAGGAAGATCATTGCTATGATACCAATCGGTATGTTGATCAGGAAAATCCATCTCCAGCTGATGTATTCGGCAAGAGCACCGCCTAATGCCGGCCCGGCAATTGCACTGACGCCCCAGATACTTGACAGCCACCCCTGAATTTTTGCTCTTTCTTTTACAGAATAAATATCACCGGCAATTGTATTTACAGTAGCCATAATGGAGCCGGCCCCCAATCCCTGTATGCCCCTGAATGCAATCAGGCTGTAAATATTCCATGAAAATGCTGAAGAAGCAGAGCCTGCGAGAAAAATACAGATACCGGTAATCAGGATTTTTTTCCTGCCAAATATATCGGCAAGTTTGCCATAGATAGGAATAGTTACTGTTTGTGCAAGCAGGTAAATGGAGAACACCCATGAAAATTTTGAGAAGCCGCCCAGGTCGGATACTATCTGGGGAATGGCTGTGGAGACAATTGTTGTATCCATTGCAGCCAGCATCATTGTCAACATCAGCGATGCAAGAATCCAGTTTCTTTTCAATGGCATTTAAGTGAATATAATAAAAAATCCCATCCGCAAACGGGATGGGATAATAAGCAATTTGTAATGTATTGTTGTTTATGGAAAAATTCCCAGTTCCGCATAGCTGGTTCCCACTTTGTTGATGGCAACCACGTAAGCAGAGGTACGCATGTCCGGAATTTCCGGGTTACTCTTCCATGTATTCATGATTTCGTGAGTGGCAGCTATCATGGTTTCTTCTAATCCGCTATACACCAGGTCCACTTCATCAGGGCCATGCATGATCAATTCCCTTTCATTGTCCTTTACTTTTTTACCGCTTAACTCTTCTATCTGGCCAAGAATATGAGCATTCAGATTTTCAGTGAAACGTTTTCCTAACCGGCCATACCGCACATGGCTTAAATTTTTCAGCCATTCAAAATAAGATACAGTTACCCCGCCGGCATTCAGGTACATATCAGGGACCACTAAAATTCCTTTTTTTGCAAATACCTCATCAGCTTCCGGTGTCAATGGACCATTAGCAGCTTCGCCAATAATTTTTGCTTTTACTCTTGGTGCATTTTCGCCATTGATGACATTTTCCAATGCTGCAGGAATCAATATATCACAATCCATTTCCAGCATATCTGTATTTTTTGGCAAATTTTGAGCACCCGGATAATTTAAAATTGAACCCGTTTTTTTCCGGTGTTGGAAAACGGATTCAACATCCAGGCCTGCATCGCTGCGGATGGCTCCTTCATACTCTGCCAGTCCAACAATTTTTGCACCGGCATCCTGGAAAAATTTTGCAGTGTGATAACCCACATTTCCCAATCCCTGTACAGCTACCCGCTTTCCTTCCACGCCGGTAGTTAAGCCTTGCTTTTCCATTACGTCTTTGATATTGCATACTTCACGCAGTCCAAAGAAAACACCGAGTCCTGTTGCTTCACGACGACCACGAACTCCGCCTTGTGTCACGGGTTTACCGGTTACGCAACCGGCGGCATCTATTTCGCCGGGATGCATGGCTCCATAAGTATCGAGTATCCATGCCATTTCTCTTTCACCTGTACCATAATCAGGAGCCGGAACGTCAATGCCGGGTCCAATAAAATTTTTCTTGATCAGTTCTGCGGTATAACGTCTTGTAATTTTTTCCAGTTCGTAAGCAGAATATTTTTTTGGGTTGATCTTAATGCCTCCTTTACCACCTCCGAAAGGAACATTTACAATGGCGCATTTATAAGTCATAAGCGCTGCCAAAGCCATCACTTCATCCTGATCCACTTCAGCAGCAAAACGGATACCTCCTTTGCAGGGTGTTTTGTGATGGGAGTGCTGTACCCGGTAAGCTTCAATAACTTCAATACTGCCATCATCTCTTTTGATGGGGAATCTCATTTGAAAGACGGCGTTGCAGGTTTTGATTTGTTCCAGAATTCCGGATTCCCATTTGGTAAATCCTGCGGCTTTGTTGAAACTTCTTTCAACAGCGCCGAAAAAGCTGTAATGTTTGTCTGGCATGATTTAAATTTTTATTTGAGCAATCGTTGTTAATTAGAATGGAGCTGTCCGGAAAAGAGAATCTCTTCCGGTCTTCATTCGTGTTTTATTTTATTTCTTTTTCAAGCTTGCTGATTTTACGGTCTAACCGGATAAGATATAAAATCAATCCGATAAGAATAGTAAGCATTACAGCTACTACTACGAAGATACGGCCATTACTGCGCATGGTATCTGCCATTTGAGCGGGAGCGTTTCCGGTTTGTCCCCAAACCGTAATACTAATGACAAATAAAAACAAAAGAGAAATTATTTTTTTAAGATTCATCATTTCAGGATTCTTTTTTCTTTCAAAATATTGAGTCTTATTTTCAGTGTGGTGATCCATACTCCCAATAGTGTCCAGCCGATTACTGCAGGATAAAAAACCATCCGCATCCGGCTATCTATATCTCTTGTGTCCAATGCAGGATTGCCCGATTCACCCCCGGGATGAAGACTTGGTAAAAGCCGGGGTACAATCCAAATAGTGGGAAAAAGCATGGCAAACGCAAATATGTTGTAAACTGCGCTTACTCTTGCTCTTTTGTCTATATCAGTAATAGAATCCCTCAGTATGAGGTAAGCGAAATAGATAAGTAGTGCCACAGCAGTACCGATAAGTTTTGGCTCTCTTGCTACTGCACTGAAAGATTGAAATGCCGGGTTATTCGGATCGGCCCAGGTGTAACTCATCCAGATAGCCCCGGTAGCATAACCCAAGATACCAAAGACGATTCCAACGGTAGCATACTGACGGGCATAAATATCATACTTCAGGTTATTGTTTCCGAGATAGCGGATTGAATTGACAACTGAAACAATAAATAATGTCATCATGCAAAACCACATGCACACATGAAAATATAAATTACGTATTGTTTCTTCCAGGGCGGGAAGGTGAGGAACATCCAATAAAAGGCCACAGGTAAATGTATAGATCAATAGTACAACACTTCCAATCTTCCACCAGGATTTTTGTATATAGCTTTTTTTATCTGTCATCAGAATCGCAGGCAGGATGCCTGGGCCGGTTAAAGTGCTGCAAAATTAAGAGAGGTGTAGTAATGAAAAAAATAAGAGATGCAATTTTAATCCTTCCAAAGAAACGGGAACAGGATAACAGCCAGTAAAACAACCATTAGATCCAGTGCAATCAACAGTAGCACAGTATCAGCCGGGATTGTCAGGGAGGAAGAAAAAGCAGCATTAGATAATTTCATCAATAATAATAATTGGGGTATTATAATCGGAAATCCTAATATAGCCATGATGGCGGCGTTTTGCTGGGCTTTTGCAGCTATAGCTGCTAAAAACGTAAAAACGAGACTAAGACTCCATCCTCCAAGTAATACCAGCCCGATAAAAGGGACCATTTTTTGAATCGGGTTGGAAAAAAATAAGCTGAAAAGCAGCAGGCTGAGCAGGCTCATGATTAGCATCAGTACAGAATTGAACAGCAGTTTTGCTAAAATAAAATCCCGTGGACCGGCAATTGAATAGAAATAAAGCATACGACTGGTGCTTTCCTGCAAAAAACTTTTTGCCACAGCATTAATGCAAATAAATAGCTGAATTACCCAAAATAATCCGTTCCATACCTTGGCTTCCGGTTCTTCAATAGCCATATTTAAAACAAAAATTGTGGAGCCGATATAAAGAAGGATACCATAAAAATTGTACTGTTGCCTCACTTCCAACAGCAGATCCTTTTTGAAAAGGGAGTAAATATGTTGTAATGATTTCACGATTTTTCTTCATTATAACATTTTCTGCACCTGGGTTCATAAGCATCCTTTGCGCCCAGCATTACCTGTTCTGCATTAGCTACTTTCCGGAAGGAATAATTAGCAATATTTCCGCATTTCATACAAATAGCATGAACTTTTGTTACATAATCAGCTTTTGCCATGATGACCGGCATCGGACCAAAAGGTTTGCCGAGATAATCCATGTCCAGACCGGCAACGATAACCCGGGTACCTTTTGAGGCCAGTTCATCGCATACTTCAGGTAACTGATCGTCAAAAAACTGGGCTTCATCAATGCCGATAACATCCACATCAGCAGCCATCAATAATATTTTTTGTGAATGATCAATCGGAGTGGACAAAATAGAGGTAGTGTCATGTGATACAATATTCAGTTCATCATATCGTACATCAATGGTGGGTTTGAAAATTTCAACTTTCAAATTGGCAATCTTTACACGTTTCAACCTGCGGATTAACTCCTCAGTTTTGCCACTGAACATGGAACCACAGATTACTTCTATCCAGCCTCTGCGTTCTCCTCTTAAATTAGGTTCGATAAACATTGTTAAGATTTAACTTTACAGGTGTTGAGTTACAAATTATTGCTAAACTGTTTGTAATTTTAGACTTCCGGCCAAAAATACCACAATGGAACGAATCGGCGCTCTCATACAGAAGTTAAAAGAGCAATTTGATGAAAAAGCTGCTCCGTCTCAGATGCAGGTTACCATTTTATTGCTGCAACAGGAAATCAGTCAACTTCAGTCACAGCAGTCAAAAACCCTGGGTACTTCAAAGGTTGCCGTTGTACTCCCGTCAGCAGTTCCGATAGTAGCTCCTCAATATGAAAAGTATGCACCAAAGCCTGTTGAAAAACCGGTTGTGCAGGAAGTAAAAGAAACGGTTTTAATAGATAAAGGTTCTTTGTCCCGGGTACAGAAAAATGGTCAATTGGATATGATATTTGACCCAATGACAGAGATTCCTACCTTATCCCATCAGCCAAAAGAAAAAGATGTAAATGAACTAAACGCTAATTTACCGGAATCATTAAATGATAAATTACGGGAAGGAAAAACAGAATTATTCGAAGTGCTGAAGGAGTCACCGGTAAAAGATTTGCGCAAAGCCATCGGAATTAATGACCGTTATGTGTTCATCAACGATTTGTTTCGGGGTGATGAATCCATGTATGAAAGATCTATAAAAACAATCAATAGTTTCAATATTTATCCTGAAGCAGAATATTGGATTAACCGGGAATTGAAAACAAAATTGGGCTGGGATAACTCAAAAGAGACTGTAAAACTGTTTGATCAATTGATTAAAAGACGGTTTTCCTGAATGTACTCAATTATCTTTTCTGTAGCGCCCTTTTTACCTGCAACATATTTTCCCGAAGCGATACTCGAATGGGTGTATTCGTTATGATCCGTTAAAAGCTGATCAATTTTATTTTGTAAACTTTTTGTTCCTGTAAAACTATATCCACCACCGCATTCAATCAGTTCTTCAGCTTCCCGGTATTTATGATATTCAGGCCCAAAGAGAACAGGCTTTTCATAAACGGCAGCTTCCAGAACATTATGTACACCGGGCAGTTTCATTCCTCCGCCAACATAAGTTATGTAAGCATATTTGTATAAACGGGATAATAGGCCAATACAGTCAATGATGAGAACATTTTCAGTTTTCGGGTGGCAGCTTCCGGATTTTATTTCAGAATACCTGATTGAAGAGGGGAAAAGCTTTTTGATGTCAGTGAGGTTCGAATCGTTGACTTCGTGTGGTACTATAATTAACTTAATCTTTTTTTCAGTGTAATCAATTTGAGCTAAAACTGTTTCATCTTCTTTCCAGGTGCTTCCGGCAATTATACATTTATCATCCCCAATAAATTTTTCAATAAGGGGAATAGGTTCAAATTGTTCAGCTATTTCAATCACCCTGTCAAACCGGGTATCGCCGGATATGCTGCTGAATGCCGATAGACCAATATTATCCAATAGTTTTTTTGAAGCCTCATTTTGAACAAACAGATGATCAAACCGGGAGAGCATTTTACGATGAAGCTTACCATGCATTTTAAAAAAAGCAGCGTCTTTCCGGAAAAGGGCCGATATCAGTAATAAAGGAATTTTGCGATATTTAATTTTTTTGAGGTAGTAATACCAAAATTCATATTTTACAAAAATTACCAGCGACGGATGCACAATTTCTAAAAACCGTTTAGCATTTCCGGGTCCATCCATTGGCAGGTAAAAGACCCAGTCTGCCCCGCTATAATCCTTTCTAACTTCATAGCCGGATGGAGAAAAAAAGGTCAGTAAAACTTTGTAATCAGGAAAAAGGTTCTTCAATTTTTCAATAACAGGCCGGCCTTGCTCAAATTCTCCTAAAGAAGCGCAATGTACCCAGATAATTTGTGCATCCCGGGGTATTGATTTTTGTAATCTTTCAAATATTTTCTTTCTCCCTTTCAGCCATTTTTCAGCCTTGGGCTTGAATAGGGCAGCGCCTCTGGCAGCTATTTTATACAAAAGCAAAAAGATATTATAAAATAGAACGCTCAATTTTTCGTTTTTAAGCCTGGCAAATGTAAACGCAATCGGGTAAAACTACCTGTATTTTTGTATTTTTGCCCGCCCGAACGTACCGGCATTTAGAACTATTGATATAATAGTTCGGTACGGGCCGGCTACACTTTTAAAACAAACCTATTCCGATGCGCCCCATCCAGATGGTGGATACCCAAACTCAGTATCATAAGATTAAGGCAGAAATTAACCAGGTAGTGCTTGATGTATTTGAGAGCTCGGCATTCATCAATGGCAGGCCCGTACAGGAATTTGCTTCAAATCTTTCCAGTTTTATCGGGGCAAAACATACGATCACCTGTGGAAATGGTACAGATGCATTACAGATTGCCATGATGGCGTTGGGATTACAACCCGGTGATGAAGTTATTACACCTTCCTTTACCTATATTGCTACTACAGAAGTTATTGCCTTGCTGAAGTTGACACCTGTTTTTGTGGAAGTGGATCCCAAAACATTTTGTGTAGATCCGGTTGCAATTGAAAAAGCAATCACTCCTAAAACAAAAGCAATTGTTCCTGTTCATTTATATGGCCAGGCGGCGCCGATGGAAGCCATCCTGGAAATTGCTTCAAAATCTAATATTTATGTAATAGAAGATAATGCCCAGGCAATAGGCTGTGAATATTATTTTAAAAACGGTTCTAAAAAGAAAACAGGAACAATAGGGCATATTGGTACAACATCATTTTATCCTTCCAAAAACCTGGGAGCCTTCGGTGATGGAGGCGCTATTTTTACCAATGATGATTCATTAGCGGTAAAGCTGAAAATGATTGCCAATCACGGGCAAAGCAAAAGATACTATCATGATGTGGTAGGTTGCAATAGTCGTCTCGATACAATCCAGGCTGCTATTCTCAATATAAAACTGAAATATCTTGATGAATATGCTGCTGCGAGAAGAAAAGCAGCAGATTTTTATGATAAAGCTTTTGCAAACCATCAAAAGATCAAAACACCTTTTCGGGCAAACTATTCCAATCATGTATTTCATCAATACACTTTAATATTAGAAGGGGTGGAGCGAAATGGGCTCAATGAATTTTTAGCAAAGCGAAATATCCCTTCTATGATTTATTACCCTGTACCGGGGCATAAACAAAAAATGTTTTCGCAATTCAATACTTCTTCACAGGTTATGCCTGTTACGGATTGGCTTACGGACCGGGTGATTTCATTGCCGATTCATACAGAGCTGGATGAAGAGCAGCTGAATTTTATAACATCAAATGTTTTAGAGTTTGTAAATCAATAAAAACCCTATATGAAAATCGCAGTTATTGGAACCGGTTATGTTGGATTAGTATCAGGTACTTGTTTTGCTGAAACAGGGAATGAGGTTACCTGTGTTGATATTGATATCAATAAAGTGGATAAGCTGCAAAGCGGGACGGTTACTATTTTTGAACCTGGCCTGGAAAAATTTTTTCTTCGGAATTTAAAAGATGGCAGGTTAAATTTTACTACAGACCTGGAGGCAGGTATCAGGGATGCAGATGTTATTATGCTTGCCTTACCTACTCCCCCCGGTGAGAACGGATCTGCCGATCTGAGAGCTGTACTGCTTGTGGCGGAGCAACTTGGAGATCTGATCAAAGATTATAAGGTTATCGTAAACAAAAGCACGGTACCGGTAGGTACCGCTGATAAAGTGTATGCTGCAATTGAGAAAAATTGTAAAGTTGAATTTGATGTTGTTTCGAATCCTGAATTTTTACGGGAAGGCGGTGCCGTTGATGATTTTATGAAACCGGAACGGGTGATTGTCGGTACCACTTCTGAAAGAGCAAAAAAAGTGATGAATGATTTGTATGCACCTTTTGTACGGCAGGGTAATCCTGTAATTTACATGGACGTAAAATCTGCTGAGCTTACAAAATACGCAGCTAATACATTCTTAGCCACCAAAATTACTTTCATGAATGAGATAGCCCGTCTCTGTGAAAAATTTGGTGCCGATGTGGACATGGTACGCAGGGGTATTGGAAGTGATGGAAGGATCGGAAAACGATTTTTATTTCCGGGTATCGGTTATGGCGGTAGTTGCTTTCCGAAAGATGTCAGGGCATTACATAGATCTTCACATGAGGTGAACTATGATTTTAAAATACTAAATGCTGTAATAGAGGTTAATGAAAAGCAGAAACTTTACCTGATTCCTAAAATAAAAAAATATTTTGGTGATAATCTGAGTGGGAAAAAATTTGCTTTATGGGGTCTTGCCTTTAAACCCAACACGGATGATATCAGAGAAGCACCGGCTCTTGATATGATTGAAGAATTATTAAAACTGGGCGCTTCAATAAACGCTTTTGATCCGGAAGCTATGAAAAATGTAAAAGCCAGGCTGGGAGATACCATAACATATGCAGCGAACCAGTATGACTGCCTTTCAAGTGCCGATGCATTGATTATTGCTACAGAATGGAATGAATTTCGTACTCCGGATTTTTCAAGAATTGCCGGATTGATGAAGAATAAAGTTATTTTCGATGGAAGAAATTTATTTGACCTTGAAGATATGCAAGAACTTAAATTTCATTATGAAAGTATTGGAAGGGTAGTGGTGAATTAAAAGTATTATGTACCAAAAGAGAGTGCTTATAACCGGCGCAGCCGGATTTTTGGGTTCACATTTATGCGACCGGTTTATTAAGGAAGGATACCGTGTTGTTGGAATGGATAACCTGATCACCGGAGATTTGAAAAACATACAACATCTTTTCAAACTAGAGCAGTTTGAATTTTATCATTACGATGTTACCAAGTTCATTCATATCCCGGGCCCACTTGAATATATTTTACATTTTGCTTCTCCGGCCAGCCCGATTGATTATCTGAAAATTCCGATTCAGACTTTGAAAGTAGGGGCAATGGGTACGCATAATTGCTTGGGATTGGCTAAAGCAAAAAAGGCAAGAATTCTTGTTGCCTCGACTAGCGAAGTGTATGGAGATCCTTTGGTACACCCGCAACCGGAAGAATATTGGGGCAATGTAAACCCGGTTGGACCAAGAGGCGTGTATGATGAAGCAAAGAGATATTTAGAAGCGATCACAATGGCCTATCAGAATTTTCACAACCTGGATACCAGAATTGTCCGGATTTTTAATACCTACGGTCCAAGGATGCGGTTGAATGATGGAAGAGCATTGCCTGCTTTTATAGGCCAGGCTTTGCGTGGCGAAGATCTTACCGTGTTTGGCGATGGATCACAAACAAGAAGCTTTTGTTTTGTGGATGATCAGGTTGATGGGATTTACAGACTATTATTGAGTGATTACCGGCTACCTGTAAATATTGGGAACCCGGATGAAATTTCATTGCTTGATTTTGCCAATGAAATATTAGAACTTACCGGTAAGAAAGTGAAAATTATTTTTAAACCATTACCGGAAGATGACCCTAAACAACGGGAACCTGATATTTCTAAAGCCCGGGAATTGTTAGGCTGGGCACCGAAAGTGAATCGTAAAGAAGGGTTGAAAATTACTTATGATTATTTTAAATCATTAGCGCCTGAAGAATGGAATAAAATGCCAAAAGAGTTTGTAAGTATTAAATAAAAAATCATAACCGAAAATATATGTACCAGGAATTGACCGAAAAAAAAGAAAAACTTGCTGTTATAGGTTTAGGATATGTAGGATTACCTATTGCATTGGAATTTGCAAGAAAAATATCCGTAATCGGATTTGATATTAATGAAAAAAGAGTTGAAATGATGAAGCAGGGAATTGATCCCAGCAATGAACTGGATAAAGAAGCATTCAAAGGCTGTGATATTGTTTTCACCAATTCACTCGATGTTTTAAGGGAAGCAAAATTTTTTATTGTGGCTGTTCCCACACCGGTTGATGAGCATAATGTACCCGATTTGATCCCGGTAAAAAAAGCGTCTGAAACGGTGGGTAAGGTAATCAAGAAAGGTGATTACGTGGTTTTTGAATCTACGGTATATCCCGGTTGTACTGAAGAAGATTGCTTGCCCATCATTGAAAAATTATCCGGGCTTAAAAATGTAAAAGATTTCAAACTCGGTTATTCACCTGAACGTATTAACCCGGGAGATAAAAACCATACGCTTTCTACAATTGTGAAAGTGGTTTCAGGTTCCGATGCAGAATCTCTTGAAGAAATAGCAAAAGTGTATGAGCTTGTTGTTGCAGCCGGTGTACACAGAGCATCATCCATTAAAGTTGCAGAAGCTGCAAAAATAATTGAGAACACGCAGAGGGACCTTAATATCGCTCTGATGAATGAACTTTCCATCATCTTTGACCGGATCGGAATCAATACGTATGAAGTCTTGGAAGCCGCAGGGACAAAATGGAATTTTTTAAAATTCCAGCCGGGGTTAGTTGGCGGGCACTGCATAGGAGTAGATCCCTATTATCTTACGCATAAAGCAAAAGAACTTGGTTATCATTCTGAAGTTATTTTATCAGGAAGAAATATCAACGATAATATGGGTAAATATGTAGCTAAAAAAGTGATTCAGCATATTATCAGAAATACCGGTGATGTAAAAGCTGCGAAAGTGCTTATTAAAGGAGCCACCTTCAAAGAAAATGTAAGCGATATCAGGAACTCCAAAGTGAGTGACGTGGTAAAAGCGTTAAAGGAATATTATGTAAACGTGGATGTGGAAGATCCGCATGCCGATTCGGGAGACCTGCAACATGAATATGGTTTTTCACTGGTAGATCAACCTGCAACTGATTATGATGCGGTCATCATTACGGTACCCCATAAACAATACCTGGCTTGCGATGACGCATATTTTACAGGAATTACAAAAAAGCATGGATTGATTGCAGACCTGAAAGGAATTTATCGTAATAAAATTAGTAATAGAAATTACTGGAGCTTTTAATATGCCTTTTTACCAAACAGATTTCGAAGGTTTGTTGGTTTATGAGCCAACAATTTTTGAAGACAACCGTGGATATTTTTTTGAGTCTTACAACGAAAAAGTTTTTCAGCAACAAGGCATCAACTTTCGCTGGGTGCAGGATAATCAGTCTTCTTCCTCCTTTGGAGTGATAAGGGGATTACATTACCAGCTGAGCCCACATGCACAAACAAAACTGGTAAGAGTCATTAATGGGTTAATTCAGGATGCTGTTGTTGACATTCGCAGGAAGTCATCTACATATGGAAAAGTGTTTTGTATCGAATTGTCTTCTTTCAATAATAAACAATTATTCATTCCTCCCGGATTTGCTCATGGCTTTTCTGTGTTGAGCGAAAAAGCAACGATACTTTATAAATGCGATACCTTTTATAATAAAGAAAGTGAAGCCGGTATTTTATACAATGACCCTGCTTTGAATATAGACTGGAAAGTACCTTCGGAAAAACAAATTATCTCTGAGAAAGACAAGCAGCTTCCATTATTGGCTGAATGCAGAAATAATTTTTAGAGTATCCTAGTTCACTGAAGTAATTTCTGTTGTCCCTCCTTTGGATTCTGTTTTAACTGTACCAAAACCGGGTGCATACCATTCGGTGACATCAGCATTTACAGGAATACCGATTCCTATTTTTATAACCACCTTGCTATGATAAGTAATTTTAATACAATCCCAGGTTCCTGCAGGAGTTGTGATGCTTTCATTGCCTTCTACCTTTCTATTTGTAATGTCAACGCTGATATGTGAAGCAATACCACTTTGCATTTTAAAATCCATACTAAATTCTCCATCTTTTAAAACATCACCCTGCTTCATTTTCGGCGGGTATTCAAGATAGCTTGACTGTCCTGTTGCGGAAACATCTCCTATTTGTTCCTGTTGAGCAGCAGGAATAAACATTTTCATGTCCATCATAATAATACCACCTGCACATTTCATAACATTTGTAGCTTTTGAAATTGATTTTCCTTTGGCATCAACAAAGTCTGAATTCACTGTGGATGTAACAATACCTCCTGATTTTTGAACATTGGACATTACATAAGTGATCTTGCCGGTTTCCTTTCCCTTTTTATTCCTGAGTGTCATTTCAACTTTTTTATTGTTTTGCATATAATAAAAATCCGTACACTCTTGTGAATAGGAAATAAAACCGAAGAGTAGCAAAACGAAAGTGAAAAGACTTTTCATGTTATAAAAAATTATAATTGCAATATAGTCAAACGGGGAAAAGAAAAATGGGTTAGAAAAAAATATTTTCAGATAATAATCCGGGCTGAAATATAATCAGAATTACTTCTATTGGTTTCCTGCAGTTGGTATAATGAAAAAGACCGCTTTTCAGCAGTCTTTTTGTTGGCCCGTAAGGATTCGAACCTTAACAGACAGAACCAAAATCTGTAGTGCTACCATTACACCACGGGCCAGGATGATTTCGGAATCCCGCCTTGTCTTGCGGGACGCAAAAATAAGATGTGAAGAGGTTCTTCCCAAATTGATTTATCCGGAATTCCCTGTCGGCTGCATACTCCTGTTTTCAAGGTATTTAGAAATACCGGGCATGGATAAAAATTGACGCCAAAAACTTTTGTTACATTTAAATCAAATTAACTGTTATGAATTCACAAAATCGCCGCCATTTCTTAAAAAGAGTAGGTGCATTTTCTGCATTCACTTTTTTCTCATCCCTGTCCCAACCGGTATGGAGCCGTAATTTGGAAAAAGCCTTGAGGGAAGCTGAGGGAGTATCAGCGGCTGACCTGGCTACGGAAGAAGATTTTTGGTATTATATCCGGCAATCATTCACCGTTTCTCCATCAATAATCAATTTGAATAATGGGGGAGTATCCCCTGCCCCTAAATCTGTTCAGGATGCCATGAAACGATATTATGATTTCAGTAATGAAGCTCCGAGTTATTATATGTGGCGTATTCTGGATCAGGGCAGGGAGCCACTGAGAAAAAACCTGGCAAAAACAGCTGGCTGCTCCCCGGAAGAAGTTGTGATTAACCGGAATTCTTCCGAAGGCCTGGAAACTGTAATTTTTGGATTGACATTAAAAGCCGGGGACGAAGTCGTGGCAGCCAAACAAGATTATCCGAATATGGTGAATGCATATAAGCAAAGAGAAATGAGAGATGGGATAAAAGTGGTTTGGATTAATTTGGAATTGCCTAGCGAAGATGAAAATTATTTAGTTAATCAGTATGTGAATGCATTTTCTTCCAAAACGAAAGTAGTTCACCTCACACATATCATCAACTGGAACGGGCAGATATTGCCGGTCAGAAGAATTGCTGATGAGGCACATCGCAGGGGTATTCAAGTGGTGGTGGACGGAGCACACAGCTTTGCACATTTTCAATTTAAAATTTCTGAACTGAACTGCGATTATTTTGCCAGCAGCCTGCATAAATGGTTGTACGCACCGATAGGAAGCGGTATGTTATATGTGAAAAAAGAAAAAATAAAGGAGCTCTATCCTTTATTTGCAATGGGTGATCCAAAAAGCGAAGACATTCGGAAATTTGAAGCCTTGGGCACCCGGCCGTTTTTTATTGAACAGGCAATAGGAAAAGCACTTGAGTTTCATGAAATGATCGGAATTGAAAGAAAAGAAAAGAGGCTCCATTTTCTGAAAAATTACTGGATGGAAAAAGTAAAAAATTTGCCTAAAGTGAGATTAAATACTTCCCTGGATCCTAAATGGGGATGTGCTATTGGAAATATTGGAATAGATGGGAAAAAACCAGGAGAGTTGGATTCATTTTTATTTAATAATTATAAAATTCATACCGTTGGAATAGAATGGGAAAATATTCATGGTGTAAGAATAACACCAAGCGTTTATACCAGCCTGGATAATCTGGATCTTCTTGTAGAAGGAATTACAAAATTTGCAACAAGTTAAATTCAGAAATTAAAAATAATAAGTATTCAGTCTTTTGTCATTACCAAAAACTAACAGAAAGCTCAATCTTCTTCATGCCACTTCAATCAATATGATTGATATGGTAGGTATCGGCCCTTTTGTAGTGATGCCCATGGTGGTAAGCCAGTTTCACGATGGATTGTTTTTATGGGCCTGGATATTCGGAGCAGTTACGGCTTTTGTAGATGCCATGATCTGGAGTGAATTGGGAGCAAAGTATCCCCTGGCAGGCGGCACTTATAATTTTCACAGGATTGCATTTGGCGAAAAAGGCGGACGGTTGATGAGTTTTTTATTTGTTTGGCAAACTGCAATTCAGGCACCATTAGTGGTTGCTTCAGGAGCCATTGGTTTTGCTCAATACCTTTCATTCCTGGTGGACTTAAATTTATGGCAACAAAAAATGATTTCAGGCGGTTTAGTCATTCTTATATTCTTTTTGTTATACAGAAAAATTGAAACGGTCGGAAAAATTTCGGTGGCACTATGGTCTGTGGTGATACTTACTGTCTTGTGGATTATCATAAGCGGTTTGACCCATCAGCAACAATCTATACCTCTGTTTCCTAAAGGGAATGATTCATTTTTTTCGTATGCATTCTGGGCTGTCATTGGCCAGGGTTCGGTGAAAACGATTTATAGTTACCTCGGTTATTATAACGTTTGTCACCTGGGCGGTGAAATAAAAAAGCCCGACAGGAATATCCCACGAAGTATTTTTATTTCTATTGCTGGTATTGCAATTCTTTACCTGTTGATGAATATAAGTGTGATGGGAGTGATTCCCTGGCAATCAGTAAAAGAAGATGATAGGTACCTGGTCAGTTCTTTTATGGAACAGATATATGGTCATCAAGCCGGAATCCTGGTTACCATCTTAATACTCTGGATTGCAATGGCGTCATTGTTTGCAGTCATATTGGGATACTCAAGAGTTCCTTATGCGGCAGCAGCAGATGGTAATTTCTTTAAGATATTTTCTAAGTTACACCCTACAAAAGAATTTCCTTATGTATCATTGATTGTTTTGTGCAGCCTGGGTTTTATTTTCAGTGTGTTGTTTAAATTAACGGATGTGATCAGTTCCATACTTGCTATGCGTATCCTGGTTCAGTTTATCGGTCAGTCCATCGGTGTTGTCTTATTACGGAAACGTTTTGGTGCAGAAGGGCTTCCTTTTAAAATGTGGTTGTTCCCGCTTCCGGTTATTTTGTCTGTCGGGATTTGGTTGTTTGTTCTTCTGTCCACCGGCTGGTTTGCTTTATGGGGAAGTATAATTGCGATGATTGGAGTTGTCATATATTACCTGACCCAACAATTAATAAAAGTCAAAAGCTATTGAAATGAGAAGGACATTTTTATATTCATTTGTAATTTTATTTTTTGCATTTATGCCACAAAAGAAAATGAAAGTGATTTTTTTTGGTGATTCCATCACTGAATTTGGAGTAAGACCAGGCGGTTATATTACCCGGATTGAAAGTTTGTGTAAGGCGGATAATAAGAGGGGTATGTATGATTTCATCGGGGCAGGAGTTAGTGGAAATAAAGTGTATGATCTTTATTTACGTTTGGAAGAGGATGTGCTGAAGAAAAAACCGGATATAGTTGTTGTTTTTATCGGGGTTAATGATATCTGGCATAAAGCGCTGACTCATACCGGCACCGATCCCGATAAATTTGAAATTTTTTACCAGGCCATAATTAATAAATTGAAGGTCGCCGGCAGCAAAATTGTTTTATGTACGCCGGCTTCTATTGGCGAAAAGACAGATTTTAGTAATCCGCAGGATGCTGATTTGAACAGGTATAGTTCTATTATCCGGAGTCTTGCTTCAAAAAATAAAATTCAGATTGTTGATCTCAGAAAATTATTTCTTGCTTACAATTTGATCAATAATCCGACAAATAAAAAGGAAGGCATTCTTACGGAAGATGGTGTTCACCTGAATGCAAACGGCAATGAATTAGTGGCAAAGGAAATGTGGAAAATGATCCGTTCATTGTAAAAGGGATTTGAGAAGTTCTGTCATCTCTCCGGGTTTATTCATCACCATAACATGAGTGCCACCCCTGATTGTATAATCAGCTTTTACAAGGCGATACGGCAATAATTTATCGGCCGTTCCATGAATATGAATCACATTGGCCGGCACAACAGTATTATTCCATCTGAAAATGGCATCGAGGGCCCATTTTACAAAATGCATATCACTGTCAATGATAATTTGGTGAAGTACTTTTTTGTTCTTTTCTCCTTTAGCTCCCAGGAACCATCTAAGGCCCACGATCATTTTTTTAGAAATTTTTGAAGGGAGCCACTTATACACCGGAAAAAATTTTGCAAAGCGCAGGTACCCGGGGAACTCCTTTCGTGTCTTATTACTTGAGATAATAATACTTTTTACATTTTTATCAGACTTGGCCATTTCAGTTGCCAGCATTCCACCCAGGGATACTCCGACAATTACCGGAGCCTCCTCCGGTATAGAAGAGGTACGGAGCCTTGCGGCATAACTTTCTAATGTTTCCTTTTTAAGCGGTTTAATCCAGTCAATAAAAACAGGATCACAGAAAGATAAGTCAAGGAAGCTAAAAACTCTTTTATCGGCGCCAAGGCCACTGATGAAATAGACTTTTTTCAACAGTCTTTAATTAATGCTTACAAGATAGTAGTTCTTTTTTCCTTTTTGAACCAAAAGATATTTTTCATGAAGCAGCATTGAGTTTTCAATTATCAGTTTTTCATTTTCAACTTTCTTCCGGTTTACACTAAGTCCGCCGCCCTGGATCATTTTCCGGGCTTCGCCTTTACTTGAAAAAATTTTTGTTTCAGCAAGAAAACTTACAATGTCAATTCCTTCATTGAGCAGTGATTTGGCATAAGACGATTTTATCACTCCTTCCATGCTCTCCAGGTCCTCAATGCTCAGATCTTCGGCAGGTATATTCTGGTTTGAAAAAAGTTTTTCGGTTGTAGCTACGGCTTTTTCATATTCTTCTTTCCCATGAACGAAGGAAGTGATTTCCTGTGCCAATGTCTTTTGTAAAACTCTTGCAGAAGGATCCTGCTTATGTTCATGGGTCAATATGTGAATGGCGTCACGGGAAAGAAAAGTAAAAATCCGGATCCATTTTTCCGCATCTTCATCGCTGGCATTGAGCCAGAATTGATAAAACCTGAAGGGTGAAGTTTTAGCGGCATCCAGCCACACATTCCCCTGTTCTGTCTTTCCGAATTTTGTGCCATCTGTTTTTGTAATCAGCGGGCAGGTAAATGCAAAAGCTTCACCACCTGTTTTCCTACGTATCAATTCAGTACCGGTGACAATATTTCCCCATTGATCACTGCCTCCCATCTGGAGTTTGCAATTTTTATTCTGATTCAGCCAGAAATAATCATAGCCTTGTACCAATTGATAGCTAAACTCAGTAAAACTCATTCCGGAATCGCCTTCTAATCTTTTTTTTACACTGTCTTTTGCCATCATATAGTTAACGGTGATATGCTTCCCGGTATCCCTGATAAAATCCAAAAATTTTATTTCCTTGAACCAATCATAATTGTTTACCATTTCTGCACAATTCTTTTTGGAAGGATCAAAGTCCAGGAAGCGCATCAATTGGTTTTTTACACCCAGTTCGTTTTTACGCAAGGTTTCCTCGCTTAATAAATTTCTTTCTTCGCTTTTACCGCTTGGGTCACCCACCATACCAGTGGCACCACCTACAAGGGCTACAGGTTTATGACCGGCTTTTTGCAAATGCACTAACAGCAGAATGGGTACCAGGCTCCCGATATGTAATGAATCAGCAGTGGGGTCAAATCCGATATATCCGGATGTCATTTCCTTGTTCAATTGTTCTTCTGTTCCGGGCATTATATCCTGTATCATGCCCCTCCATTTTAATTCTTCAATCAGGTTCATAGCTAAATCAATGATTTGCAGATTTACACGCTAAAATTTTACTTAAGTCTTGCAAAAGTAAAGCAGAATGTGCTTGCCCGGAAAACAGGACAATATTTTTATAAATTATTCGTTTTCAGTGGATAGTCTTTTTGCCGGTTATGCTATGTAATTTACAGGCTAAAGATTAATTTTACCCGGTATCCCAACCTTACGAAAACAAGTGTAATTCAAATGCTTACTTGAAAATTGTCCGAATGAAGCCAACCAAATTTTACCTGTCCCTATTAATTACTGTATGCTGCTTTTCCGCCGATGCACAATTCAGAAAATATTCCAACGAATTTTTGAATATCGGGGCAGGAGCCCGGGGTTTAGCGATGGGAAGTGCCCAGGCAGCTTCTGTAATGGATGGTACCGCAGGTTATTGGAATCCCGCCGGCCTTGTGGGTGTAAAAGATCATCCGCAACTGAACCTTATGCATGCGGAATATTTTGCCGGAATCGGGAAATATGATTATGCCAGTATTGTTTTTCCCACAGCCAATAAAAAGAGAACTATTGGCATCACAGGTCTTCGTTTTGCTGTTGACGACATAATGAATACCCTCTTCCTTGTTGAACCGGATGGTTCCATAAATTACAATAATATTCAGTCCTTTTCTTCTGCTGATTATGCTTTCCTGTTTTCATATGCTCAGAAATTAAAAGAAAGCCAGAAGAAAAATATCCATTTCGGAATCAATGCAAAAGTGATCTACCGGAGTGTAGGCAAATTTGCAAAAGCCTGGGGCTTTGGTTTTGATGCCGGGCTTCAGATTATTCAGAATCGCTGGAGATTTGGTATTGTAGGCCGCGACCTGACCAGCACTTTTAATGCCTGGACATTTAATTTCACCGAGCAGGAAAAAGAAGTATTGTATTTGACCAATAATGATATACCGGTAAAGTCAACTGAGCTTACAGCTCCAAGGCTTATTTTAGGTGTTGCCCGTGATTTTAAACTTGGAAAAAAATCCAGTTTGCTGGCAGAAGCTAACATGGATCTGACTTTTGATGGTAAGCGAAATACCGTAATCAGTTCAAATCCTATTAGTGTTGACCCGAAACTCGGTATCGAATACAATCTTAATAAAGTCTTTTACCTGAGAGCCGGCATCAATAATTTTCAGAAAGCATTATCGGATGGCGATACGTTGAATCAGAAAAAAGTCTGGATTTACCAGCCCAGTATAGGAACCGGATTCAGGATTTCCAATGTGGTGATAGATTATGCTTATACTAATCTGGCAAATCAGTCGAACCCGTTATTTACGCATGTTTTTTCATTGAAGCTGGATATGGTTAATGACAAAAACAAAAAGAAAAAATAAATCTGTACCTGAACAAAACCCATATGATGAAACGTTTTTTTTCTTTCTTATTGCTTTCCCTGGGCTTGTATGCTCAAGCCCAGGTTTATAACAATGAGTGGATTGATTACAATAAGACTTACTATAAATTTAAAATAGGTGCTACAGGTCTTTACAGAATTAATCAACCTGCGCTGGCTTCTATCGGATGGGAAACTATTCCTGCTGAAAATTTTCAATTATGGAGAAACGGGAAAGAAATCCCATTGTACACTTCCCTTCAGACCGGTGTGATGGGAGCCTCGGATTATATTGAGTTCTGGGGTGATATGAATGATGGTAAACCTGATAATGCTATTTATCGCCAGCCGGAGTTTCAGCTGAATGATATGTACAGCCTGCAAACAGATACAGTAGCATTTTTTCTTACTGTCAATCCTGCCGGCAACAATTTAAGATTAGTGCCGACAGCCAATACTATTGTAGGAAATCCAACACCGGAGCCTTTTTTTATGTTTACATCAGGCGCTTACTTTAGAGCTAAGATTAATCCCGGGTATGCAGCATTGGTAGGTGAATATGTGTATTCCTCTTCTTATGACCAGGGAGAAGGCTGGAGCTCTGGTGATATTGATAGCGGAGTAGTATTTACAACAAATCAAACGAATTTATTCCCCTATAACGGCGGCGGTGCTCCACAATCTGTTTTTAAAATTAATGCAGCCGGGAATGCATTGAATTCCCGGAATTTCGAAGTTAAAATTAATAATACCAGTATACTGACACAAACGATGGACTTTTATGACTATGCAAAATCTACAGCCAGCATAAATACTTCCTTAATTAGCGGTGGTACTGCTTCCGTTAGTGTAATTAATCATGCCTCCAAAAAGCCGGACAGGATGGTTGTTGCTCAATTTGAATTGACATATCCTCGCTTATTTAATTTTGGTAATGCTACAAACTTTTCATTTGAACTGCCGGCTAACATATCGGGAAATTATCTTGAAATAACCAATTTTAATTATGGAGGTACCGCTCCAATTTTATATGACCTGACGAATGGTACCCGGTACGTTGCAGATATTTCTACTCCGGCATTAATTAAATTTGCTCTTTTGCCTTCTGCTGTTGACAGAAAACTAATATTAGTCAGCCAGGCTCCTGCCAATATTAAACCGGTTACTCTCTTTCAAAAAAGAAATTTTGTGGATCTGAACTTACCGGCTAACCGTGGTGATTATATGATCATAACTAATGCTGCCTTATTGAATGGCTCTAATGGATCACATCCGGTTGATGACTATCAGGCTTACAGGAGTTCATCATTAGGAGGAGGCTATAATGCAAAAGTTTACCTGATAGATGAACTGGTAGATCAGTTTGGGTTTGGTATTAAAATGAATCCACTTGCAATCCGGAATTTTATCAGGTGGGCAAGGGCCAATTTTGGATTTCCGCTGAAAAATGTTTTTTTAATTGGTAAGGCGATTACCTATAACCTGTTCAGAGCTTATGAAAGCAATGCTGACATGAACAAACTCTTTTTCGTTCCCACTTTCGGAAATCCTGCCTCAGATAATTTATTCTGTACCGAGCCCGGTAGTAATATACCTCTTACGCCAATCGGCAGGCTCTCTGTTATTAATGCTGATGAGATCACGCCTTATTTAAACAAGGTTAAGCAGTATGAGCAGGCGCAGGCCTTTTCATCTCCTTCTATCCAGGATAAATCCTGGATGAAGAATATTGTACATCTTGTCGGTGCGGATGATCCTGTCTTACAGGCAGACCTGGGAAACCGCATGTGGGTTTATAAACAGATTATTTCGGATACAATGTTTGGTGGCAATGTGACAACTTTCAATAAGAACTCTGCAGAAGCAGTACAACAGTTGAATAATTCTGCAATGGAAAATTTGTTTCAGGAAGGGCTGGGGCTGATTACATATTTTGGACACTCTTCGTCCACCACTCTCGATTTTAATCTCGATAATCCTGAACAATATAACAACCAGGGCAAATATCCTATGATGATTGTAATGGGATGCCTGGCAGGAAATATTTTTGATTTTAATGCACAGCGATTACTAACCCGTTCTTCTGTATCGGAGCAATATGTCCTGGCGGATCAGCATGGTTCTATAGGGTTTCTGGCAAGTTCGTATTATGGCATTGTACAGTATCTTGATATAATAAATACACAATCTTACTATGCTCTTGCGGGAAATTCGTATGGAAAAACATTTGGAGAGCTCATTGAAAAATCAATTGCTCAAACTTTCAATATTACCACGCAAAATGATTTCTATGCCCGTTTCCATTGTGAACAGATCGTACTGAACGGAGACCCTGCATTACGGCTCAATACTTTTTCAAAACCCGATTATGCTATTGAGGATCCGTCAGTGAAAATTTCTCCCCAGTTTATTTCAGTGGCAGAAACTCATTTTAATGTGAACGTCCGGGTTATGAATTTAGGAAGAGCAGTAAACAGGAATATAGTCATTGAAATCAAGAGAACCTATCCGGATCAGAGCACAGAAGTAATTAAGAGAGATACAATACCAGGCACCCGCTATATGGATTCCTTATCGTATGATATTCCGATAGTAGGAACGAGGGACAAAGGATTAAATAAAATAACAATTACTGTTGATGCGGATAATGCAGTTGACGAGTTATATGAAACAAATAATTCAATATCTAAAGACGTCGTTATTTATGAAGATGAAGCCAACCCGATTTATCCGTATAATTATGCCATCATAAATAAACAGAGTATAAAACTGGTAGCATCCACTGCTAACCCGTTTGCTGTTCAGAAGCAATATATGATGGAGATGGACACGACTGAATTGTTTAACTCACCCATAAAAACCACACAGACCATATCTTCAGCAGGTGGAATCATGGAATTTACTCCGGGAATTTCTTTTACGGACAGCACTGTTTATTACTGGCGTGTAGCTCCGGTGCCCAACAGTGGCCAGCCTGTCTGGAACGGTTCTTCATTTCAATATATCAGCAATGGGGATTTTGGATTTAGCCAGGCTCATTATAATCAGCATCTCAAATCTACCCATGATAGAATGGTGCTCGATACCGCAAACCGAAAATGGAAATTTGGCCCGATTTTAAATAACCTGTTCTTAAGAGTTGGATCCTGGGTGACAAGCTCAAACCAGGAATCTGCATTTGCTGTAATTGCGAATGGGAATACGGCGATACATAATACCTGCTATTTCCAGTCACTTGTTTTTAATGTGTTTGACCCCATTACATTTAAACCCTGGGTGAATACAACGCTTGATAATATCGCACCGATTGGTCATGGGTTATATGGAAGTGCAGCGAACAACTGTTCCGGCGGCCGGCAAAATAATTTCGAATTTAGATGGGATTCTGTCACCAGCAGAAAAAGAGCTATGAACTTTATGCATGATACAATCCCGGATGGTTCTTATGTTGTGGTCAGGAGTTTTCTTTTAGATCCCGTAAGATTCCCCACATTTGCTTCCATGTTAAAATATGCTTCAGACTGGAAGGCAGATGAATTAATTCATGGCCCCGGTCAGAGTTTATATCAGTTCTTAAAAGATGCAGGGTTCTCAGCTATTGATTCGTTTAGCCGGCCCCGGCAATTTGCTTTAGTATATAAAAAGAATGATCCATCATTTACGCCTCAATGGGTTTTAAGTGACGGTACCTATGACAATACCACATTGTCTGTTGCCTGCATGACTCCGGATTCAATTGGCTATATAACTTCTCCTGTATTTGGCCCGGCAAAAGCCTGGAAAAATTTAAAATGGAATGGGGCCGCAGATGCATTACCGGGAGATGTAGCTACCCTGGATGTGATCGGTATTGGCAATGATGGCAGCAAAACAACTCTGTTTAATGGACTTGATATCTCTCAGCTGAATTTTGATATCTCTTCCATTGATCCAAAAATTTATCCATATGCTCAGGTGAAGCTGAATACCCAGGACTCTGTCAAGAACACTCCTTACCAGTTGAAATATTGGGAGCTGACCTATTCTCCGGCACCGGAAGGAGCTATTGCACCTAATCTCTTTTTGCAGACAAAAGATACGGTAGACGTAGGAGAACCCCTGGGTTTCAAAGCTGCCTTTAAAAATATCAGTGATGCAGCATTTGACAGTTTGAAGATTAAGATGATTGTTACCGACAAAAATAACATACCGAATATTATTCCTGTCCCAAGACGGAGGCCCTTACCTGTTGGAGATACAATACAGGCCGGAGGTTTCATTAATACTTCGCAATTACCGGGGCCAAACACACTTTATGTGGAGGTGAATCCCGATAATGATCAGCCGGAGCAGTACCATTTTAATAATTTTGCATTCAGGAATTTTTATGTAAAGCCCGATAGCTTGAATCCGCTGATGGACGTAACATTTGACGGAGTTCATATTTTAAATAATGATATTGTTTCATCTAAGCCGGATATCCTGGTTAAATTAAAAGATGAATCCAAATGGATGATTTTGAATGACACCAGTTTGTTGACTTTGAAAATACAATATCCAAATGGCTCCATCAGGGGATTTAGTTTTAACAATGACACCTTGCAATTTGTACCTGCAGGCCAGGCCCCGAATACCGATAATACGGCATCTATCAATTTCCGGCCTTATTTCGGTGAAGATGGCGTTTATCAGTTGATTGTAACCGGGAAAGACAGGAGTAATAATGCCGCCGGTAATATAGAGTACAGGGTTGCATTCGAAGTAATTAATAAGCCCATGATTTCAAACATGCTGAACTACCCCAATCCGTTTACTACATCAACTGCATTTGTATTTACAGTTACAGGTAGTGAAGTTCCGCAAAATATCAAGATTGAAATTATGACTGTAACAGGCAGGATTGTCAGGGAAATCACTAAAGAAGAATTAGGGCCGTTGCACATCGGAAGAAATATTACAGAATTTAAATGGAATGGTACCGATCAGTTTGGACAGAAGCTGGCAAACGGAATTTATTTATATCGGGTCGTAACCAATCTGAATGGAAAATCTCTCGACAAATACAGGGCAGATGCTGATGATACAGATAAATATTTTACCCGTGGATACGGCAAAATGTATCTGATGCGCTAAATATCGTAAATCGAAAGTCATTTGAAGGCTGCTCATAACCGGCAGCCTTTTTTATTTGCTAATTTTGCAGCTCAATAATTTTTAATGTCAAAGATTGGAATCAATATTGCAACGGGCAGCCTGCAACAGGAAGAAATGATTGTAGGCATTGATCTCGGTACCACTAACAGCTTAGTGGCTATTGTACATCCCGATACTCAAAAACCGGTTGTGCTGAAAGAATATAATGGTACTGCGCTGGTACCTTCCGTAGTTCATTTTGGAGATGCGGGAAGCGTTTCAGTGGGTGATGAAGCAAAGAAGTTTCTTATTACAGAACCACAGAACACCATTTTTTCTGTAAAAAGACTGATGGGCAAATCGTATAATGACGTCAAAGACCATTCATCCTTTTTCACATACAAAATCCTGGATGATGATACGGAGCGGCTTGTAAAGGTTCAGTTAGGAGATAGATTTTATTCTCCTATTGAATTGTCATCACTTGTATTGAAAGAGCTAAAAAGCAGGGCAGAACATATTTTAAAGACGGCCGTTAACAGAGCTGTAATCACAGTTCCTGCCTATTTCAATGATGCACAGCGACAGGCAACAAGAGATGCCGGAAAGTTAGCGGGCCTTGATGTTCTCAGGATTATAAATGAACCTACAGCGGCTAGCCTGGCTTATGGATTAGGAATGAAAAAGGATGAAGTCAGAACGGTGGCAGTATATGATCTGGGTGGAGGAACTTTTGATATTTCCATTCTTAAAATTACAAGTGGAATTTTTGAAGTGCTATCAACAAACGGGAATACTTATCTCGGCGGTGATGATTTTGATTCTGCAATTGTGAAGTATTGGCAAAATGAGTTGAGTTTGCCGGATGAAGAGTTAAGAAATGATAAAAGCCTGGCTCAATCCTTACGTCTGAAAGCTGAAGAAGCAAAAATATGTTTAAGTTCTCATTCTAATTTTGAAAGCAGTGTAAGAGAAAGAACAGTCAGTTTGACAAAAGAGGAATTTGAAAATTTAGCCCGGCCTTTTGTGAATCAGACTATCTATTGTTGTAAAAGTGCATTGCAGGATGCCGGACTAACTGTAAAAGATATAGAAGAAGTTATAATGGTGGGTGGGTCAACACGGGTGCCCTTAGTTAAAAAAATGATCAGTGATCTTTTTCAAAAGCCATTACATGATTCAATGAATCCTGATGAAGTGGTTGCACTGGGCGCAGCTGTACAGGCTGATATTCTTGCCGGGAATAATAAAGATTTTTTATTGTTGGATATCACACCTCTTTCCCTGGGTATTGAAACTATGGGAGGTTTAATGGACGTACTGATACCCAGGAATTCAAAAATTCCTACAAAAGTCGGGCGTCAATACACAACGCAGAAAGACGGGCAATCCGGAATGCGAATCTCGGTATTCCAGGGAGAAAGAGATCTGGTAAAAGACAACCGTAAGCTGGCCGAATTTTCATTGAACGGGATTCCTGCCATGCCGGCAGGATTACCCAAGGTAGAAGTTTCTTTTCTTGTAAATGCGGATGGAATATTGGTTGTAAAAGCAAAAGAGCTGAGAAGCGGAGTTGAACAAAGTATTGAAGTAAAACCTCAGTATGGGTTAACGGATGAAGAAGTTGAAAAAATGCTAATGGATTCAATCGTGCATGCAAAAGATGATATGAAAACCCGTGCTTTAGTTGAAGCGCAAACGGAAGCCGGGCAGATTATCCGTACTACAAATAATTTCCTGGTAAAAAACAGGGAGTTTCTGTCTCCGCAGGAATTAGTAAACACTAATAATGCGATAGCAAATCTTCAGAAACTTATACAATCAGGTACCAAAGATCAGATTCAAACGGCAATTGAGTCATTGAACGAGATTTCAAAGCCATATGCTGAACGATTAATGGATGAAGCGATAGGCAAAGCTATGAAAGGCAAGAATGTTTTAGAATAGCTTTGATAGCCGGGTGAAAAATGAAATGATTATTAGTATGAGAGTTATTACACTTAACAAGAAAGCAAGTTTAATGTCATTTGCTTCATATCGTAAAGAGAAATGATGTGATCCTTCAGGTATTTTGAATCCCATAAAACTGATATTAGTGATATCAATTTCCTCCTTTTTATTATCAACATATAGTTTCCATCGGGGATAATAGTTTTGCAGCAATACATAGAAGCCGTTATAACTGCTTGTAATAGTTCCTTCCATTATATTCGGAGAAAACTTTGAAACGGTTATCATGCAGGAACTATCTTTTTTATAATGATGCGTAGCGCCGCCGGCTTTGTTTAGGAAGGCCCAATAATTTGTACTGTCTGTAATACTTTGCCGGAATTTACTTGTGTCTGTCAGAATATCAGCCCTGTACAGAAGCGGGTATCCCATTATCAGCTCTCTGAATTTTTTATTAAACCAGAAATTATTTTGCAAGTTCAGATTACTCGGTGTTATCCGGTATTCAGATCTTCCGATTTTTTTATTGTATAAAGCCAGGCATCCGATATCTGAAAAATATTTTTCATTGTCTTTACTGTTTGATTCAAGGCTGCCTTTTATATCCGGAATCGGATAACCGGGCACAGAGTTAGCCGTTATTAGTTTTTGAATGGCTGAAGCCCTCTTGGTTTGAACTACTGTAAATGGCTGAAACAACATGGTAAACAGAATGCAGTTGAAAATGCCCAGTATTAAAAGCGCCTTTGCCCTTAATCTTTTTGCTGTGAATTTCCAGGCCAGGAATAGAAAAACAATTTGTAGTACTGAATTAATCAGAACAATATCTGAAAAACTCAGTTTATCGAGAAATGCTTTTAAGTTCAGGGTAATCCCTGTATTGTTTTGCCCCGAAGTTGATTGGTGAAATGAAAAGAGAGATAAGGGAGTAAAGAGCGAACAAATCCATGTTATAAAAAGTATCAAAAAAGTGATAACTATTGCCTTTTTAATTTTTTTCGTTTCGGATTGCCCGTTTTGTAAGTTATTAAATGCAAAAGCCGCAAGCAAGCAGGCAAAAAATGTTGTAAATAACTTTGCATTTGCCGGGTGCCTGAATGTATTCATTAGCGGGAGTAAAAAATAAGAGATCGTTCTGACACCTGCGAACTCTCCAAGACTAAAAAGCAGAAAAATTATCAGAGCCCATTTGGAAAATCGTTGTACCGGATCTTTGGTCTTATTTAAGAATGAAAGTATGAGTAAAATGAAGCTGATAAGCCCGATATAAGAATTTCTCTCCAGGGGATCTGTTTCTGCTACTCCGGGCATTTTCCATACACCCAGCGGAGTTGTATATGAACTTAACAGGAAAGGATGCATTGAATTGCTCATTGCCTGTTCGAAGCTGGCGCCGGTCCCTCTTTCAGTCAGTGGCAAACTTTGAAAGTATGACAGGATAGCCGGTGTGGATAAAAGTGTGAAAGCGGTAAGGAGAACGAGATGTACCAGGATAACTCTTTTCCAGGGAAAAATATTTTTTGGAGACCTTTCTGTTTGATAGAAATTCCAGATGAACAATGCGATCATTAAATATAGCGAGAGTATGAAGTCTGCAGGATAGGCGCTAGTGAAGAAAATAAAAAGTATTAGCGAAGTAGCTAATGCCCACTTAAGCCTGTTTTCTTTCAACAGCCTGTAATAAAAGAGGAATAAAAAAGGAAGGCAGGATGAAGCTGTGATCCAATTCAGGAACTGTGCTGAATCACTGTTAAAGCCGCAAAGCATATAGGCGACCGATGCAAGAAGATTGGCGTAGGGATGTACATTGAAATATTTCAACAGGTAAAACATTCCGGCGCCGCTGGCATAGACGTATAAAATAGTTTCAAGCTGTAGCGTATATAGATGGTAAGAACCAAATAATGAAAATAGCTGAACAACTGGATTCCAGACACCTGATTGCATATCGCCATGAATCGGGTAACCGAGATTGAGATAGGGAGTCCACAATGGAAGAATACCATGGTGATAGGATTCGCTGACTAACTTGCGTACAGGCAGAAAATAGTTCAACGCATCATTCTTCAGGCTATAAATATAAAAACTGATAGGCCAGTAAGCAATCCAGACAAGGACCAGTAAAAGCAAGAGGTAATACAGGGAGTTCCTGTAATGGGATGACTTGTTCAACTGGTTTTCAGGCTGCATTATTTTTTACTGTAGTTTTTATAAAGCAGGTAAAGATCTTTTATGATTGCCGGAAACTTTAAAATATTGAGTTTTGAACCGCCGGGGTTTTTCCATTTTAATAAGGGTTGTTCAACACCGTGATTGGATAAATGATTTTTCCGGATTCGCAGGAGTATCTCAACATCAAAAAACCATTTCGTTTTGAAAGGTTCTTTGCAAATTTCAGTAATTAAATTTGCTGAGAAACATTTTGCCCCGCATTGTGTATCATAAACTCCCAGGCGATACCTGGAGTCTATCAAGGTGGCAAGCATTCTTCCTGCCAGGTGGCGAAACCAGCTTCTTTCGATTTTCGTATTCAGCATTTTTATCCGTGAGCCGATAATATAATCAAGGGAATCTTTTTGCATTTTTAACAGCAATGCATAATATTCGTTGAGATCGGTTGAAAGATCAGCATCAAGATAGCCAATGCTTTTGAAAACATTTTTTGATGCAGCGGTAAGAATCCCTTCTCTGATTGCTGTGGCCTTGCCTTTGTTTTTCGGTAATTGAATAATAGTAACTCTTGCTTCAGCTTCTTTCCGGATTTCTTTTAAAATTCCGGAAGTTCTGTCTTTGCTTCCATCATCAACGAATACCAGGCACACATCTTCTTTTTGAGATAAAAAGTTTATGAAAACTTCCGTCTTCAGGCGTTTCGCTTCGTTGAAGCAAGGTATTATGATAGCGTTTTCTGGCATAGGCAATAGCAAGATAACCCCGGAAGATGAATTCTGCAATTCGTTAAAAAGTCACAAAACCGGAAATCGGCCCATAGAATGGCAGCGATTATTTTTGATTTCAGCTTTCCACCTTTCCAGTTATCAATTGTCTTTTTCTTTTGTTTAGCTCCGGATCTTTCTGTCAGAACTTTGAAATAGCGCAACAGGTAAAGAGTAAAGAAAAAATATCCTGACTTTTTTATTTTAAGCCCATTACTCAGGCAGAGCTGTTCAATTTTCTTCCGGGTATATCTTCTGTAATGTTTTAGTATTTTATCGTGATTGGAAAAAAGAGATTGGAATGCAGGTACTGTAATCAATATTGTTTTATACCCGGAGGATCCGAGACGGAAAATACTTTCATTTAATATCAAACTGTCATTTTCGCAATGTTCCAGGACATCGAGTAATAAAAGACAATCTGCCGGGTTCGTTTCTTCCCAGTTGTCCGGCAATGATTGAAAGAATCTGATTTCCGAAGATCCTTCCTGTTTTTTTACCCGATTGATGGTTGCTTCAGTATAGGCATTATCCACTGCAGAATAATAATCAGCTGTATTCTTTTTTTCCAGTTGCTTTAATACAAAAGCGTCTCCGCTTCCTATGTCGAGTATATGATGAAACTTGCTTTTGTTTTTATGTAAAAGCGTATTCACAATTTTTGCCCGTGTGGTTTCCCAGGGATGGCGATTGATAGTTGCAGACTGATCTCTATTTAACTCCGATAAATCCATTGTATTAAGTATATAAATATGTCTTACAAATTGAAATATTCATTTTTTATTAATGGCATAAATAATATTATGAACTGGCAAAACGGGATTTTAGGTTATTAAAATATTTTTCAAAATAAGTATAACTGAGGATACTTAACAGAAGTCCCAATAAAGTTGCAATAGTTGAACTGGTGATATGGACAGGTAACGAAGGAAAATGATTATTCACCCAGGCGGACAGGGGTTCTCTAAGACTTAGGTATACAGGCCAATGAAAAATATAGAATCCGTAGGAAATTCTTCCTATGTATCTGAGCGGCATGAAATTTAGAATTTTTGTAACGAGGGGAGTTTGCCGGGTAATGGCATCATTAACCAGTAAGCCGAATAACATAGCAATTGTCGAATAGCCCACCAGGGGAAGATAGGGAAAGCTAAAATGATAGCGACTGTTAAAGAAATAAAAAACAAAATTGACGCCTGCAAAAAAGATAACTATTGCATAGGTATGCTTTTTCAGAAATTCAGGATTAATTCTAAATAGCAAAGTCACCATGCTTCCAATGCAAAGACCATCTATACGGGTGAATGTATAAAGATTAAAGTAGGCAAGTTTCTCGATATGGTTTACCCATAACCAAAGCCGGAGACTTACAACAGCTACCAGGAGTATAATAGTAAATAGTAATAACCATTTTGGCTTTTTTATTATTAGAATTACAAACGGCCATAACAGGTAAAATTGTTCTTCAACAGCTAATGACCAATAATGATTCAATACGTCGGCAGAACCACTGGGCTTAAAAATGTATAACCAGTTTTGCAAATAGGTCCAAAGCCATGCCTGATTGTTTATATAATAGTCTAATTCAATTTTAGGATTAAGGAGGGGTAAGACAAAGAGGAAAAGAAGCAGTGACAAATAATAAAGCGGGAATATTCTTAATATCCTCCTGATATAGAAGTTCCGGAGATAATGTTTGTCATGAACCGTTCTGAGAAGGATATCTGTAATCAAAAAGCCGGAAAGAACAAAGAAAAGGTCCACGCCAAGCCATCCAAAAAAGAAATAATCAATAAATCCGAAATTATGATAAATGACTACCAGCAGGATAGCAATACCTCTCAGACCGTCCAGTGCAGGGTAATGTTGCCTGTTCTTGTAAAGAGTGTTCATTATGAAGAATCTAAGGGGGTTGAGTCGCTCCGGAATCAAAGGTAATTTTTTGATACTATTTCGGGTAATTTGCTTTAAATCAAATATTTCAGAGAATAGTTTCTTGCATTCAATTTAAGCCGTTATCTTTGCTCCCCTAAAAAATACCAAAGGAGGTATCCAAATGCTCATTATTGATTCAAAAGATTGCGAAAACATAGACAAAGCGCTGAAAAAGTACAAGAAGAAATTTGAAAAGTCCAAAGTTCTTCTCCAGTTACGTGAACGTCAGAGTTTCACCAAACCTTCGGTAAGGCGTCGCAACCAGGTTTTAAAGGCTGTTTATAAGCAAAAAATAGCCAGCGGAAAAATTGAAGAATAAATTTTCTTAATAGATCAGTTTTTTAAGATAGCTGCAAAGTTTAATAGCTTTGCAGCTATTGTATTTTATGAAGGCAGCCTATTCCGTAGAAATACAGCCCTTTCTTGATTATCTCCGTTTTGAAAAAAGATATTCGGTTCATACAATTATTTCCTATCAGTCAGATCTTACGGATTTTTTCACTTATTTGAATTCTCAATTTGGCGTGGTTGCCATAAAAGACATCAACTCCGGTTTTATACGAAGCTGGCTGGCTCAGCTTAAGGAAGAAGACCTTGCATCCCGTTCTATTAATCGGAAGATATCCGGCCTTCGCTCTTTTTTCAAATATTTACTCAAGACCGGGGTTATAGATGCCACGCCTATGCACAATATAATAACTCCGAAAATCGGGAAGCGATTACCGGTGTTTATAAAAGAAGAAGATACTCAAAAGCTGATTGAATCGCTGAACCGGTCAACTGAAAATTGGAAAACACTGAATGCAAAGATGCTGATTACTCTTTTTTATGCTACGGGAATGCGGCTTTCTGAACTAATCAGCTTAAAAGAAAAGCAAATTGATTTCGGAAGGTCACAAATCAGAGTTTTGGGAAAAGGAAATAAGGAGCGTAGCCTGCCATTAAATAAAGAAATTTGTGATAGTATAAAAGAATACCAGGCATTAAAGAAAAAGGAGTTTCCGGAAAGTGGCAGTTGGCTGCTCCTTACTGAAAAGGGGAAAAAGATGTATCCAAAGTATGCTTACCTGTTAGTAAAGAAATATTTAAACGAGGTAAGCACCCTTGATAAAAAAAGCCCACATGTGCTGCGTCACACATTTGCCACGCATTTAATGAATAATGGCGCCGATTTGAATGCTGTAAAAGAATTACTGGGGCATAGCAGCCTGGCTGCCACCCAGGTGTATACTCACAATACAATTGAGAAACTCAAAGAGGTATATAAAAAAGCTCATCCCAGGGCATAATTTTTTTGGATCGGGGCAATAAAATATTCTTTGATTTTAGTTTTAATAAAACAAGTTTTTTTGTAATTTCATTCAAGCCGATTCGGCCCATCCTTTCAAAGGATTTTATTCTTTTAAAAAGCTCTTTATTTATTGTTTCACCGTTTTAAAATGCGATTATTATGAACGTAAACATTCAGACAGTTCGTTTTGATGCGGATGCCGGGCTGGTAACGTATATCCGCCACAAGCTGCAAAAGTTAGCCAACTTTAACGACCGCATCATTCAAGTAAATGTGTTTCTGAAACTCGACAATGTTGCTCATAACATTAAGGACAAAATCGCTGAGATCAGAGTACACGTACCCAGACATCATTTTTTTGTAAAATCAACCAGCAAATCATTCGAATCATCCTTTGATGATGCCTTCGATTCAATTGTAACATTAATCAAACGAAAAAAAGAAAAGCAAGCCGCCTGACAATTTTTTATCAGACCCCTCCGGGGTCTTTTTTGTTTAGGGATGTCAGAAGAAAATCAGATGTGCATTGTTATTTATCCTTAATTTAGCCGCTCATTTTATTAAGTATGCCTACTGATGCCAACAGACAGTTTCTGGATTTTGAAAAGCCGATCAAAGATCTGATTGATGAAATAGAAAAACTGAAACATACTGCCGAAAAGACTAAGGTGGATATGAGTGAAGCAATTGGTAAGTTACAGGAAAGTATCCTGGAAAAACGAAAAGAAATAACTCAGCAACTCAGCAGCTGGCAGCGGGTACAATTGAGCCGGCATCCGGATCGCCCTTACACTACCAAGTATATTGATAAAATGACAACTAACTTTGTTGAGTTATTTGGCGACCGGAATGTAAGAGATGATAAAGCCATGGTAGGTGGTTTTGCCTTATTGGATGGTGAAACGGTGATGATTATTGGCCAGCAAAAAGGAATTAATACCAAAACCCGGCAAATACGGAACTTCGGAATGGCCAACCCGGAAGGATACCGGAAAGCATTACGATTGATGAAGCTTGCTGAAAAATTTGAAAAACCTATTATTACTTTGATTGATACCCCCGGCGCTTATCCCGGGCTGGAAGCTGAAGAAAGAGGGCAGGGTGAAGCTATTGCCAGGAATGTTTATGAAATGATTCGTTTAAAAGTTCCTGTCATCTGTGTTATCATTGGAGAAGGAGCCAGTGGAGGGGCCTTGGGAATCGGTGTGGGAGATCGGGTTTTCATGATGGAAAATACCTGGTATTCTGTAATCTCACCCGAAAGTTGTTCTTCTATTTTATGGCGTAGCTGGGATAAAAAAGAAGTGGCAGCAGAACAATTACGCTTAACTGCTACTGAAATGCTGAACTTCGGATTGATTGATGGTATTATACCGGAACCTTTAGGCGGTGCTCATTGGGATTATAATGAGTCGGCCCAGATATTAAAAACTCATCTCCTGCCGGTTATCAGGGAATTGAAACAAATTCCAACCGATAAAAGAGTTGACCAGCGGATTGAAAAGTTTGGTAAAATGGGCTTTTGGGAAGAGTTGGCTTAATAACATGGAATGTTAAGTTGACTTCTTTGATTCTGCAGTATATTAATTTCTAAAGTAATTTCCTTTATAATTTTTGAAAATGATTTCATTGATGATATTCATCAAAAAAAATGTGACATTTGCAGTCATAAATTTCTAGTATGTCAGTTAGAGAAAAGTTTCGGGGTACCGGTGTTGCAATTGTCACTCCATTTCATCAGGATAGATCCATAGATTGGGCTTCATTTGAAAAAATTATCAACCATATCATCAATGGCAAATGTGAAAGTATTGTTGTATTGGGCACTACCGGTGAAAGTGCAACTATTCATGGAAACGAAAAGCAGGAAGTATTTTCTTTTGTTAATAAGATCAATGCAGGCCGGGTGGCATTATGCGCTGGTATTGGTGGCAATGACACCCAGGAAGTAATCGAAGGTTTCAAAACATTTGATTTGAAAGGCTATGATGCTATACTTTCCGTTTCTCCTTATTACAACAAACCTAACCAGGAAGGATTGTTCCAACATTATAAATCTTTGAATGCCGCTACGCCATTGCCTATTATCATGTATAATGTTCCTTCCCGTACAGGAATGAATATAAGTGGGGAGACACAGGTTAGAATAGCTAATGAATGTAAAAACGTTTTTGCTACTAAAGAAGCCAGCGGGGATTTTGCCCAGATAAATTATATTCTTAAAAACAAACCTGCTGATTTTATGGTAATCAGCGGCGATGACCCAATCACTTTGGAAATGATTGCTGCCGGGGGAGAAGGGTTAATCTCTGTTGTATCCAATGCCTATCCGAAAGATTATTCCGACATGGTGAGGCTATGCCTGGCAGGAAGATTTGAAGAAGCTCAGAAACTTCATTTTAAATACATTGATATCATCGCTTCCATGTTTGCAGAAGGGAGCCCAAGTGGTGTGAAAGCTTATTTGTCTGAAATGGGATTGTGTGAAAATTTTTTCCGTCAGCCGGTATGGAAAGTGAGTGAAAAGCATCATCAAAAGATCCGGGAATTGATGAAAACCGTGTAATAAATGCTCCGGTATGTAATTATCTTCTCTTTTTTATTTCAAACGGTTGAATATGCATTCAGTCAGGGTAAGGTGCATTTTGAAATAAAATCTTTTCCATCTTATCAGTCTTCAGATTCAGAAATTTTCATTGCAGGGTCATTTAATGGATGGAATCCAAAGGATCAAAAATTTCAATTCAGTAAGGATTTACAGGGCAATTTTACACTTGAGGTTTCATTAGCCGATAATTTGTATCAATATAAAATAACAAGAGGTGGTTGGGATAAAGTGGAATGTGCGGCCGATGGGACTGATGTAGCAAACAGGTTAGTTGAAGTTAAATCTGACACCACGATTAGTATACATGTTGAAGCATGGAGGGATCATTTTCCTGCGGAATCCTTAAAAAAGAAAAGCACTGCTGATAATAATGTTCATATTCTGGATTCTTCTTTTTGGATGCCCCAGTTGCACAGGGGAAGAAGAATTTGGATTTATTTACCGCAAGGATATTCTTCCTCCAAAATGAGATATCCTGTTTTATATATGCAGGACGGGCAAAATGTTTTCGATGATTCGACTTCTTATTCCGGTGAATGGGGTGTGGATGAATGCCTGGATTCTATGAAGAAAAAATGCATTGTTGTGGCCATTGATAATGGGCTGGATAAGCGACTCAACGAATATTGCCCTTATGATTTCTCACTTACAGGTATTGCTGCTAACAATACTTCAGGAAAAGGAGAAGGTAAGCAATATGTTGATTTTTTAGTAAAAACGTTAAAACCTTTTATTGATAAAAAGTTCAGAACATTCAGGGATAAGCGCAATACATTTATTGCGGGTAGTTCTATGGGGGGATTGATTTCCATGTATGCTGTAATAAAATATCCAGCTGTTTTTGGGGCTGCAGGTGTATTCTCGCCGGCATTTTGGGTAGGTCCGAAAATTTTTACTGATATTTTAAAGCTGGGTGGAAAGGTCCATTCTAAAATTTATTTCTATGCCGGAGGTAAGGAAAGTAAAACTATGGTTTCTGATATGATGAAGGCAAAAAATGAAATGAAGCGGATCTCAAAACCTGCCAACAATTTTATATCTGTTGTGGATAATAATGCCATGCATAATGAGAGTGCATGGAGAAAACAATTCCCCCTTTTTTATCAGTGGATTATGGGTGGCAGTTTACAACATCTCCGGAATTGAAATTCTTGTTTTATTTAAACCCGGTAGGTTACACCTTCCAGGGCCAGTTCTGTATTTTCAAATACAGCTTTGGCTTCTTTTTCAAATTCATCCAGGCTTTCATATTTACTGCTGAAATGTCCTATCAGCAACTTTTTTACATTAGCTTTTTGAGCTATCAGGGCAGCCTGTCCTGAAGTAGAATGAAAACGGGCAGCAGCTCTTTCAGCAAGGTTGTTAAGGTAGGTAGTTTCATGATATATCATATCCGCTCCATCAATATGAGGTATGATGGATTCATCATATTTTGTGTCGGCACAAAAAGCATATACTTTCCCTTTTGCAGCTTCAAGAGTAACCCATTCATTTTTAACAACACTGCCATCCTTTTTTATATAATCTTCTCCATGAGTAAGCCGGTCATAAAAATGAGAGGGTATTTCAAACTCTCTTGCTTTTTCAGGAAGTAAGCGACGGGGCTTTTTCTTTTCAATAAAAGCAAACCCGTAACATTCGATCCGGTGATTGGTATGAAAACAGGTTACAGAATATTTTTCTTCATCCAGTAAAACACCTTCATTGCGGATAGTGTGGAAATGTAGATTAAACGGCAGAACCGTATCGGCTACTTTTAATTGAAGTTCTATAAGATGTTGCAATGGGGAAGGAGCAAAGATATGCAGGTCTTGCAGGCGGTTTAATAAACCAAAACTATTGATCAGTCCGATAAGGCCGAAATAATGGTCACCATGAAGATGCGAAATGAAAATATGTGAGATTTTACTTCTGCGGATCTTATAGTGGATCATTTGGATTTGTGTTCCTTCGCCGCAATCCACCAGGAAACTGGTGCCATCTGTTGTTACCACCTGGCTGGTGGGATGACGATCAAATGCCGGAACAGCAGAATTATTGCCAAGGATAGTAACAGCGAGCATGTGGTAATTAAGAAGTCAAAAATAAAAATTTAATAACCAAGATTGAAATTCGATCAGAATAGCTGCATCCGCTTTTGACTTTTTAATTTGGACTTTATTCGTTTCCTTCATCCATCATTTCTCTTTCAATTTCCTCCATCTGAACAATATCAAACGCTTCGCTGCGTGTGGGTGTCACATTCATCAATTCCAGGAGTTCAATTTCATCTAAATATGCTTCGACAGGTTTTTGAAGCTCACAAATCACAAAAGATGCATTATTCTCATAAAATTTTTGCTGTAGTTTTACCAGTGTTTCGGCAGCAGCGTTGTCAATACTACTGATGTCTTGTAGTGTAAGAACAACACTTTTCGGCTGGCCTTTGACGTCATTTTGCAGGCAGGATAACAGGTAAGAACTTATTTCCTCTGTCATAGTAGCAGAAATTGAAGGACCTGGCAGCGTGATGACATGAAATTTCTCTTTGGTATCTCTTTTGAACTCCATGGTATCCGGGTTTATCAACAATCCGTTTATAATTACTGGAAAACCAGTGTCAAATTTATTCGTTAATATTGTATTAGAACCAATTATCTTAAAAAAATGGATAATAATTTTTCAGC
>JAFDYJ010000011.1 GCA_018267515.1 Bacteroidota bacterium | reverse complement strand
CAGTATGACCGGCCAGGATGCCGTAAACACTGCAAAATCCTTTAACGATCGCCTGGATTTTACCGGAGTTGTATTGACAAAGCTGGATGGTGATACCCGGGGTGGCGCTGCTCTTTCCATCAAATACACGGTTCAAAAGCCAATCAAGTTTATCAGCAGTGGCGAGAAAATGGATACTCTCGATGTGTTTTATCCGGAACGGATGGCACAACGGATTCTGGGTATGGGTGATATTACCACATTGGTCGAAAAAGCCCAGGAACAATTTGATGCTGAACAGGCGAAAAAGCTGGAAAGTAAGATCCGTAAGAATAAATTTGATTTTGCCGATTTTAAAACACAACTGGAACAGATAAAAAAGATGGGCAATATGAAAGATCTGCTGGGTATGATTCCGGGTGTAGGCAAGCAAGTTAAAAATCTTGATATTAATGAAGACTCCTTCAAGGGAATAGAAGCCATGATCAATTCAATGACTCCTTTTGAAAGAGCTAATCCGGATGTAATTGATACCGGGCGCAAAAAAAGGATAGCCAAAGGCGCCGGAAAAGACATTAACGAAGTGAATGCCTTTATGAAGCAATTTGAGCAGATGAGGAGCATGATGAAGAATATGAATAAGATGCCGATGGGAAGAATGATGCCCGGTATGGGTAAACGATAGTTATTTTTTTGTGGTTGCTCACAAATATTAATAAAACAGGATTTGCATTTTAAATCGCAATCCTTACATTTGCTTTGCCGTAAAAAGCGGCAGGACATTAAACCCTATTATTTAACGCCTTTAAATTTCTATTTAAAATGGCTGTCAAAATCAGACTCCAACGACATGGGTCAAAAAAAAGACCGTTCTACTTCATTGTAGTTGCCGATGCCCGCAGTCCCCGTGATGGGAAATTCATTCAAAAATTAGGAACCTACAACCCGTTGACTATTCCGGCTACCATTCAGCTGGATCGTCAAAGAGCTTTGGATTGGTTGAACAAAGGTGCTCAACCCACCGATACTGTTCGTAAGATTCTAAGCTTTAAAGGAGTGTTGTTTCTTAAACACCTGTTGCGTGGCGTAAAGCTCGGCCTCTTTGATGAAGCTACTGCCATGGAAAAATTTACCAAATGGAGCACCGAACACGATGCCCAGGTAAAAAAACGCCAGGAGGAAGCATACAGGAACAAAAGAGCCAGAAGGCCAATGCCGGGTCGCAGACCCGAAAGAAGGTCAGAAGGTGGCGCCGAAGCATAACTGTCTTTCAACGATCTGTTATCCCGTTCCGATTTTTCCGGGACGGGATTTTTTTATTTCTCAAAAAATCTATGCCGAAGATTTCATAATTGCACTAATTTGTTTTCCATCTTGGCAGCATATATTAAAATAGGAAAAATAGTTGGAGCACATGGGTTGAAAGGCGAATTGGTTTTACGTCATGTGCTTGGAAAAAAGACTTCCTTAAAAGGGTTGCAGGCAGTTTTCATTGAAGAAAATAAAAACTCCTTCCTGCCCTGGTTTATCCGGTTATCAACTATCAAAAAAGAAGAAGAAATCTATTTGAAATTAGAAGGGATAGACTCCAGGGAAACAGCATTAAAATTACTCCAAAAAGATATCTGGTTGCCGGAAGCTGATTTCCAAAAATTAGTTGCCAAAACTGCACCGGTTAAGTTTTTAGGGTACAATGTAATTCATGAAAAAAAATCACTGGGCCCGGTTCTTGAAGTGATAGAACAACCTCACCAGGTTTTGTGCCGGCTCGAAATAAATCAGAAAGAAGTATTGATTCCGCTGAATGAAGGAACCCTTCAAAAAATTGACCATAAGAAAAAAGATATTTTTGTTGTGCTCCCGGATGGATTATTGGATGTATATCTGAATTTATAATGACAAATGGATGAAGCTATTCATCATATTGCCCATTTCGATCTCGATTCCTTTTTTGTTTCAGTGGAGATTTTAAACAACCCTTCCTTAAAAGGCAAACCCGTATTGGTAGGTGGTTATGAAAGAGGTGTGGTGGCCGCCTGTAGCTATGAAGCCAGGAAGTTTGGAATTCATTCTGCCATGCCTATGAAAAAAGCAATGCAGTTATGTCCCCATGCTATTGTTACCAATGCCAGCCGGGACCAATACAGTAAATATTCCAGATGGGTAACAGATATCATTGGTTCAAAAGTTCCAATGTTTGAAAAAGCAAGTATTGATGAATTTTATATTGACCTCAGCGGCATGGATAAATTTTTCGGGGTCAGTAAATATGCAAGAGAATTAAGAGAATTTATCATTAAAGAAACAGGCTTGCCGATTTCCTGTGGATTATCTGCAGTAAAATTTATCAGTAAAATGGCAACGAATGAAGCCAAGCCTAACGGGTACCTTGAAATTCCTCATGGAAAAGAAAGAGAATTTCTATGGCCGCTGGCTATTGAAAAAATTAATGGTATCGGCAAGCAAACGGAAGCTCAACTGAAACAACTCGGGTTTTATAAAATTGAAGATATAGCTAATTCAAAACCTGAATTTTTAAAGAAACATCTTGGTAAATGGGGTGAAGCCCTCTGGCATAAAGCACATGGACGGGGTAGCGCTGAAATAACTACCGACTGGGAACAAAAAAGCATGAGCCATGAAAATACTTTTGACAGTGATTATACCGACATTGAATTTCTGCATAAAGAATTAGTGAGGCTCACAGAGAAAACTGCTTACTCCCTTCGTGAAGATGAAAAGATGACGGGTTGTGTAACGGTGAAAATCCGCTACTCCGATTTTGAAACAACATCAAGACAGGAAACGGTTAATTATACTGCATTGGATGATGTGTTGATTGCAAAAGTGAAAGACCTGTTTAATAAATCGTACCAAAAAGGAAGGCCGGTACGATTACTGGGTGTTCGCTTTAGCCAGATGATACCGATTACCACGCAAATGAGTTTGTTTGAGAATAATGTGGAGAAACTAAACCTGTACAAAGCAGTGGATGATATTAAAGACCGGTTTGGCGCCAAGTTGGTAAGTAAGGCCGTTACATCACAATTAAAGGAAGGGGCTAATGAATTTTCTACAAAACATAATAAAAAGAAAAAAGCACAATAAAGTATCAGAGCAATTTTTTAAAAATCTCTTTCAACTCCTGCATTTGTTTTTCCCGGGCATCTACACTTTTTACAAAATCTTTTTTAACATATTTACTGGTACGCAAACCATCACATTCAAAACAAACAAGCAGGAAGCGAACAATCTTGCCCTTTTGATAATAGTTGATACTGTGCCTGGGAATAAAACATTTAGCCACATCCTCGTAGCCATTTTTTTCTATTCTGCTTAACAGAGAAATCAAAGGAGATATTTCTTTCACAGGTTTTTTCGGGTTCTTCCATATTGTTTTTTCTTCCGAAATATAATTACTATACTTCCCGGCTTTTAAGGTATCTGCCCAGTTGATACCCAGTAATTCATCCCGGATTAGAAAACGGCTGATGGTGATACTATCATACGAAACCTGGGCTTTTGCACCAGGAAAAAAAAGAAATAAAATTGAATAGGAAAGTAAATATTTCATATTAAAATTCAAATACTAGTTACGACTGATTTAATGGTGATAGAAAAAATGCATATAGAATAAATTCTAAAATCCTTTAAACATCATTATAAAGTCCTGTTGAAACATCTTTTTCGTTAATACTTCGCAGCAGCCTTGTTTATCGTTCCTTTAAAGATGATACCCCGTTGATGACATTCACGACATTCTACTAACTTTTTTACCATTACCATATTAGTACCCATTGGCGACCAATTTTCTTCTATTTGGTAAAAGACCCCTTCGCCATTACACTTTTTACACATTTCAAAAGATTCGCTTACACCGGTAAAGGGTTTGGTTTTATATGATTCAAAACTTTTAAACCGAGCCTTAATTTCATACGGATATTCTATTATTCGATTAGAACGATGTTGCTTTTTAAAATAATCAGTAGCTTTTTCTAAAGTATAATATCCAAGGTCGCAAAATACGTTCGTAATAATCATATATCCTTTGCCCGGCATATACACTACATTTCCTGCTTTATAAATACCGCTGGGGCCCCCAATGTCATTTCTAAATTTATACTGATAATAAGTACAGGAGTCCATATACTCTTCTTCCTGCTTTGCTACAACTTCAGGAGCCACTATATTATTGTTCTTGCCGCTTTTGCCCCATCCATTGCCCGGCTCAGGAATATTGGCTGGCCTGGATGGTAAAGGTTTTCCATCTCTTTTTGCAGCAAATTCAGCAGAAATATACCCTGCCCAGGCTATTATACCCTTCTGCTGGTCTTGTGGTAAAAGTGTAAGTACTTTATTGTTAATAAATAACACATCCTTTGACTTCATCAATGCCTCAAATACCCCATGAAAATCTATTTCCATTACCTTCGCATAAGCATCGGCAATGAGGCGAATTTTATCTGTTTCGCTATAGCTCATGCCCATGATGGCATTTTCATAGGTGTTAATAACAAGACCTCTTGCTTTTGAATCGGCAGCTGTTTTTAGTGCATTATAAAAATTGGTGGCAGCAGGCTCGGGTGCCGGAATAGTGGCATATTTGTTTATCCTGGTGAACGACGTTTGAACATTATTATTTTTTTCAGTCGTATTTGTGGCAATTCCGTTTGACGCTTTTATAAGTTTATCATCTGCAAAATCGCCTTCATATATTTTGCCATCTTTCGAGGTTAGCTTTCCTTTCCCATGCATTTTATCATCTTGCCATTGGCCTTCATATACATCTCCATTTGCCCATAGCAATTTCCCCGTTCCTTGTCTTTTACCATTAAGCCATTGCCCTTCGTAAACATTTTCGTCATCCCAAACCATTTTTCCATTACCATCGGGAGTAATTCCATCTTTGCCTACTTCACCGGTGTAGGTACCATTAGAAAAATTAACTAATACTGAAGGCTTGGCTTCTTTGCCGGTTTTGTCAATGGTAAAAAACCTTCCATTTAGAGATACATATGCTTTTCCATATTGGAAACTGTTCATATACTCATATTGTAATGGAATAACAACCTTGCCTGTTTTATCAATATAACCTGCCTTTTTATTTTGCATTACACAGGCAAGCCCATCTGAGAAAGATCTAACCTGGTCATATAGAATAGGAACAACCGTTTTGCCTGTTTTATCTATAAAACCCCATTTACCTCCTTTTACATCATAGTTATCGTAAACACCTCCTTTGTTAACTGGCGCCAATCCTTCTGAAAATTCATATGCACCATCATATTCAACGGGTATTACCTGTTTTCCTGCTTTATTAATAAATCCGTATTTGCTTTTAATTTTCACTAATGCCATCCCATCACTAAACCAATATGCCCTGTCATAAATAAAAGGTGATGTGGTTTTGCCTGTTTTATCAATAAAGCCCCATTTTTCATTGGGATAATCCCCGGTGGCAACTGCTGCCAGGCCTTCGTGAAAAGAACCCGTGCTGCTATAAATGAAAGGAATTACTTCTTCCCCTTTTTGATTTATAAACCCAAATTTTTTATCGAGGCGAACAGCAGCCAAACCTTCATCAAAACCATCTGCCCAATTATATTTTACAGGAATTACTTCTTTTCCATACATATCAATAAACCCATATTTCGCACTATCTATATCGTCTTCTTTATCAGCTATCTTTCCTAATCGCACCCTCGCCAACTCGTTTTTAAACTCGTTTATAGCGTCATACTTTGGTCCAAAGATTATTTTTCCTTTGCTATCTATTAACCCGTATAAATTATTAGTCCCTTTAAAGAAGCTGGGGGTTTGAGATAGCGCTTGCATTGCTGTAAAAAGCAGCAGAAGAAGAATGCCGGACATTATGTATTTCGGGTTCATGGTTTTAAAATTTAAAAAAACAATTTTTTTGAACCAAAATATAAAAAAAACACTTTATTTATTCTACCCTGTGGTAGGTATTTTTCTCTTATGAAACCGTGAAATTGTTAGCTAATTATTGATTATTAACCGTGTGCCGCCCTATCACTTTCTAAGTTTCTTAAGTCCAAAATACAACGACACCAGCCCTGTTAGCGCAACTAAACCAGCCGTACCGGTTTTACCAAATGTATTCAGCCACCAATTTAAATGCTGTACACGAGACGAGTCAGAATCGGGATAGGTTTTATCTATATAAAAATAAATAAAGAGTGCAGATACTATAATAACGAATCCCGAAATTAGTAATAGCAATGCTTCAATCTTTTTATTTCTCACCTGGTAAAAATTTAATCCTGCGTTTTAAAATAACTTTGTTTACAAAATACAGCGAAACAAAAACCCCTGTCAGAAACAATAAAAATAAAAGAAGGGCAGTTGCGAAGAACCTCCCGAATTAGCTTTGTTTGAGTTACCACACTCAAACGTATGACACATAAAAAAGGTGTACTTCTCCCAATATTGAAACAAAGACCGCTTCCTAAATGAAATGCTCGACCTGTCACTAAGTCTGGCATATGCACTAACCACAGCAGAAAGGGCAAGCGTTTCAATGCAGTAGTTCGGGCCGGGTTACTCACTCTTCATTACAATGGCTTTGGCAATAATAGCATCCGCATACCGTTCCAACGCTTTTTTGGCAGCCGCTTTGTAGTTGCTGATGGTGGTGGAAATAATTACAGGTGCACTTTCCATTTTCTTTGAAAGAGAAACACTGAAAAGTTTGCTCTTTTTTTTCATTCGGCTTGGATCTTCTGTTAAGGCAGTAGCATAATCCATTTCAGCAGGGAGGGCCTGGTTTAACTGCAGATTCTCAGCACGCAACTTTTCATCAATTACCAGTGAATTCCGAAACGACTCTCCAAAACCTGAAGTTTTCATATAAGCTGAAACAGAAGTTTGAGATTTCATAGTAGTTGTTTGCGATGAACCTGGTGTCCAGGAAGATTTATAACCCGATGTATTTACATTTACAGCAACATCTATTTCTGCAAAATCAACTACTGCATAAATGAAGGCTACCGGAGCATTCAACGACTCGCTCATTTTTCCAATTTTTTTAAGTTTCATGAATCCAAAACCACCTTCGCCATTATACAATTCCTTTCCGTTATTGGCAATATAAGTAACCCAGCTATTGCCCTTTTCTTCTTCAGCTCTATCTTCGTCTTTCTTATCTTCCGCATCTTTGTAAAATTCTTCATTGGTTACATCGGCCCAGCTTGAAGTCTTAAGCCCATTTTTGCTGAGGTGCTCCTGAAAATAAGCATAGAAGTGGTCAACAATTTCCTGATAATCTTTGGGCTGCAAGTCACCATCGGTGGTTTCTAAGTAAGAAGTGACGGTAGCAGTAGCCGCCTTGCCGGGCGCCTTGCCAAACAGGGTTCTCTTTTTTTCCCTTTCTGTTATACTCTTGGAACTAATGTTTTTAAAATCAACCATTACCTGGGCCAACGCCAACGCATTCAGTTCCTTCATAATTTTTGGTTTGAAGAAGGTGCCACCTCCGGTGATATTTACGGCCTTTGCCAAATTTTTTTGCTCCTCGGTTTGTGCATTTGTCTTAACAGCAAAAACAACGAAAACAAGCAATAACAATTTTTTCATATCCATTTTTATAAGGGTTAATAAATACGGTGTAATTTATCCTTGTCCCACACCGTGATGAGTGTCGTCAGTAACCCAGTCGAAAGCATGAGAACATAGACGAACAAATTTAGAAATCATCGCCATTTCCTCTATCCGTGCTAATGGGTATATTTCCCGGTTTTATGAAAAGGCAAAACCTCCTATCTTCGTAAGCTTTAAATTAATTGTATCATGTCAAAAGTTTGGAAAGATTACCAGGAAAAAAATAAAGACCGTTTTTTAAATGAGATGCTGGACCTGCTCCGCATACCTTCTGTAAGCGCCAAAACCGAACATAAACCCGATATGCTGAAATGCGCCGAAGCCGTAAAAAACAATCTACTCGCTTCCGGTTGTGATAAAGCAGCAGTGATGCCAACTGAAGGTCACCCGGTGGTATATGGAGAAAAAATTATAGACGCTAACGGACCCACAGTACTTGTATATGGTCATTATGACGTACAACCTCCCGAACCCCTTGAGCTATGGAATCATCCGCCATTTGAACCCACCCTTATTGACGGAAAAGTTTTTGCCCGGGGCAGTGCTGATGATAAAGGCCAGTTTTATATGCATGTAAAAGCATTAGAAACTTTAATACAAACCAATAGCATGGAATATAATATTAAGTTTTGTATTGAAGGTGAAGAAGAAGTGGGATCGCCAAACCTGGGCAAATTTGTAAAAAACAATAAAGAACTGTTAGCCTGCAACTGTGTACTCA
>JAFDYJ010000010.1 GCA_018267515.1 Bacteroidota bacterium | reverse complement strand
TTCCCTTCAAAAGAAGTAGCACAACTGAGTTATGAGTACCGCACTTTAGGCTTGGGATATGCCAACCTGGGAACTATGTTGATGGTAAGCGGCATTCCTTACGACAGTGAAGAAGCCAGAAATATTGCCGGAGCTATATCTGCAATCATGACCGGTATTGCTTATAAAACTTCAGCAGAAATGGCCGGCGTACTTGGCACATTCCCGAGATATGAAGAGAATAAAAAGCATATGTTACGGGTAATGCGGAATCACCGGCTGGCTGCTTATGATGCTGATGAATATGAAAACCTGAGTTTAAATCCTCAGGGAATTAAAGCAAAATATTGCCCTGACTACTTACTGACTGCAGCCTGCAAAGCATGGGATGATGCTGTGGAACTGGGTGAAAAATATGGTTACCGCAATGCACAAACTACAGCTATTGCACCCACCGGAACCATTGGCCTGGTAATGGATTGCGATACCACAGGGGTAGAACCGGATTTTGCATTAGTAAAATTTAAAAAACTTTCCGGTGGAGGTTATTTCAGAATTATAAACCAATCGGTGCCTGCAGCATTGAAAAACTTAGGTTATACTGAAAAAGAAATTGATGCAATTGTTAAATACACAATTGGTACCGCTTCTTTTGCCGGCGCACCTTATATCAATTATCAAAGCTTAAGTGAAAAAGGGTTTATTGCAGATGAAATTAAAAAATTAGATACAGCAGTAGCTACAGCATTTAATATCAATTTTATTTTCAACAAATATACTCTTGGGGAAGAGTGTTTACAGCGTCTGGGATTTACTCCCGAGCAGTATAACGATTTTGAATGGAGCCTGCTGGAAGCTCTTGATTTTACTGATGAGCAAATTGAGGCTGCAAATAATTATACATGCGGAACGATGATGCTGGAGGGGGCTCCCTATCTGAAAGAAGAACATTTGCCCGTTTTTGACTGTGCCAATAAATGCGGAGAAAAAGGCCAACGGTATATTCATTCCCATGGCCATATCCGTATGATGGGCGCCGTGCAACCATTCGTCAGCGGCGCCATTTCGAAGACAATTAATCTGCCCAATGAAGCCGTAGTGGATGAAATTGCTGATGCGTACCTGTTAAGCTGGGAATTAGGATTGAAAGCCTGTGCACTCTATCGTGATGGCTCCAAACTGAGTCAACCTTTGAGCAACAAAAGTGACAAGAAAAAGAAATCAGATGAAGACCGCAACGAAAAGGCACAGGCTGCTGTAGATGATATTTCTACAGAATCCCTGATTGTAAATCTTGGCAGCCTGACTGTTGAAGAATTGCTGGATGAAGTTAACCGCAGGGTACAAAACAGCAAAGACACTAAATTAAAACGGCAACTGGCAAGAATTGTTGAACGTCGTTCGTTGCCGGCAAAGCGCCGGGGCTTCACACAGAAAGCTAAAATTAATGGGCAGGCAATTTTTCTTCGGACCGGCGAATATAGTGATGGCACCCTCGGAGAAATTTTTATTGATATGGCAAAAGAAGGTGCTACTATGCGTAGTATGCTGAACTGCTTTGCAATATCAATTTCCATAGGGTTGCAATATGGAGTGCCATTGGAGGAATTTGTTGACAAGTTTGCATTTACCCGGTTTGATCCTGCAGGAATGATTGAACATCCCAATATCAAATCCACCACTTCAATTGTTGATTTTATTTTCAGGGTTTTAGGATATGAATACCTGGGGCGTACCGATCTGGTTCATGTACTGGATAAACCTGAAATAGCCAATACAGGCTCCGATGATTGGGATGAAATTCCAACTAACCTGGAATATGATAAATCACCCGAGCTTTCTGATGTACGTGTGATTCCTGCATCGAGCAATTTGGCGCCACAGTCTTCAAAAAGTCAGAGAAATATTCAACAACCAAAAACAGAACCCGGTTCAGATGCATTAAGCGCTGCGGCAAGAAATATGCAAAGCGACGCCCCGGCCTGTAATGTTTGTGGCCACATAATGATACGCAATGGTACCTGTTATAAATGTTTAAATTGTGGTAACCAGGGAGGATGCAGTTAAGCAATAAACTAAACTTTCTGAAAAGAAAGAATTAAAAGAGAAAGGACGGAAAACCATATAAGACAGTACCCCTTAAATTCCATCCCGGCTTTCATGGCCGGGATGTTTCTTTCTGGTACCGTATTTTTTACTATTCTCCCGCATGTGAATTTCCGATGACAGGTATGAATATTTCAGAAGTGTTTCTTTGCGGTTTAATAGCTGCCGATTCAGTAATTTTAAATACTAAAATCTGTAACTATGAAAACAAGAATTCTATTTTTAATCTGTTTGGTTGTTTTGCTGGAAGCATGCAGCCGGTCTTTCAGCCCGTATGATGCTGCGAACCGTCATTTCAGAACTTTTAAATCGGTTAAATAAATTGCCAGGTTAGGAATCGAAAATATTATTTACAGCTCCTTCCAGCATCGGGAATTTTTCTACAACAAATGTTTTAATGGTATCAATAGCTTTTTTTGCCTGTTCTTCACTCAGGTTTGCTTCTTGTTTCAGGCGATCAATTAATTCCTGCATGGTTATTAGTTTAAGGGGTTAAAAAAGATTAAAGAAGTTTCACAAATTAATTGGATTGTTTCAAATCTATAATACCATTTTCTTTTTTGATTAAAAAAAGGTTTCAAAATCACTTTTGAAACCTTTCAATCTTTATGAAACGTTGAAATTTTCTTATGCTACTTTCAGTAAGCTCAGCTTACTCTTGTCAAATTTGCGTTTTGCATATTCCAGGTCCAGTACAAACTGTGTTTGTTTGGAAGAAGGAAGTTCAAACATGGCATCTGTAAGGATGCTTTCACAAATACTCCGCAGACCTCTTGCGCCCAGTTTATATTCTACTGCCTTTTCAACCATGAACGAAAGAACATCATCTTCAATGCTTAGTTGAATTCCTTCCAGTTCAAAGAGTTTTTTATATTGTTTTACGAGAGCATTTTTAGGTTCTGTTAGAATTGCATGAAGGGTGGAAGCATTCAATGGTTCCAGGTGAGTGACCACCGGAAGACGACCTAATAGCTCAGGAATTAATCCGAATGACTTGAGATCCTGTGCATTGATATAACTCAGAAGATTTTTCTTCATGTTGTCCTGCAATTCTTTGTCCACATTAAACCCTATGGTATTGGTTTGCACACGACGGGCAATCACTCTATCAATGCCATCAAAAGCACCACCACATATAAAAAGGATGTTTTGTGTATTGATCCTGATAAGTTTTTGTTCAGGATGTTTACGACCACCCTGTGGAGGAACCAATACATCTGTACCTTCAAGCAATTTCAATAATCCTTGTTGTACCCCTTCGCCGCTTACATCCCTGGTGATGGAAGGGTTATCGCCTTTGCGGGCTATTTTGTCTATTTCATCTATGTAAACGATTCCACGTTCAGCAGAAGCTACATCGTAATTACATACCTGAAGTAATCTTGTCAGAATACTTTCTACATCTTCGCCAACATATCCTGCCTCTGTAAAAACGGTAGCATCAACAATGGTAAAAGGTACATTTAATAGACGGGCAATTGTTTTTGCCAGTAATGTTTTTCCGGTGCCGGTTTCACCTACCATAATGATATTGCTTTTTTCTATCTCAATATCACCGGGAGTAACCTCGGATACTTTTTGCTGTAATCTTTTGTAATGATTATAAACCGCTACGGCTAATACTTTCTTAGCTTCATCCTGACCTATTACATATTCATCCAGGAATTTTTTAATTTCCATTGGCTTTTTAACGGTCAGTTTAAAAGAGGTGCCAGCCTTTTCGTCCCGAACTATCAGTTCCTGTTCGATAATTTCACGGGCATGCTCCACACAATTTTCACATATATGTCCTTCCTGCCCGGCAATGAGTATTTTAACTTCATCCCGGCTACGGCCACAAAAGGAACAGTGAAGAGGGTTTTTTGCCATACAACTAATGAATAATTAATTTGTAAACGCTGACTTATCCACAAAAGTATAAAAGGATTCTGAATGAGATAGGTCTATTTGACAATTCTGGACAGTTTATATCAAATAGAAAAAAAAATCATGTCTTTTGATTTTATGATCAACCAATTAGAGCTTTTCTACAATTTTATCTACTATGCCATATTCTACAGCCTCACGGGCATCCATCCAATAATCCCTGTCAAAATCTTTCATGATCTGCTGAAATGTTTTACCACAGTTTTCAGCAAGAATAGTAGCACTGATCTCTTTTATTTTCCTGGTTTGCTTTGCCTGAATTTCCAGATCTGTACTTACACCTTGCATATATCCTCCCAGCAAGGGCTGATGAATCATTACTTCACCATGAGGATATATAAATCGCTTTCCTTTCGTTCCACCACTCAATAAAATACTTCCCATAGAAGCTGCAAGACCCATGCAGATTGTGCTAACCGGTGATTTCAGCATCTGCAGAGTATCATAAATAACCATACCGCTGGTTACTGCACCACCCGGGCTGCTGATATAAAATTTTATTTCTTCGCCTGGCTTATCAGCATCCAGTAACAGAAGTTTTGTAACTACATCTTTTGCTGATTTATCATCCACAACACCCCAAAACTGGACACTCCGGCGTTCAAAAAAATATTTTTCCAAACGCTTGTTGAACATCATCAGGTCTGATTTCGGTTGTTCTTCATTTTCATCTTCATCATCTGCCCTCCAATCAAAAGCACCAGGGTTGTTATATAATAAGTGTTTTGGGTTCATTTATTTTTAATTTTTCAATTTCTAAAATTTTAGTCTTTCTTTTCTTTTCTCGGATTGGTTACAAGAACCTCATCTACCAATCCATATTCTTTGGCTTCTGTTGCAGTCATCCAGTGATCCCGGTCAAAATCTTTTTCAATTTGTTTAACTGATTTTCCGGAATGATTACTGATTACTTCATACAACTCGCCTTTAAGCTTTTTGATTTCTGCAACTGTAATCTCAATATCGCTGGCCTGGCCGCCTATGGAACCGCTGGGCTGATGCATCATGATCCTTGAGTGTTTCAGTGCTGCTCTTTTGCCCTGGGTTCCGGCTGCAAGAAGAACCGATGCCATTGATGCAGCTATCCCAATACAAATTGTAGCTACATTAGGAGTAACGTATTGCATAGTATCATAGACGCCCAACCCAGAATAAACACTTCCGCCCGGGCTATTGATATACATATTTATATCCCTTGTTCTGTCTGTAGAGTCTAGAAAAAGCAATTGTGCCGTGACAATATTGGCCACTTCATCATTGATGGGATAACCGAGAAAGATAATACGATCCATCATTAAGCGGCTATATACATCCATTACCGCTACATTCATAGGACGTTCTTCAATAATATTGGGCGTAAGGGCTGTAACAAGATGCGATGCATAGCTATGAAGCGTATTGCCGGATAAACCACGATGCTTCACTGCATATTTTTCAAATTCTGATTGAAAACTCATAAACTTTAATTTGTTGAAGTATGGGCTTTGGGCATCAAATATCCGTCCAAATACCAAAATCACAAAATTGGTGACTTTATGGTTGTGAAAATAAGACGATTTGGCACAAAAGAAAGCGGGACATTGAACAGCTATAAACTATTCAATTTCCAATAAACTCTAATGATGGTGATGAGCTTCTGCCATTTTCGTGAACTCTTCTGCACTGATTTCTTTTTCTTCGGGTTGAACCTGCTGCTCGGCCCATTCAAATATTTTTTGTGTTTGTATCCTGTTATAGGCATCCTCAACATATTTCCGGTCCTTCATCATTTTCTCTACATAGTCATTCATCCAGTCTTGTTGTTCATAAGATACATTCATGCCCATATAGCCAAGTAATTGTTGACGGGTGAAGTTGCGGAGTTCTTCCGGAAGCACCCGGATATCATTTTCCTTTACGATCTTATCGGTTATCACTGTCCATTTCAACTGACGTAAAAAGACAGGGAACTCCGATTCCACTTCTTCATCTGATTTTGTTTTTTCGTTTTGAGTTTTTATCCATTTTTTCAGAAAAGTTTCCGGTAAGCTGATCTCAGTATGATCTAACAATTCATGATAAACCTGGTCATGAATCTGGTTACGGGCCTGGCCATCCCACTGTAACTGGATTTCTTCTCTGATTTTATTTCGAAAATCTTCCTCAGTTTTCAAGTCGAGAGCCGGATACAATTGTTTGAAAAACTCTTCGTTTAATTCTCTTTTTTCGAGCAAGCCGATTTTTGTAATATCAAGTTTGAAATATTTATCAGCGGCGGCAGTATCATCCTTTTTTAGCCCCAGGTCTTCAATAATCCAATCTCTTTCTTTTTCTTCAAATGCATTTTTAAGCTGTAGTACAATAAAATCACCGGCTTTCTTTCCTGTAAGTTCTTTTCTGAAATTTTCTGAAAAATATTTTACCAGGAGGGAATTCTCTTTTTTAATTCCATTCTCTATTTCATTACCTTTTTCATCTGTTTCAATAAAGGTTACATTCAAAACATTTTCGTCCTGAGCCACCGTTTCTTCATCTTTCATATTTCCATAACGATTTTGAAGGCGTGTTACTTCATTATTCAGCATTTCATCAGTTATAGATACCTTATACCGGGTGATTTTAGCTTTTGGCAAATCAGGTAATTTGAAATCGGGCTTCATACCTACTTCAAAATGAAAAATGTAGTCAGACGGGTTGTTGAGATCCAGTTGTCGGATATCGGATTCCAATGGCAGCGGCTGTGCAAATATTTCCAGCTTGTCAGTTTCGAGATATTTAACCAGTTCCCTGTCAACAGAGCGCAAAACTTCATCTGTATAAACGGAAGGTCCATACATTTTTTTGATTAGACCTGTGGGTACCATTCCTTTTCTAAAGCCCGGTATATTAGCTTTTTTAGAATACTCTTTTAATGCTTTTTCAAAAGCCGGCAGATAATCCGTTTTCTCCAGCTTCACAGATAATTTTTCATGAAGCAATCCGATGTTTTCTTTAGTAACTGTTGCCATTTTGTATGTTTAATATCGAAAAAAGAACAAGGAATTTCGAAATCAGAACTTCAGAGTTCGGCATTCCTTGTTCATCATTCGTCATTTTTAGTGCGGGTGGAGGGACTCGAACCCCCATGCCTTGCGGCGCCAGATCCTAAGTCTGGTATGTCTACCAATTTCACCACACCCGCAGTTCATTTAAAATTTGTCAGCCTCAATATTATTCAATTCTCAATTCTGGCAAAGAATTATAAAAAAATAAAATACCAACTTTCCACAATATGTTTGTAGGTCATTATGACGTAATGACCTTAAACCTGAAATTTGGGCTGCAAATGTAGGGCATTTAACCCGACTTTCTGCAAGGCATTTCTTTTGTGTAAATTTGAGTGAATGGAAACCATAGCACAGTCACCGAAATACAATCTGAATGAAGAACAGGAAAAGAAGCTGATTCTTCGGGAATATCGTTCTCTGCTGAGATCCTTAAAAGCAAAACTAAAATCGGGGGATAAAGACAAAATAAGAACCGCTTTTGAAATGGCGGCTGATGCACATAAGACTATGCGTCGAAAAAGCGGAGAGCCCTATATTTTACATCCGATTGCTGTAGCAAAAATTTGTGTGGAAGAAATCGGTTTAGGAGTGCGATCCACGATTTGTTCATTACTTCACGATACAGTGGAAGACACTGATTTAACGCTTCAGGATATAGAAAGAGAGTTTGGAAATGAAATAGCCCGGATAGTAGATGGATTAACGAAAATTTCAAATATTGTTGATGTCAATAAATCCAAGCAGGCGGAGAACTTCAAAAGAATTATCCTCACACTTACTGATGATCCACGGGTAATTTTAATAAAACTGGCCGATCGCCTTCATAATATGCGGACACTGGATAGTGTAAAAAGAGAAAACCAGTTAAAAATATCATCTGAAACGGTGTACGTTTATGCTCCCCTGGCGCATCGCATGGGTCTTTATAATATTAAAACAGAAATGGAAGACCTGGCAATGAAATACCTGGAACCTTATACATATAGGGAGATTGTTAAAAAACTTGCTGAGACTAAGAGAGAACGTACCCGGTATATCAACGAGTTTATCAAGCCTCTCAAAGAAAAGCTTGAAAAAGGAAATTTTGATGCCGAAATCTATGGCCGGCCAAAAAGCATCCATTCGATTTGGACAAAAATGAAGAAGAAAGGTGTATCCTTCGAAGAGGTATATGACCTTTTTGCCATCCGGGTTATAATAAATTCTCCTCCAGAAAAGGAAAAGGAAGATTGCTGGAAGATTTATTCCATGATCACTGATGAATATTCACCATTGCCTGAACGTCTGAGGGATTGGTTGAGCAATACCAAGTCCAATGGCTACGAAGCGTTGCATACAACTGTGATGGGGCCTGAAGGTCGTTGGGTGGAAGTTCAGATTCGCAGCAGGCGAATGGATGAGATTGCAGAAAAAGGCCTGGCAGCCCATTGGAAATACAAAGAAGGAACGGCTGATGAAAGCCGTTTTGAAAAATGGTTTCAGCAAATACGGGAAATGATTACAAGCCAGGATACAGATAGCATCGATTTTTTGCAAGATTTTAAAACCAGCTTTCTTGCTGAAGAAATTTATGTGTACACTCCAAAGGGAGATGTAAAGATGTTACCTGTCGGGTCGTCAGCGTTGGATTTTGCATTTTCCATTCACAGTGCTATCGGAGTAAAGACGATTGGCGCAAAAGTGAATCATAAGCTGGTACCTATTAGTCACAAGCTCAGGAGCGGAGACCAGGTGGAGATCATCACTTCTAATAAACAAAAACCTTCAGAGGATTGGCTGGGTTTTGTGGTTACTTCAAAGGCAAAAGGAAGAATCCGGGATGCTTTGAAAGAGGAACGAAGAAAAGTAGCTGAAGACGGGAAATATACCCTGCAACGGAAACTGGAGGGTATGAATGCTGCTTTTTCTCAAATTAATATTGATGAGCTGGTTCAATGGTACAAACTTCAGTCACCACTTGATCTTTTTTACCAGATTGCAATAAAAAATATTGATCTTAAAGAACTGAAAGAATTTAAGGTACTCGGTGACAAATTGGAAGCTCCAAAGCCGGCTAAGCCAATTACGGAACAGAAACCGGAGGTTTATAATAAAGATCAGGGTCTTCCAAAAAAAGATACAGAGCTTATCATTTTTGGAGAAAGCAGTGATAAAATAGTTTATAATCTTGCTAATTGCTGTAAACCGATACCGGGGGACGATGTGTTTGGATTTGTTACCACAGGAAAGGGACTAACGATTCATCGTACCAATTGCCCCAATGCAGCCAAGTTGCTGGCTAATTATAGCCATCGTGTGGTTAAAACGAAATGGGCAAAGAATAAAGAAATTTCATTCCTCACCGGTTTGAAAATAGTAGGAGTAGATGATGTTGGAGTAGTCAATAAAATTACAAATCTTATTTCAGGAGAATTAAAAATTAATATTTCGGCGATTACGATTGAAGCAAAAGAAGGTTTGTTTGAAGGGAATATCAAATTATTTGTTCATGATAAGGATGAACTGGACGTCCTTGTTCAGCGCCTGAAAGATCTGCCGGATGTGGAGTCGGTAGAAAGATACGATGCTGAAATTGTACCCTGATTAGCATTAATTACAATATTATTTCAGGATTCTGTTTACTGGCCTGCCTGTGAAATCTCTGCAGTTTTTTTTACTACTGCAGAGTGTGAATAAAAATAACTTAATCAATCAATGAATTATTCGCAAACCGTTGGTTGTTGAGTTATTTTTGCGCCGGTACAATTATAATTTTTATGGTAGATGTAATATTAGGACTCCAGTGGGGAGATGAAGGAAAAGGCAAAATTGTGGATTGGTTTGCCAAAGATTATGATGTGATAGCCCGCTTCCAGGGTGGTCCCAATGCCGGCCACACTCTTTATGTTCAGAATAAAAAGATAGTTCTGCATCAAATTCCTTCCGGTGTTTTTCATTCCAATACTACGAACCTGATTGGAAATGGAGTAGTTCTGGATCCGGTTATTTTAAAAAAAGAATGTGATACCGTTCAGTCATTTGGCGTGGATTTAAAAAAGAACCTTTTTATTTCAGAAAGAACACATCTTATTTTGCCCACGCACAGGGCTTTGGATAAAGCAGCAGAAATATCAAAGGGAAATCAGAAAATCGGCTCTACTTTGAAAGGAATCGGACCCGCTTATATGGATAAAACAGGACGAAATGGCCTCAGGGTAGGTGATTTGCTTGACAAAAACTTTACAACTTCATATATCAAATTGCGATTAAAGCACCAGAAACTTCTCGATAACTATTCCTTTACTGAAGATATTTCAGCATGGGAAGAAGAATTTTTTGAGGCAATTGAATTTTTACGGGGACTTAATATTGTAAATGGCGAATATTTTATAAACGAAAAATTGAAACAGGGGAAAAAGGTACTGGCAGAAGGAGCACAGGGTAGCATGCTGGATATTGATTTTGGAACATTTCCATTTGTCACCTCTTCCAATACTATCTCAGCAGCAGTGTGTAATGGCCTGGGTGTAGCTCCTCAACAGATCCGGGATGTAATTGGAATCACGAAAGCCTACTGTACCCGTGTAGGTAGCGGCCCGTTTCCTACTGAATTGCACGATGAGACAGGAGAAGAATTAAGAAAAACGGGAAATGAATTTGGCGCCACTACCGGGCGGCCCCGTCGTTGCGGATGGATTGACCTGGTTGCATTACGGTATGCTTGTATGATCAATGGCGTAACCAGCCTGGTAATGACTAAAGCTGATGTTTTAGACAATTTTACAGGTTTGAAATTATGCGTTGCATACCGGATAAACGGGAACGAAACGACAGAAATTCCATTTCGAATGGAAAAATTCAATATTGAACCTGTTTATAAAGATTTTTCGGGATGGAATACAAACATTAGTGCAGCAAAAGGCTATAAAGAATTGCCTGTACAGATGAAATCCTATATTGAATTTATCAATCAATATACCGGGGTGGAGATTGATTTTATTTCAAACGGCCCGGAAAGGGAGCAAATAGTGAAAGTTGATTAAATAATACCTATATTCAAGAAAAAATTTTGTTTAAAAAATTTGGCGAATTAAAAACTTCGCTGAAATTTTACACAACTAATCCTTATATAGTATGGCGACAAAATCCGATAAGGGGAAAAAGCCCTCCGGTAAAACCGGTACCCAATCCAGTAAGAATTCTTCTAAGCCCAGGAATCAACCGAAAGAGACTGATGATGAATTGGAAGATGATGAGGAGTTGGATACTCCCTCCAAAAAAGGGTCCAAAGTTTCATCTAAGAAAAGCAAGGATGAAGACGATGATGATGATGATGATGAAGTAGTGGATGAATGGGAAAAATCAAATGAAGAAGATAACTGGGATCCTGATTTCGAAGAGTTCGATATGCCTAAATCGAAAGGAAAGAAAGGAGGAGGTGCCGGAAAAAAGGGGTTGGAGGATGATGAAGATTTTAAAATGGATGATGAATTCAAAGATATGTTTAATGATGATGGGTTTGAGGAAGAAGAAGAAGACTACTGATTTAAACTGATTCCCCCTTATACATTGTGCCCGATTTCACAATCATCCCGAAGATTTCCTGTTCGTGATACGCACAAAACGAAACAACAATTGCTGAATTGGATCCGGCAGTTCGATATTTTTTGCTTTCTTGATAACCATCAATACCGTATTCAGCCCTATTCCATTGAATGCATTGTGGCAACCGGAGTTAAACGGATGATCCGGGGAGATGCTGGCAATTCCTTAAAACAACTCCAGGTATTTATTGACAAAAGACCTTCCTGGCTATTTGGCCATTTATCCTATGATTTGAAAAATGAAATCGAAGGGCTTTCTTCCAATCATCCTGATCACATTCACTTTCCCGATTTCTTTTTCTTTGAACCTGAGAGCATCATTCAGCTTACCGGATCTGAGATGATCATTGAAGGGGAGGAACCGGAAAAAATTTATGCTTCTATTATATCCTGTACTGCTGAATTACCGGTTATCCGGGAGCCATTTACAATTGAAAGCCGTTTGCAGCAACAGGAATATTGTTCCATAATTAATCAGCTGAAAAATCATATTCAAAGGGGGGATTGTTATGAAATCAATTTTTGCCAGGAGTTCTTCGTCACAGATACAATAATCCAACCCATCCATGTATTTAATCAGCTGAATCATATTTCACCTAATCCGTTTGCTGCTTTGTACAGGCTGGGGGATAAATGGCTGATATGTGCAAGCCCGGAAAGGTTTTTGAAAAGATCCGGAAGTAAAATTTTATCTCAACCCATCAAAGGAACTTCAAAAAGAATTTTGGAAAACAGGGAATTGGATGAATTGAATAAGGAATATTTACACCTGAGCAATAAAGAAAAATCTGAAAATGTAATGGTAGTGGACCTGGTGAGGAATGACTTGTCAAAAATTTGTGAAGAGGGTAGTGTATATGTAGAGGAATTATTTGGAATTTACTCTTTTCCGCAGGTGCACCAGATGATTTCCACCATTAGCGGAACCTTGAAAGAACAAATTACTTTTATTGATATTATCAAAGCTGCCTTTCCTATGGGGTCAATGACCGGTGCTCCTAAGAGGAATGTATTAAAGCTTATTGAAAAATATGAAAAGTCAAAGAGAGGAATTTTTTCAGGGGCAGTCGGATATATTTCTCCCAATGGTGATTTTGATTTCAATGTGGTAATACGAAGCCTGATGTACAATCAAAGCAACCGATATCTCTCTTTTCAAACAGGCTCCGGTATTACTTTTTACAGCGATGCTGAAAAAGAATATGAAGAATGTATTTTGAAAGCCCGTGCCATTAAGTCTGCTTTGGAAATCTTGTGATTACAGTAAAACTTTTACTGTAATTTAATTTTCATGAGATGGTCTGCGACATTCATAAGTGAAGGGTCGTCAAAACGCTTTGCCATTATTTGTAAGCCGAATGATAATCCGTTACTATGACGAAAAAGCGGAATAGAAATGGCGGGAATACCGGTCAGATTAGCCATCACAGTGTAAATGTCGGCAAGATACATAGTCACAGGGTCATTGATTTTCTCACCCAACTTAAATGCTGTGGATGGAGCCGTAGGAAGTAAAATAAAATCAAAATCCAGGAAGATCTGATCTGTAGTTTCCGCTAATCGTTTCCTTACTTTTTGAGCACGGGTAAAGTATGCATCATAGTATCCGGCACTAAGAACAAAGGTTCCCAGCATAATTCTTCTTTTCACCTCTTTCCCAAAACCTGTGGTTCTTGTACGTTTGTAAAATTCATCCGGTTCAAGTCCTGCTTCCGGCGTCTGGTAACCATATTTTATTCCATCATAACGGGAAAGATTGGAAGAAGCCTCAGCTGTAGTCAATACATAATAAGCCGGAACAATATAATCGAGCAACTCAAACGATACCGGGCTGACCTGATAGCCATCTTTTTTTAATTCTTCAATAAAATTTTTTATTGAAGTTGCAATTTCAGCGTCTAAAGAAGGATGATCCAGCGCTTCCGGAAAAAAAGCAAATCGTAATTTTCTTTGTTCTTCCGAATAATCTGAACAAGTCTTCAAATTTTTCTGAGAAACAGTACTGTCATATTCGTCAGGACCGTCTATCACATCCAGAACAGTGCAGATATCAGGAATATTTTTTCCAAAAATTCCAATCTGGTCAAATGAAGAGGCATAGGCAATAAGTCCATAACGGGAAACTCTTCCATAGCTGGGTTTGAGACCAATGATTCCACAAAAATCAGCAGGTTGCCGTACAGAGCCACCGGTATCACTTCCTAAAGAAATCATACAAAGGTCTGCCTGAACAGCGACGGCTGAGCCGCCGGAGGAACCACCGGGTGTTCTTGTTTCATCCAATGCATTCAACACCCGGCCATAGGCTGAATTTTCATTGGTGGAGCCCATCGCAAACTCATCACAATTAGTTCTGCCGATAATGATAGCGTCTTCTGCCAGTAATCTTTCTACGGCAGTGGCAGAATACAGAGACGTAAAATTTTTTAGAATATCTGATGCTGCAGAAATCAGGTGATCCTTATAACAGATTACATCTTTAAGAGCAATGATAACACCATGAAGTTTTTTGAGTGGAAGACCAGCTTTTCTTTTATTATCCAGTTGCCGGGCTCTTTCTAAAGATTCTTTTTCAAATACCTCTATAAAAGCATTGAGTGCCTGCTTCTTTTTTATTTGCAGAAGATATTGCTGAACAGCCCATTCACAGGTAGTATTTTCTTGCTGCAATTGGGCATGATATTGCTCAATGGAAGAAAATTCAAACAAAAGCGATTGCTTTTTCTTGATGAAATAAAAAGGTTAAGGTAAGAAGAGATTAATTATTTGCAGAACTGCTCTTGTCAGTGGCACTTTCTTCAATCTCTCTCTTCACATTGTTTTTGGCATCATTGAATTCACGAACACCCTTTCCCAGCCCTTTCATCAGTTCAGGAATTTTACGTCCACCGAACAGCAACAACACAATAATCAGGATTATTATGATTTCATTGGTACCTAAAACACCTAGTAATGTAGCATGTAACATAGTTAAGTTATTAGATACCAAAGATAAGAAGTAAGTAATAAAAAATGGCCAATATATGGATCATTAACGCAGCAACAACTAAAAATAAAAAACCCGGGATTTTACCGGGCTTTTAAAGAGATATACTAAGAGTTTATTCTGCTGTTTCAGTTGTCATTCTTTTTTCCCTAATCCTGGCACTCTTTCCGCTACGGCGCCGCTGATAAAACAATTTAGCCCTGCGAACCTGGCCAGTTTTATTAACGACAATTGAGTCAATATTAGGAGAAAAAACAGGAAATATTCTTTCTACGCCTACACCATCGGAAATTTTGCGAACCGTAAAACTGGCGGTATGCCCGCTGCCCTGACGTTTTATCACGTCGCCTTTAAAAGACTGAATTCTCTCTTTATTTCCTTCAATAATCTTATAGTTCACGGTGATATTATCCCCGGATTTAAAATGAGGAAATTCCTTTTTACCGGTCAGTTGCTCATGAACATATTTAATTGCACTCATATTACATTATTTGGGGTCGCAAAGATAGGGTGAAAAGGGTAAAGTTTAAACTATAAAATTTAAACTTTCATCAGTATTAGACATTTCATTGCTTAGAATATAGAAATGAGAGCATAATCCGATTTTTCCGAAGAATCTCCAATTCTTTAAAACAGATGTTTTTAAGCTATTAGCGGGCTACATTTACAGCTCTTTTTTCCCTGATTACCGTGACTTTAATTTGGCCGGGAAATGTCATTTCTGCCTGGATCTTTTGGGCAATTTCAAAAGATAGTTTTTCAGAATCCTGATCACTTACTTTGTCCGATTCAACAATCACCCGTAATTCCCTTCCTGCCTGAATTGCATAAGCTTTTTCAACTCCATTATAACTCATAGCCAGCGTTTCAAGATCTTTGATACGCTGCAGGTATTGTTGCATTATTTCCCTTCTTGCACCGGGTCTTGCCCCGCTGATAGCATCGCAGGCCTGGATAATGGGTGAAATAACATATTGCATTTCAATCTCATCATGATGTGCTCCGATAGCATTGACAACTGCAGGGTTTTCACCATATTTTTCAGCAAGTTTTGCTCCTATGAGAGCATGGCTTAATTCAGATTCTTCATCCGGAACTTTACCAATATCATGAAGTAAGCCGGCACGTTTTGCCAATTTGGGGTTGAGACCTAATTCCGAAGCCATGATAGCACAAAGATTTGCAGTTTCACGGCTGTGCATCAGCAAATTTTGACCATAGGAGGAGCGGAATCTCATCCTGCCAACCATACGTACCAACTCTTTGTGTAATCCATGAATTCCGAGTTCGATTACGGTTCTTTCTCCAATATCCATTACCTGGTCTTCCAGCTGTTTTTTTGTTTTTTCTACCACCTCTTCAATACGTGCAGGGTGAATACGTCCGTCAGCAACTAATCGTTGCAGACTTAATCGGGCAACTTCACGCCTTAGAGGATCAAAGCAGGATAATAGAATTGCTTCCGGAGTGTCGTCAACAATCAAATCCACTCCGGTGGCAGCTTCTATAGCCCGGATATTTCTTCCTTCCCGGCCGATAATCTGACCTTTTATTTCGTCGCTTTCCAGGTTAAAGACAGTGATGGAGTTTTCAATGGCTTGTTCAGCAGCTGTACGTTGGATGGTTTGAATAATAATCTTCCGTGCTTCTTTGTTTGCTTTTTGTTTTGCTTCTTCTATAATATCCTGCTGCAGGCTCATGGCTTTTGTCTGAGCCTCATGTTTCAGGCTTTCCACCAACTGGGCTTTGGCTTCTTCGGCAGAGAGGGCAGCGATTTTTTCTAACCGGCGGATATGTTCCTCCTGGTGTTTTTCCAGCTCTGTTCTTTTGATATTTACCAGTTCGATCTGGCGGTTTAGATTTTCTTTGATCACCTCATTTTCTTTGATCTGGCGATCCAGGTTATTTTCTTTCTGATTGATGGATTGTTCCTTTTGCCGGATCCGGTTTTCTCCCTCATTGATTTTCCGGTTACGCTCATTTACTTCTTTATCATGAGCAGATTTTAACTGAACGAACTTTTCTTTGGCTTCCAGTTCCTTTTCCTTCCGGATGGTTTCGGCTCTGCTTTCTGATTCCTGTAAAATATTTCGGGCTTGTAGTTCGGTGTCTTCAATTTTTTTGCGGGTGCTTTTTGCAAAAATCAGTTTACCCGCTATTATGCCTGCGATTAAGGCAGCTGCACCTATTATGATGAATAAAATATTTGGGTCCATTAAATGTTTTGTTTAAAAGTTGCACAATCCTGTTATTTAATAAAAACTTCATATCAAAGGAAGTTTGTACAGTTTACGAAGATACAAAAGGAAAATAAATGGGTAAAATAGAATAAGTTGTAAAAAATGCGACTTAATCTGATATCTGGGATTAATTTTTAATAATTGAAATAAAAATATTGAACTTAAAATGTCAGATTATGAGCTTTCATGCCAATCCAATTAAGCCCCAATCCGGAGTAATAAAATTGATAATAAAAAGACATCAAGGTTTTATTTTACTCCTTTAAGTTGATTATCCAATAACTTTTCGATAGAATTCAGTTGCTCTTCAATATTTTCTTGTTCAATTTCAGCTGCAACGGCCTTATTTTGCTCAGTAGCGTACCATGCCAGTACCATTGCAATGTAGTCCTGCATGTCTTTTCCTGCAAACTGGGTCCGGAATTCCAGGATTTTATCGTTGATGGTTTTTATCGTCTTGCGAACTACTTGTTCATCTTCCGGACTAACCTTAATCCGGTAGGATCTGTCGCCAATAACAACTGTTGCAGCAATTAATGTTTCCATAATTTGCATTTTTCAAAAAAAAATATTTATATTAGTTCCCCCATTAGTTCAATTACCCGCCACCTGTTGAAATCCTCTATTGTTTAAATCAACCCTCCGGAAACAAAAGTAACCAAACTTGTTGCCATGTTTGCCAAAGTTAAACCATCAATTTTTATTGATGCATTGCAATTTGAATTAGTAGAGCCCAGGGGCGAAGCGCTGAGGGGAGTATTAAAAGATGAAAAAGGAAGTGTATGCAGTACAATCGAACGGGAACCTTTAACTGAAAAGGATCAATTTACCTGGACCGGTTTAAATGATCTTCCTTACGGTGTATACACCCTTGAACTTTCCCAGGGAGGAGATGAAATGAAGATGAAACTTATTAAGAGGGTTTGATCTATTCACTCAACAGTGCAATGCAGCGGTCAATTTCTTTTAGGTAGGAATTAATGCGTTTTTCGAATTCCTTCTTGTCAGAGGTACTCATTTTGTGAGCACTTAACTTCATTATATCCGCTTGTTGCTTCAGGTCATCAATATTCTTTTGTTGCTGAACTGAGTGCTTTTTTGTTTTATCCAGCTCCTGCTTAAGTTGTGAATTTTCTTTTTGCAAGGCAATATGGTTCTTCAGCAATTGCTGGAGTTTTTCCTGGATTCGTTTAAGATGTTGTTCAGATGTGACCAATGGATTCAATTAATAGTTATGATTTCCGGATTTCCGCATTCAGTTCTTTTTCAAGGGTAGCCATTAACTGGTGCATCCAGCCATCTATTTCCTGGTCAGTTAGCGTTTTCTCTTCATCGAGAAACGTAAAACTGATGGCTAATGATTTTTTATCAGCACCCAATTTTTCACTTTCGAATATATCAAACAAATGAAGTCCCTGCAATTTATCTAGTCGGATGTTTTGCACAGTTTTTTCTATAGTTTCAAATTCAAGCCTCCTGGGAACTACAAGGGCAAGATCTCTTTGCACAGCAGGGAAGCGGGGAAGATCTTTTATTTCCTTCTTATTGCGGCCGGCAAGCTCAAGTAATATGTCCCAGTTCAGTTCGGCATAAAAGACGGGTTGTTTTATTGTAAATTTTGATAATATTTTTTTATTCACCTGGCCCATGCCTGCCAGCGTCTGACCGTTTTTTGAAAGAATGAAATAATTATCGGATTTGGAGTTTTGGGTATTTTCAAGATTGTCAGGTTGTATATCGAAAAGCGTAAATATCCCGTGCGACACGCCTTTCAGAAAATACAGGTCGGCAATTTGCTTTTTTTGTTTCCAGGTTTGTTCAGCGGAATATCCTGTTGCCAACAGGCAGAGTTTTTCTGATTCAAAATATTTTCCGGTTCCGGATACGCAATAAGCTTTTCCAAATTCAAATAATTTCAAAGAATTATTTTTATGATTCAGGTTATGAGCAACGGATTCAAGGGCGGTTTCAAATAAAGAATTGCGCAAAATGTTTAATTCGGCAGTCAGGCTGTTTTTCATAATCACCATACTGCTCAACTCTTCTTCGGAAAAGTAAGCGGCATTGGTGATGGAATTGGTCATCATCTCATTGAAACCAAGGCCTGTCAGGTAGTTTGATATTTTTTCCCTGAGAATTTCACGGGGAGCATTTTCTTCAGCCGACGGTGTGATAGTTATCGCTTTTGGAATTTCAATATTATCCAGGCCATCAATTCTCAGTACTTCTTCTACTATATCCGCGGGAAGACTGATATCCGGTTTATGATAGGGAACAGCCACCCTTAATTCGTCTATTCCTTCTTTGACGATTTCAAACCCAAGTCCTGTCAGAATTTCTTTGACTGCGTCAGGATGATAATTTTTACCGCTCAATTTTTTCAGGTAATGATATTTAAGGCTTATCTGTGTTTTTTCTTTGGGATGAGGATACACGTCCGTTATTTCAGAAGATATTTCACCTCCGCAAATCTCCTTTATCATTTTTGATGCCCTTTTCAATACATTAACTGTTGCTGAAATATCTGTACCTTTTTCAAATCTTGCAGCGGCATCTGTTCGTAATGCATGGCGAAAAGATGTTTTACGGGTAATAATCGAATCAAAGCAGGCACTTTCTAAAAAAATATTTTTTGTTTGAGATGTGACTCCACTATGTAAGCCTCCAAACACGCCGGCAATACACATTCCTTCGGATGCATTGCAAATAATTAAATCTTCTGAGCTGAGTTTTCTCTCCTTTTCATCCAGTGTTATAAATGGAGTGCCTGAGGTGAGGTTTTTTACAATAACTTTTTTTCCGGTTATAGAATCAGCATCAAAGGCATGAAGCGGCTGGCCGGTTTCGTGTAAAATGAAATTGGTAATATCAACAATATTGTTGATAGGTCTTAAGCCAATTGATTTTAGTTTTTGTTGAAGCCATTTCGGAGATTCAGTAATGGTTACATTAGAAATACTGATTCCGGAATAACGGGGACAGGCATCAGCGTTTTCTATGCTAACATCAATGGTAAGAGAAGTATTATCAATTTTAAATCCATTACTGTTGGGCAGCCTGGGCCTGATATCTTTTTTTTCGTGATGGCTCAGGTAAGCACATACATCCCGGGCTACACCCCAATGGCTCATTGCATCCATTCGATTCGGTGTTAAACCGATTTCATAAATCCAGTCTTCATAAGGATTAAAATATGCTGCAACCGGAGAGCCCGGATTCAAATCAGCCGGTAATACTAATATTCCTGCATGAGAAGTTCCCAGTCCCACTTCGTCTTCAGCGCAGATCATTCCATAGCTTTCCGCATTCCTGATTTTTGCAACTCTCATTGTCATAGGTTCACCAGATACAGGATAAATTGTAACACCGACAGGGGCTACAATTACCTTTTGGCCTGCTTTTACATTGGGTGCTCCGCAAACAATTGTCAAAGGTTCAGCAGCGCCAATATTAACACGGGTAATTTTTAGCTTATCAGCATTGGGATGTTTTTCGGCTTCCAGCACTTCACCTACCAGTAAGCCTTGTAAACTTCCTTTTACTTCTTCATATTTTTCCAAAGACTCAACTTCTAGCCCCAATGAAGTCAGGATTTTGCTCAGTCGTTCAGGTTCTATCGTTACCGGCAGATATTCGCTCAGCCATTTATGGGAGATTGTCATGAAACCAAATCATTAAGAGTTGCGAAGATAAAGGAAAGCCTTCATGTGATACAATTGGCTCAATTGGTTTTTCATCGTATTTACATCTTATAATGATTCGTAACGGGTAGTAATACCTTCAGAAAAAATGTTATTGAGAATAGCTAGAATAACCAACCCCGCTTTTGCAGGGTTGACCGGTACAAAAATTATGGTTAAATTTTTCAGACTTGCATTTCCAGTTTGAAAGCAAGGCTGAAGTATGAAAAATAGTGTCCTTTTTCGTTTTTCGAATCGGCTTTCCATTCTAAGCCAAAAGGAAATGGTTGTTTGACTCCGCCGGCAGCTTCACCAAAAGCTACCAATGCATCCCGGGATTGCAGACGAAAACCATAAACAGATTCTTTTTGTAATGGAACCGGTGAACAATCAAATTGTATCCAGCGGGCATCATCTCCTTTGCCAATTACCCGGTTGGAACAGCAAAGAGCGGGCCCCCATGATTTTGTATTGTTGTCAAATTCATGAAGTGTCAAACTGATTTCACCCGGATATTGTACTGCCGATGAGTATAACTGAATATTATCCAGTATTCCTTCGGAAGGGCAGCGAAAAGTTTGACCGCCGAAATGATCGGTAAGTTCAGTTTGTAAATGGCCAATCCATAAAGTTGTGTTGGTTTGAGGCTGTGTAAGAACCGGGCGGGACAGGCCGGCATGTTTCATAGTTTCCATAGTTGATGTTTTTAAGGTATTACCTGCAGCAGCTCTGGTACGTAAGAAAAATTTTAATTCAAAACAATAACTCTTTAATTTTTCTTTTATTGTGCCGGATTTTATACAGCATTGAACTTCAATAATTTTTTTTATACTTAAGTGATTAAATACATTATTTTTTGTGTTTCTTTTTGCTTAAATTGAAAATGATTGTTGGGTGGAGAAATGTTGTTTGTGGATAACCATGCATCAGGTGGTGAAAAAATAGTGAAGAAAGAAAAATTTTTTTTCAATCGCTTTCGTCTTCTATATTCGCTGTTCTGACTGCTGGGAATAATTCCTTTGACGAAAAGAAATTTTCTAAAACAAGGCGGAAGACTAACCCGATGGTCATTGGTGAGTAACTAATGGTTTAATTTTTTATCGCCGGAACTGAACATGGATCTTACTAACTTAAACAAAGACAGGAAGCAAAGACGGAAATCCTCACTGGACCTGAGCACAATGGTATATGGAAAAGTGCCGCCACAGGCAAAAGACCTGGAAGAAGCTGTACTTGGAGCCATCATGCTTGAAAAAAACGCATTTGATGATGTGGTTGAAATTCTCAAACCGGAATGTTTTTATGTAGAAGCACATCAACGTATTTTCAAAGCCATGCAAAGCCTGGTCAATAAAAGTCAGCCTGTTGATATTCTGACCGTAGTAGAGGAATTGCGGAGTAAAGAAGAACTGGAATTGGTTGGCGGTCCTTATTATGTGACTAAGCTTACCAATACTGTCGTTTCCTCTGCAAATATCGAAGCGCATTCCCGGATTATTCTTCAAAAATTTATTCAAAGAGAGCTTATACGCATCAGTGGTGAAATTATCGGTGATGCTTATGAAGACTCAACTGATGTTTTTGACCTGCTGGATGATGCAGAAACTAAATTGTTTGAAATTACCAATAACCATCTTCGTAAAAATTATGATTCAATAGATTCCGTTTTGATAAAAACGATTCAACGTATTGAAGACCTGCGTAGCAAGAATGAAGATGTAACCGGCGTACCCAGTGGCTTCCCCTCTTTAGACCGGGTCACAAACGGCTGGCAAAATACAGATCTTATAATATTAGCAGCCCGACCGGCGGTAGGTAAAACTGCGTTTGCACTTAACCTGGCACGGAATGCTGCCATGAGTAAGAACAAGCCAACCCCCGTTGCTTTGTTTTCACTGGAAATGAGTGCGGGACAATTGGTACAACGTATAATGTCGGCAGAGAGCGAAATCTGGCTTGATAAGATAGCAAAGGGAAAACTGGAAGAGCATGAAATGAAACAATTGTATGCAAGGGGTATTCAACCCTTGTCACAGGCTCCTATTTACATTGATGATACTCCTGCATTAAATATTTTTGAACTACGTGCCAAAAGCCGTCGTTTAAAAACTAAACATAATATTGGCCTGATAATAATAGACTATTTGCAATTAATGAGCGGTACCGGTGACAATCGCCAGTCCAACCGGGAACAGGAAATCAGTAATATATCGAGAAACCTGAAAGCCATGGCAAAAGAACTGAATGTACCTATTATTGCATTGTCACAATTAAGTCGTGAAGTGGAAAAGCGTAGTGCAAAAGATGGTACAAAAATTCCTCAATTAAGCGATCTTCGGGAATCCGGCGCCATTGAACAGGATGCTGATCTTGTAATGTTTTTATATCGTCCTGAGTATTATGAAATCACAACCAACCCGATGGGAGAAAGCAATAGGGGAGAAACAGTAGTACGTATTGCAAAGCATAGAAATGGTTCATTGGAAACTATTAAATTAAGAGCCTTGCTGAATATTCAGAAATTTATTGAAGAAAATGAGGAAGGTTTACCGGGACCGGGATTACCCGGAAAATGGAAGCCGGTACCTGATGATGGAGGAGATGATGCCCGGTTGTATATTCAGACGGAAAGCAAAATGAATGACGATACATTCAATGACGATGAGGAAACTCCGTTTTGATCTCCATTTTAATGCCTGTTGATAAACCGGAATAAGAAATTAGATTTGTCCTGCAGTAATGCGGGACTTTTTATTTATGTCAATTCCTTTCTTTTATAATTCAAATTTTGATTCCAGCTCCGGGAGTTTTTTGCTGGACGAAGAAACTTCAAAGCATATTGTGCAGGTTTTAAGAATGAAAGAAGGCGAAGATCTTCAGCTTACAGACGGAAAAGGACATTTATTTACCTGCAAAATCATGGAGGTAAGTAAAAGGAAATGCGAGGTAGAGATCAGAAAGGCAGCAAACCGAAATCCGGCAGAACGGAAAATCACAATTGCTATTTCGCTGCTGAAAAATACCGGCCGCTTTGAATGGTTTTTAGAAAAAGCAACTGAAATCGGCGTCTCTGAAATAATACCCCTGATTTGCGAAAGAACGGAAAAGGAAAAGTTCCGGTATGAAAGAATGAATGCCATTTGTGTCAGCGCCATGCTTCAATCTCAACAATGCTGGTTGCCGGTACTGAATGAGCCCGTTGAATTTGACAATTTGATAATCCGGAGATTTGACAATTTTAAAAAACTGATCGCATATTGTGATGATGGACCAAAACAATCAATCCCCGATTTGCACACCGGTACATCCTCTCACTGCCTTGTATGCATTGGCCCCGAAGGCGATTTCACAAGAGCGGAAATTCAATCAGCAATAAAAAATGATTTTATTCCTATTTCACTCGGAGAAACGAGATTAAGAACTGAAACTGCCGGCGTGGTAGCAGCAACGCTGCTTAATCATTCCTGATTTTCTTCATCGGGTGCTGCTTTTTCGATCATTGGTTCATTAAGGTTTACCAAATGAGCCCTTCTTTTTGCAGCCCGGCTTCTCATTGTCATATTAAGCATCTCAACGGCAAATGAAAATGCCATTCCAAAGTAGATATAATTTTTCAGGTGAAGCTGATGTGCTGTTTCGCTATCCCATCCTTCGATTATCAATCCCAGTCCAATCATTACCAGGAATGAGAGAGCCAGCATTTTTAATGTGGGATGCTTATGAATAAATCCCGAAATAGCAGGACTAAATAAAAACATTACAAACATTGCGATTATTACAGCTGCTATCATTATCTCAATATGTTTTGCGGTACCACCTGCAGTGATGACACTGTCAAAAGAAAATACAGCATCAATCAGCATGATTTGCAGTATAGCCTGGGCAAATGAAATTCCATTTTTCTTTTTTAGTTCTACGTTGGGATCTTCTCCTTCCAGCTTGTGATGGATCTCCATTACCGACTTATAAATCAGGAACAATCCGCCCAATAACATAATAAGACTGGCTAAGTCAAAACCCTTTCCCCAAATGGTAATAACTGCTTTCCCTTTTTGTGACAGCAGCCAGCTTAACGCCAGCAATAACAGACTTCTGGAAATAATTCCTGTAACCATCCAAACTCGCCTTGCTTTGCGTTGTAGCTTCTGGCCCTGCAGCCTGTTAATGGATAAAGAAACAAAGATTACATTATCTATACCCAGCACAACTTCAAGAATGACAAGAATGATAAAGCTGATGATTGCGTCGCCGGTAAAAAGGTGTTCCATTTATTTATCTGATTGATTATTGATTTTTTTTACAATTGAAGGACCTTCATAAATAAATCCAGTCCATACCTGTATCATAGATGCTCCGGCTTTAAATTTTTCTTTTGCATCTTCAGCACTAAAGATACCGCCGGAAGCAATGATGACAATCTGGCCATTTGTTTTTTGATGAATGTAGTTCACTATCTCAGTGCTTTTGTTCTTTAGTGGTAAACCACTTAAACCACCGGTGCCTATAGATTCAAGTTTTGAGGCATGAGTGAGGAGATGTTCCCTCGAAATTGTTGTATTTGTTGCAACCAGTCCATCTAATTTTATTTCCATTACAAGGTCAAGGACATCATCCAATTGCTCATTAGTCAGATCCGGAGCTATTTTGAGAAAAACGGGTCTTTGAGTTTCAAACTGTAAATTCAGCTTTTGCAAATGTGATAATATTTTTCTTAATGATTCTTTTTCCTGCAATTCTCTAAGTCCGGGTGTATTCGGAGAACTTACATTTACTACGAAATAATCTACGTAGGGATGCAATTCTTTAAAACAAATTTCATAATCTTTCCAGGCATCTTCATTTGCTGTGATTTTGTTTTTACCAATATTACCTCCAATGATGAGCCTGGAGCCTGAAGTCTGTAGTCCTGACTTACTCTTTTTCTCTTTCCACTCTTTTAGCCTCTTTGTTATCACTATCACTCCATCATTATTAAATCCCATACGGTTGATCAGCGCTTTATCTTTTGGCAAACGGAAAAGTCTTGGTTTGGGATTTCCTTCCTGGGGTTTGGGAGTTACTGTACCGATTTCTACAAAACCGAATCCAAGCGTTTCCAATTCTCTCAGGTACTTTGCGTTTTTATCAAAACCGGCACCGAGTCCGACACGATTTGGAAAAGGAATATTGAATATTGAAAATTGAAGATTTCTTTTTGGCTTGTAAAAGGCAGCCAGCAATTTTCTGAACCCGATATTGCATAAAAACCTGAAACAATTCATTGCAAAATAATGAACCCCTTCAGGGGGGAAGAGGAAAAAGAATTTGCGCAGGAGTTTATACATACAGGCATGCGAAGATAACAGAACTTTACGGATGTCTTTTGTTGTTAACTTTGGTGAAATTGAGATGATTTTAGAGAAGGGCTGGCATCTTAAACCTTTAAAAACTTTTCTTTATGCAGGAAGCATATATTATTGCGGGATACAGAACAGCTGTTGGCAAAGCAAAAAGGGGGGGATTCCGGTTTTATCGTCCGGATGACCTGGCAATAGATGTGATAAAAGGATTGATGTCTTCTGTGCCTCAGTTGGAAGCCAAACGGGTGGATGATGTGATTGTAGGCAACGCAGTACCGGAAGCAGAACAGGGATTACAGGTGGGTCGTATCATTGCAGCCAGAGCATTGGGATTTGATGTGCCGGGTATGACAGTGAACCGCTATTGTGCTTCAGGCCTGGAAACAATTTCCATTGCCACTGCAAAGATCAGAATGGGATTGGCGGATTGCATTATTGCGGGGGGTACTGAAAGTATGAGCCTGGTTCCTACTGCAGGTTGGAAAACGGTACCGTCTTATTCAATTGCAAAGGATGATCCGGACTATTACTTAGGAATGGGATTGACGGCTGAAGCAGTAGCAAAAGAATTTAATGTCAGCCGTGAAGCGCAGGATGAATTTTCTTTTCACTCTCATCAGAAAGCAATCAATGCTATAAAAAATGGTTATTTCAAATCAGGAATATTACCCATCAATGTAGAAGAAGTATATGTGGATGATAAAGGAAAAAGGCAAAAAAGAAATTACGTTGTAGATACCGATGAAGGCCCGAGAGCTGATACTTCATTGGAAGTTCTTGCAAAATTAAAACCGGTATTTGCTGCAGGCGGATCGGTGACCGCTGGAAATTCTTCACAGACATCCGATGGTGCAGCTTTTGTAATCGTGATGGGAGAAAAAATGATGAATGAATTACAATTAAAACCCATCGGAAGGTTAGCTTATTGTTCAGTTGCAGGCGTGCATCCCCGTATTATGGGTATCGGCCCGGTGGCAGCCATTCCTAAGGTGTTGAAACAATCCGGAATGAATCTTTCTCAAATAGATTTGATAGAGTTGAATGAAGCTTTTGCTTCGCAATCACTGACTGTAATCCGTGAAGTGGGATTGAATCCGGAAATTGTAAATATTAATGGCGGTGCAATAGCATTAGGACATCCACTCGGCTGTACCGGTTGCAAACTCACCATTCAAATCCTGAATGATATGAAACGATTAAATAAAAAATACGGATTAGTTACCGCATGCGTTGGAGGTGGACAGGGAATTGCGGGAATCATTGAAAATTTACCTTAGGAGCTCCGGTAATCAACATTGAGTTTGAAAATAGTATTATATCTGAGCTTGATAGAAGAGATTATTGATTCATTGGATATTTGAATATTTCATAATCTATCCGGTTTATATTGAATTTAACTTCGGGTATTATATTTTTGATGAAGAATGAGTTCCAACCGTTTTTCCATTAAGTGTTTTGCTGTTCTCTTTCTGATATTGTTTAGTCAGAAAGTAGCCATAGGCATGTATCTTCATTTTTGGCTGCATACAACTACTCCTGAAAAAACTCTTCTTGTCGCAGATAAAAGTAAATCACTGAATGTTAATTGTCATTGCATTAATCAATTTTTTATGCCCTGTGCCGATGATAATGCAGTATATGAAATAACTCATGTTGCTAATTATTCAGTTGTTGGAATTTTCGATTTACATACCTATTCATCTCTTTCTTTTTGCTTCCAGTCCCTGAGAGCACCCCCGGCTTATTTTTCCTGATATTTTATTCGGGCTTTTAGTATTGCCATTCTTTAATCTATTATTCACCTTCCTGCATCTCATATTTTAGTGCAGGCACATTCCGGTCATTGAGCATGAAACAAAGTTTTACAGCTATATTAAGTCTTATTATATTTTTTTCCGGCACTGCATTCAGCCAGGAGAAATCAACTTTATCGGGAAAAATTACTGATGCAAAATCAGGTGACCCGCTTGCCAGTGCAACGGTAAGTATTCCTGATTTACAAATTACAGTTATTGCGGATTCTTTGGGGTATTACGCTTTCAGATCGCTACCTTCCGGCTCTTACCTGGTAGAAGTAAGATATATAGGACATAAATCGGTTACGAGAAATTTAAATATTACGGGATCTCTGGTAGCTGACTTTGCTTTACCGGAAAACACAGTGGAAGAAAGTGAAGTGGTAATTACCGGTTTGTCAAAAGCCACTCAAATTAAAAGGAGCCCTGTCCCGATTATATCTGTCAGTCATGATTATCTTGAAAAAAACCTGAGCACCAATATTATTGACGCTATTGCTAAGATTCCCGGAATCAGTGCACTCTCAACGGGAGCAAATGTTGCCAAACCTTTTATACGGGGGTTGGGATACAACCGTGTACTTACTTTATCCGACGGTATCCGGCAGGAAGGTCAACAATGGGGAGATGAACACGGAGTAGAAGTAGATCAGTATAGCATCGAAAAAATTGAAGTGATTAAAGGGCCGGCAAGTCTGAGCTATGGTTCGGATGCATTGGCCGGTGTAGTTAATTTTATTCCCTACAAACCGGCTTCTGAAGGAAAAAAAATAGGGGATGTGATATTAGAATATCAAACTAATAATGGAATGCTGGGAGGATCTGCCATGCTCGGTGCTGCTAAAAACGGATTAGAGTGGAAGGGACGAATTACTCATAAACAAGCTCAGGATTACAGGAATAAGATTGATGAGAGAGTATATAACACTGCATTTAATGAAACAGATGCTAATATTGCATTAGGCCTCCACAGCAAATGGGGCTATTCTCACCTGAATTTTTCATTATATAATAACCTGCAGGAAATACCGGATGGCAGCAGGGACTCTGTATCAAGAAAATTTACCAGGCAAATTACAGAGGAAGATAATTTCAGGCCCATAGTACCGGAGGATGTATTAACATCTTATGCCATTAGTGATTTGCATCAGCATGTGCAGCATTACCGAGTTTATTCGGGAAATAGTTTTCGAATGGGTGAAAGCCGCATTGGTGTCAATCTTGGATTCCAGAAAAGTATCCGCAAAGAGTTTAGTCATCCGCAATACCCTGATATACCGGGGTTAGACCTGGAGCTGAATACGCTTTCTTATGATGTCAAATATTATCTACCGCAACTGGATGGATGGAATTTATCCATTGGGGCAAACGGGATGTACCAGTCAAATAATGTCGCCCGGGGAACGGAGTTTGTAATTCCTGCTTACCGGCAGTTTGATTTGGGCCTTTTCGCATTACTCAAAAAAACTTTCGATAAACTGGATATTGCAGGTGGGCTTCGTTATGATTATCGTTTCTTAAAGAGTGAATCATTATTCACTATCCCTGCACCTGTAACCGGATTTGATCAGCCGGTTTATGGATCAGATACTCTTACAGCCGATAAACTATTTCCTACGTACAGTCATCGTTTTTCCGGAGTTTCAGGGAGCATAGGAGTTACTTATAATTTTAATGATAAGATTTCAATTAAGGCAAACATTGCCCGGGGCTACCGGGCACCGAATATTTCAGAAGTTACAGCAAGTGGTGTGCATCCCGGAACAGGAGTTTACCAGTTGGGTAACTCAGTTTTTCAGCCGGAATTCAGTTTACAGGAAGACCTGGGATTTTCGTATAACTCAAAACATATTGTAATAGATTTCAGCATTTTTAATAATACCCTTTCCAATTACATCTACAATCAACGACTGGCCTCTATGAAAGGTGGCGATTCTCTGAGCCTTTCCGGATCGGTGGAATTTCCAACCTATCAATTTCGCCAGGGAAAAGTGCAATTGTATGGCGGGGAGCTGAGCATGGATTTTCATCCTGTTAAAGCATTACATTTTGAAAATAGCATATCGGTCGTTTATGGAAATAATAATTCATTTAAGCCCGGTTTGAAAACAGACAGTAACCGATATGTGCCGTTTATTCCTCCTCTGCATGGAACTTCTGAGGTTCAATATGATTTTGATATCAAATCACATCACCTGGTAAATGGATTCATAAAAATTCAATTAGCCTATTATGCAGCACAGAACCGGGTGTACCTGCTGGATAATACAGAAACTCCAACACCCGGATACGCTTTGTTTAACGCTGGTGCCGGAATCGGTATTACAAATAAGAAAGGGCAGGTGGTCTGTAATTTTTATTTAATGGGCAATAATTTATTTAATATAGCTTACCAGGATCATTTAAGCCGGCTCAAATACTTTGAGCCCTATCCTGAGGATCCAAGAGGATTTCATGGTATTTATAATATGGGAAGAAATTTAGGACTTAAAATAAATATCCCATTGATTTTTTAAAACAGTGGGTTGTTCTGCAATTGAAGAAAGTTTTATACTGCAATCGCTTTCTTTTTTCTTTCACCGATCTGCTGACGCCACATGGCATAATACAGACCTTTTTCATCCAGGAGGGATTCATGATTCCCGGTTTCAACCACTTCTCCTTTTTCCAACACATAAATTCTATCAGCATGCATGATTGTGGAAAGGCGGTGTGCAATCAGAATAGTGATCTGCGTTCCTTCACGGGAAATATCTTTTATGGTATCTGTAATTTCTTCTTCAGTCAGTGAATCCAGTGCTGAAGTGGCTTCGTCAAACAATAGCAGTCTTGGTTTTCGCAGCAACGCACGGGCAATGGATAACCGTTGTTTTTCACCTCCGCTTAATTTCAGTCCTCCTTCTCCTATCATGGTATCGAGGCCTTTTTCTGCCCGTATTAATAAATTCTGGCAGGAAGCTTTGTTCAATGCATCCATTACTTCTTCTTCATCAGCTCCCGGATTTACAAATAAAAGATTTTCCTTAATGGTGCCACTGAATAAATTGGTTTCTTGTGTCACGAATCCGATCTGATTGCGCAGATCATCAAATTTGATTTCTGTTTCGTCGGAATTATTGTATAAAATTTTTCCCTGTTGCGGACGATATAGACCTACTAATAATTTCATCAATGTTGTTTTGCCGCTGCCACTCGGTCCAACGAAAGCAATGGTTTCACCCACTTTAACATCGAAGCTGATATCGTTAATTGCTTTTTGTGAAGCCGTTTGATGTTGAAAGGCCACGTGGCGAAATGAAAGAGTTTCAATAATCCCTAAATGTTTTGGATGAGCCGGTTCCGTTTCAGGAGCTTTTTTCATCAGGTTGTCAAAATTATTTAAAGAGGCTTCCGCTTCACGATAAGAAAGCAGAATATTTCCGATTTCCTGCAAAGGACCAAAAACAAAAAATGAAAATATCTGCATGGTCACCAATTGCCCCGCATCCATTTTATCGTGGAAGATCAACCACATCAGGATAAAGAGAATGACCTGCCTCAGTGTATTTACCATGGTACCTTGGATAAAACTGATACTCCGGATACGTTTTACTTTTGCAAGCTCGAGCCCCAGAATTTTATATGTGTTTTTATTCAGCCGATTGACTTCCTGGTGAGTCAGGCCCAGGCTCTTCACTAATTCAATATTTCGAAGTGATTCTGTTGTTGATCCTGCCAGTGCAGTGGTTTGGTTAACGATATTTCGTTGTATGCTTTTAATTTTTTTACTTAGTAAATTGGTGATGACAGTCAAAATTGAAATGCCTCCGAGGTAAGCTAAAGGAATGCTCCAGTGAATAAACAGGGCGGCATAAGTGAATACGAATAAAATTCCTATGAACACACTGAAGAGGATATTGATGAAGCTGATCATAAATTTTTCAACGTCACTGCGGACTTTCGTCAACACTGAAAGAGTTTCACCACTTCGCTGATCTTCAAATTCCTGGTAAGGAAGTTTCATAGCATGTTGCAATCCATCTGTAAAAACCTTGGCTCCGAATTTCTGAATTACTACATTTAAAAAATAGTCCTGGAAATTTTTTGCAAGACGGCTGATCATCGCTACGGAAATAGAGAGGACAACAATATACCAAACGCCGGGCTGACGCCAGGAAAATGAATTAAAAAACCGGGCAGCATCGAATTTCTGAATCATGTATGCATTAGCCATGTTGATCAGCTTCCCAAAAAGTATGGGGTCTATCAATGAAAAGCCTACATTAAATGCGGCCAATGCCATCACCAGGGCTACCAGCCATTTATGGGGTTTCAGGTATTTAAAAAGAATCTTCATAATTGTACTCGTTGGTAAGGAAGCAAAAAGGAATTATTTCACAAACATCGTACAAGTTCGGAAAACAGGACAAAATAACAGGAGTGAAGGAAAGCGAAAATTGGTTAGGGATCGGAATTGAGAACCTGGATCAGGAATTCTTTGTATCATCCTGCCCACCCTTCTCTGTCAAGGCTCCGGTATTGAATCGCTTCAGCCAGGTGTTCCGGTTTTATAGTATCGCATATTGACAGATCAGCAATAGTTCTGGATACTTTTAAAATACGATCATAGGCCCGGGCTGATAAATTCAATTTTTCCATTGCCGTTTTTAATAAGTTGTGCCCCACTTTATCAATAACACAAATTTCTTTCAGCATTTTACTGCTCATCTGTGCATTACAATAAATGCCGGGAAAGGTTTTGTATCGTTCTGCCTGAATTTCTCTTGCCTTGATGACCCGGTCCCGGATGGAAGATGATGTCTCTGAAGTTTTAATTGAAGAGAGTTCACTGAAGGGAACCGGTGTAACTTCCACATGCAGGTCAATCCTGTCGAGTAAAGGCCCGGAAATTTTATTCAGGTATTTTTGAACTGCACCGGGCGGACAGGTACATTCCTTTTCAGGATGATTGTAATATCCGCAAGGACATGGATTCATTGAGGCAATCAGCATAAAACTTGCTGGAAAATCTACTGCTACTTTTGCCCGGGAGATGGTTACTCGTCTTTCTTCCATGGGTTGACGCATAACTTCCAATACGGTTCTTTTAAATTCCGGTAGTTCATCCAAAAACAAAACGCCATTGTGTGCTAACGAAATTTCACCCGGCTGGGGTATGCCACCTCCGCCTACCAGTGCCACATCACTGATAGTATGATGCGGAGAACGAAAAGGACGCTTTGAAATCAATGTAGAATTTTCAGGAAGTTTTCCGGCAACGGAATGAATTTTTGTTGTTTCCAAAGCTTCCTGTAATGACAGGGGAGGTAAAATGGTGGGTAATCTTTTTGCCAGCATGGTTTTTCCTGCACCGGGTGGACCAATTAAAATGGCATTATGTCCGCCTGCTGCGGCAATCTCCAATGCTCTTTTGATATTTTCCTGTCCTTTTACATCGGAAAAGTCAATTTCAAAATCGTATTGGGAATGAAAAAATTCATCCCTGGTATTTACAAAGGTTGATTCTAAGCCCTCTTCATTGTTTTCAAAAAAATCAATTACTTCTTTGATATGGCTGATTCCATAAACATTAATATTGTTTACCATCCCCGCTTCACGGGCATTGGATTTCGGAACAATCAATCCTTTGAATCCTTCTTTTCTTGCCTGTATAGCTATAGGTAATGCTCCTTTAATGGGTCGGATTTCGCCATCGAGACTTAATTCTCCCATGATCAGGTATTGCTGAAGCAGCTCAAAATTTTTCAATTGTCCGGACGAACCTAATATACCTAATGCAATGGGGAGATCGAAAGCGGTTCCGCTCTTTTTTATATCTGCCGGAGCCAGGTTTACTACAATTTTTGTACGGGGCATAATGAACCCGTTGGTTTTGATTGTGCTTTCCACTCTTTGAAGGCTTTCTTTCACAGCATTGTCCGGTAAGCCTACAATCATTGGATCTTTTGCAGTTGCCATCATATTTACTTCTATTGTAATGGAGATGGCTTCTACACCATATACAGCACTACCAAATGTTTTTACCAGCATAATCCGGATGTTATCGGATTGAAGATAGAAAAAATAATTTTCTAAATACCTACCGGTAAGTGGTATAGCAGTAAAAGATCAACGACAAAAAAAGTGGGGGGTTCCGTTACCGTCATTGGTCAGCAAAAAGTTTTGACCTCCGGAATTAATAATATAATCAATACTGCTACCATCAAAGAAGTTGAAGTGAAGGGTCAGATTATCCAGCGACCATCTTCCGGGATAATCAATCGAGTCCATATTAAAAGAAAAAGTATTATCCTTTTTGAGGTTTAAATATTTGTCCCGATCCACTGTCCAGTTACCAAATAAGAGCTCCGGAGTTATTATTGTCGGCCCGGGTATGCTGAATTTCGTGTTGTATTTTTTTGTGAGTTCATTGCTGACTCCATTGATAAATGCAGTATCACGGTATTCAAATGCATTCATTTTCGAAATAAAATTATTGTATAATGCAATTGCTGCTGCAGTATCTTCACTTATGTCAGTAGAAAGAATAGTATTATTGTAATCTGCTGTCGCTTTTCTTTTATCGGTTAATGTTGCAATCCTGCGATCAATTAAAGAAACAAGCCGGTTGTCAACGTTTGCCACTTTCTCGATATTGCTGATATTCTTTATAATCTTGTCATATTCAATTAAGATCCGGTCAGACATTTCTGATGTATCATCTAAGCAAACCATCCGGGTACCTGTTTCTCTGAATTGTTTTTCATAAAACATTAATGAATTCCAGGCATCCATAGTAGCTTCTTTCTTTTTCTGGATTTCATCTTTGTCAGCCTGTTTGTTTTGAAATCCAAGAAAATAAACAATTGAGCTTGCCAAAACAGTTGTTATAACACCGATTACGATATTTTTTAACGCAGTACTGCCGGAAGAACGTAAAGGAGGAGGTCCACCTGCCATGTTATATATTATATTTAAGCCGACAATTTACAATATCGCCTGTAATTGAAAAAGGAATTACGGTTTAAAATTTATTGTTAAGCGAATATCAATTATTGTTCCTGACAAAATCAAACCGTGTAAATGGTGAATCGGATAAGGTAATAGAAAATAAATTTTCCGTCAGGTTAGAAATATTATATACCCACCTGTTGCCTGCACCATAATATTGATTGTAGTAATGATAAAGCTGGTTATTATAAATTTCCCAGCTTCCATAAGTACTGTCTCCATTACTGAAATAGTAATACATTCTGCCATCAGGATAGTGGTATAAATAGTTAGTACTCCTTATCCAGGTCCCGACGATCATTGCCCGGTCCATTGTACCCGGATTATAGTTATTTGTTTTATTAGTATCTGCCCCGGCTTTATTTCTATAAACATCAGAACCTGTTCCGGAATTCGAGGACTGGTTATTTTGATTGTTTGAATTGGTTTGTTGTACGGCTTGATACATAGCCAGGCTGGATTTCACAAAATTGCCTGAATATTTGTCTGTTAGTGTTTTGCAAAGCTCTTCAATTGAGTTTGCAAATAACTGATCCCTTTCCCTGCGTTCGTCAAGGAATCGTTGTGTTTCAGTATTCAGTTTGTTATTTCGTTCCGTTGGGTCTGTAATACTTTGAGAGATGCTGTAATAATTGTCAAGGTACTTCCTGTATTTGACTTTTGATTCATCATTGATTTTTTTACGATTTTCCAGCATTGACAGAAATGAAGGATCCAGGTTTTTTGTATTCTGAATTCTTTTCAGATCTGAGTCAAAATGTTCAAATTCATTGAGGGTAGCTTCTTTAAAATGATCAAATCCGTTAATAGAATAGTTTGCCTGGTAAGTTTGCATGTTATTATAAAAAACATTTTCAGCCGATACATATGATTTCCATGCATTGCCGGTGGCTTCTTTAACAAGTAGTGAATCTATATCATGTGAATCTTTATGTTCATTAAATTTTAAGAAATATAATATAACGGCTCCAATTACAGTTGTAATAACACCGGTTATTATATTTCGAATCATGGTAGAACTATGGAACTTCAGACCCGAAGATTTCGGAGACGAAGGAGGAGGCAGAGGAGGTGGTGCAGAATCAGGCATAGCCGGACTTTACAGTTCCGAATTTACAAATTTCCGTAAAACCTGAAATACACCCCCTGAAAATCACATTATTTGTTTTCTTTGACTATCCACTCACCTAATGTGGATGTGTGAGGATCTATGATAACCGAAGACGGTATGCCGGAAACCGGTAAAGTAAATGACTGTTTCTCAAACGTTATCAATAAACTGTGGGTAGTTGAATTCCCGGCGCTTGATTTGATTTGCACTTCCAATGGAAACTGGAAATCTAAAGATTGCTTTTGTTCTACTGTCAGATTTATACTTTTCTGTGTATCCGAATATTGCCAGGAGATTTCAAGTTGTGGAAGAGAGGAACTATACAGCCATTGGTCAAAAAAAGTTTTCAGATTTTTCCCACTTACTTCTTCGGCAACAGTTTCAAAATCCCTGGTGTCTGCATTTTTTCCTTTGAATTTGTCATAGTATCGCCTGATGATTTGTTGAAACACAGTATCTCCCAACTGGCGGCGTAGCATATGCAAAACCCAACCGCCCTTTTGATAGCTGTTTGCATTTAATAAATTGATATAAGGTGATATGGAATCAACAACCGGTCGAGTATTACTCCTTGAAAAGGAAATAACCTGGCGGCGATCCGCTTTCATCTGATTATTTAAGCTGTCTGTTCCATATTTAGATTCAATATAAATGTGTGTCAGGTAGGTGGCGAAACCCTCGCTGAGCCAAAGGTGTGAGAATTTTTTCTCCGATGCCATATCCCCGAACCACTGGTGAGCAATTTCATGTGCAATCAAACTTTCCTGAGTATTATTGGAGGATGCCGAACCTTCAAAATAAAAAATAGCTCCGGCGTTTTCCATTCCTCCAAAGATGGTGGTGGATTCCACATTTGCCAGTTTATTATATGGATAAGGAGCAATATAGGCTGACATAAATTTCAGAATGGAAGGTGCTACTGAATAATTCCGGAACCCGGTGATGCTATCTTGCGGATACACCCAGGCGCTGACAGGTATGTCCGGCGGACTATCCGGATATTCTTTCACGGCAAACCTAGCTACGCCAATCACCATCACTTTTGTTGGCAGTGGAATATCGCTTGACCAATGAGTAAGTTTTTTATACGTATTAATGCTCCGTTCTTCAATTTTTTTTCCATTGGAAATTACATCATATTTGGATGGGGCAGTAACCAGGAATTCAAAATTTGACTTATCCCCCGGTTCATCTTTGCAGGGTATCCAGTTATGTGCCCGGTTGGGCCAGTTATCTGCAAAAAAGGTTCGATCGCCGTATTTATTTTTGGAAATGATTAACCCGTCAGCGGGAATTCCTTTGTAGTTTATAACGATAACGGCTGTATCGTCGGGGTTGAATGCAATAGAAGGTGTAATAATTAATTTATCATTTTGTTGCTGAAAAGAAACTGAGGAAGCCGGTCTTAGAAATGAAACCTTTGTTACGGTCATACCTTTCCCCTTATTATTTAGGTTTACCAGGTCAAAGCTTATGGATTTATTCCATTGGGTGAGGAGTATTTTTATTTCAGCTTTTCCTTTTATTGTATCGGAATGGTCGGATAGTTCTATTTCAAATTTGTAATGTAACACATCCATACCCGGCTGTGCAAACAGGAAAAAAGAGGATACCAGGAAAAAACAAAGAAAGATGCCTTTTAACATAGGTTACAAATTAAAGTCTTTTCAACAATCCAGAAATATTAAATAAATTATAGTTCTCATAATTTTTCCAGCAAATCCACCACTTTCTCTTTTTTAAGGATGAAATATCCAAAGCGATCGTTGCTGACACCCTCCCTGAGCTGATAAGTAAATTCCAACTGATCGTCTTTGACATTGGTTTCAAAATACCGGAAACTGATATTGGGATATTCTTTTAATTCATCACAGATTTCATACAAGTGCGTGGATAAAATAAACAGTGAGTTTTTAATTTTTATCAACCCCTTTATTACTGTGCTGGAGCATTTCATGGCATCCTGCATATTGGTTCCTTTAAACAGTTCATCTATCAGCACCAGCCATTTTTTCCCGTTATTAATTTTTTCAATTGTTGTTTTTATCCGTTGCACTTCGTTGAAGAAAAAGCTTTCTCCTTTCACGATATTGTCCACAACATTGATATTGCTCAGGAGTCCGTGAAATAAGGTTAGCCTCATCTGTTGTGCCGGTACACCCATGCCGATATGTGCCAGGAATACGGCGCCGCCCACTGATTTTATCAAAGTACTCTTTCCGGCCATGTTTGCTCCTGTAAGAAAAAGAAAGTTGTGTTGCGGGTTCATTTGAAAATCATAAGCAACAGGATGTGGTAAAAGGATATGGTATAATCCTCTTGCTTCTACCAGCGGGGCATCTTGTTCAATCAATTCGGGAAAGCACAGACCGAATTTTTTAACGGCCACCGCCATTGAGTACCAGGCGTCCAATCTTCCAAAAATGTCAATTAATTCTAACGTTTGCCTTCGGAATGTATGGTAGAGGTGATATCCCAGGTTTAAAGATTGCGAAAGCGGGAAGATCCGATCTTTTGGAGCATCCGCCAGTTTTTGAAAAGCCGGATGTTTCAGTAACTGGAAGATACGCTCTACATGGAGTTGGGCAACGGTGGGAAGCTCATCTTTGGATAGTACCTGTGCCAGGGTTTTTAAGCCTCTGAAAAAATCAGCGTAATGTTTCAGAGAAAATTTCAACAGCGAATAATCAGATTGGTGAAACCATTTGTAAAAAAGACTGCCCGGAAAACCCGGGTTGGCCGGTGGAGCATCAAGATCATAGTCTAAATACTTACTGATCATCATGATGGTCCCATTGGTAATGTCTTCCGGCAGGTTTTCGACATGGGGGATAAAGGCCTGGATGACTTTTTGTGTACTGGTGATTTTGTGAATGTCATCAAAAGGTTGAGCAAAATAATATTTCAACCATTCTTTGCCTACGGTGGTCCGGGTAAAATTCAGCTTATGAAAAATGGAGAATTCCTCATCTATGCTGAATACAGAAATGTCATTGTATGTTGTGTTGTCTATCTGCATTTACCGTTCAAAGTGTAATCGTAACCCTTTCCGTGATTCATCCCACTTTCCCTCAGTATATACCAAATTCCCGCTCACAAATACCTGACTTATAGATGCAGGAAACCCGAAATTCTCTAACGGACTCCATCCGCATTTGTAATAAATATTTTCTTTGGAGGCTTTAACAGGTTGATTCAGGTCTGCTATCACCAGGTCTGCAAAATAACCTTCACGGATATATCCTCTGTCTTTTATTTGAAAACAATCGGCTACGGCATGACTCATCTTTTCTGCAATTTTTTCCAGGCTGATTTTCTTTTGTTGATGATAATGGAGCATTAATAATAATGAATGCTGCACCAGCGGTAAGCCGGCATGAGCTTTTTCATACGTTACATTCTTTTCTTCCCATGTATGCGGGGCATGATCGGTGGCAATTACATCCAACCTGTCATCCAGCAAGCCTTTCCATAAAGCTTCTTTATTGTGTGGAGATTTTATTGCCGGGTTGCACTTTATCAGGTTATCAAGTCTTTCATAATCGTCACTGGTGAAGTGCAAATGGTGAACACATACCTCAGCTGTGATCCGCTTTTCTTTCAGCGGGATCATATTGGTGAAAAGCGCTAATTCTTTTTCTGTTGAAATATGAAGAATGTGTAACCGGGTGTTGTATTTCTTTGCGATCTGGATGGCATATAGTGAAGAAGAGTAACATGCTTCTTCATTTCTTATGAGGGGGTGATCAGCAGCCGTCAACTGCCTGCCTTCCTTTTTCAGGTTTTGCAGATTTTCTTTGATGATTCGTTCATCTTCACAATGTGTGGCAATCAATACTTCGCTTTCGCTGAAAATTTTATCCAGTGTAGAGGGATTATCCACTAATAGATTTCCGGTGGAGGAGCCCATGAAAATCTTGATACCGCAAACATTATTCTTTTTATCATTGGTTCTGAGAACTTCATCCGAATTGTCATTTGAAGTACCCATATAAAAAGAATAGTTTGCCAAAGAGGTATTTCGGGCAATCTCATATTTATCCTCCAGCAGTTCCTGAGTGAATACTGGAGGAATCGTATTCGGCATTTCCATAAAGCTGGTAACGCCACCGGCAACAGCGGCTTTCGATTCTGTATAAATAGTTGCTTTATGAGTCAGACCCGGTTCCCGGAAATGAACCTGATCATCAATTACTCCCGGGAAAAGATATTTTCCTTCCCCATTTACCTCTGAGTAATTCTTATCGGCTCCGTTAATTTGAGATTCAATTTTTTCTATTCTGCCATTTGAGATCAGTACATCGGATGCCCGTATCTTTCCTTCGTTGACAACCTGTATGTTTTTTATCAGATATTTTTGCATATTTTGTTACCCGAATTAATGCTTATTTCATGCAAATTAAAGAAACCCTTGTAAGACTGACCCTTATTCTTTTTCCTGTTGCTTGTTATTCACAAACTACTTATTTACCTAAAGATGATAAGGCCTATATTCTTTTGGACCGGCTGGAGATTAAGGCACAAACCGATTCAATATTAAATTTTTCCAAAACAAGACCCGAGAGCCGGATTACCATGTTGAATGGAATCTATGATTACGAAAAACGTTTTGGAAACAGTTCATTGTCTAAAACAGATCTTTATAACCGGGAGGGAATTTTCAGAAACAACCTGGAATTCCTTTCTCCGGAAGACCGGTTAAAGTATGCCAGTAAGAAACCGGTTGCCAAAAGTTTTTACAAGACACCTGCGAATCTTTATGAAGTGCATGTAAAAAATTTTGACCTGATTGTTAATCCCGTTTTCCAGTTTACAGTATCCAAAGAAAAAAGTAATGATCAACGACTTTTCCTTAACAGCCGGGGACTTTATGTAAGGGGAAAGATTGCCAATAAAATCGGTTACTATGCCTATCTCGCCGACAACCAGGAAAGAGATCCGCTATATGTTCAGCAATGGATAAGTGATCGCAGAGCGGTGCCGGGTGAGGGTTTTTATAAAACTTTCAAAGCGGCTGGAGGGGTGGACTATTTTGATGCGGAAGGATATTTTACTTTCAAAGCTGCAAAATTTATAGATGTATCTTTTGGTTACGACCGGAATTTTATCGGCAATGGCTACCGCAGTTTATTCCTCAGTGATTTTGGCAATCCGAATCTTTTTTTGAAACTGAATACAAGAATCTGGAAAATTAATTACCAGAATCTTTTTATGGAATTACAATCTGCCACTATTCCCGGCGGAGATCAACTGATTCCAAAGAAGTATGCAGCTATCCATCATCTGGATATTGCATTGACCAAATGGTTGAACATGGGATTGTATGAAGCAGTGATCTTCGGCCGAAAAGATCATTTTGATTTCAGTTATCTGAACCCGATTATTTTTTATCGCTCTATTGAACAGCAGAACGGAAGTTTTGATAATTCCCTGGCCGGTTTGGATCTGAAAGCAAATGTGGCAAAGCAATTCCAGTTTTATGGACAATTCCTTCTTGATGAATTTGTATTAACCGAAATAAAAAAGAATAGTGGTTCCTGGGTGAATAAATGGGGCATTCAACTGGGCGGAAAATATATTGATGCTTTCAAAATTAAGAATCTTGATTTGCAGGTAGAGATGAACCGGGTTCGTCCTTTTACTTATTCTCATGGTGATTCAGTGGCAAATTTTACGCATTACAATCAACCGATAGCGCATCCGTTAGGAGCCAATTTCAGTGAAGTGATCGGCATTGTTCGTTATCAGCCGGCGCCCAAATGGATGATTGAAGGCAAGCTCATCCGGTATACCCAGGGTCGTGATTCAAATAATGTAAATTATGGCAGCAATATTTTCTTACCTAACAGGCCTCCCTATCGTATCACTGATTTTGGTTTTGATATAGGCAGTGGTTGGAAAACAAATGTGACTTATGCTTCACTCCTTGTTTCATATGAGCTTCGTGAAAATTTATTTTTAGAATTTAATGCTATTTTCCGCAAACAGCAAACGAAAACGGCTCCTGTTACTTCAGCCGGCACTACGGTTGTTTCGTTGGGACTCAGATGGAATATGCATCGAAGGGAATTTGTGTTTTGAAAATTAAAACAGTTGATTTTCTAATCCCTGAAAATTTTTCTTTTCTTCTATTGATTATCATCGGTGCAACTTTGCGTTTTCAGCATTTTAGTATTGCGAAAGGAGTATAAAAAAATTATGAAAGCAGTGTCGGCTGAATTTTACCGATAACGAATCAATAACAAGACTCTGATTCTCATTCTTAAAATTCACTGATTGAATTTAATGGCATTTTAATTCCTGCCGGGATTTATAGCACACTGATAAAAAATGATGAGCGGAAAATCAAACCAATGATAATCGCATAATTTTGCCACCCGACGATTGTTTTTTTTTATTTTCCACACTCTAAATATTTAATATATGAAACTCAGTAAACTTCTATTCTTGGCAGCCTTGATACTGCCGGCTTTATATTCAGGTGCACAAATACGCCGAGACGCCTCTTTTCAACGGCAGGGAGAATCGCAGGATAGCTCTGTCAGTCTGAAAAAGAATTTAAAGCAATCACAAAAATCTGTCACTCATGGCACTGTTACCATTGAAGGAAAGAAGATCAACTACCAGGCTGATGCCGGAACATTGGTTTTAAAAAATAATAAAGATGTTCCTACGATCAGCATGTCTTATGTTGCTTATTTCAAAGAAGGAGAAAATGTAAATCAAAGACCTGTTACTTTTATCTACAATGGTGGCCCCGGTAGTTCTACAGTATGGCTTCATATGGGATGTTGGGGCCCGCAAAAAGTGAATATTCAGGACATGACCCGTTCCAGTGCTCCGTATTCTACTGTAAACAATGATTATAGTTTATTGGATGCAAGTGACCTTGTATTTATTGATGCCCCGGGTACCGGTTTTGGAGAAATCATTACAAAAGACATGGGTGGCGCAGGGGATCCAAAAGATTTTTTCGGGATAGATGAAGATGGAAGAGCCTTCTCAAATTTTATTGTTCAGTTTATAACAGATTATAACCGGTGGAGTTCTCCTAAATATCTTTTTGGTGAAAGTTACGGAACATTCAGATCTGCAGTTTTAGCCAGTAATCTTCAACGGGCCAATGTCAGTCTGAATGGTATTATTTTACTTTCACAATTGCTTACTTACAGCAATATGACGGAAACCTTATCCTCAAATCCGGGTACAGACTTACCGTATGAGTTAATACTTCCGTCTTTTGCTGCTACTGCTTATTACCATCATAAACTTCCCACACAACCTAAAAACCTGGAATCATTTCTAAAAGACGTGGAGCAATTTGCGATGACCGATTATGCGCTGGCATTAAATAAAGGTGCAGACCTGGATGAAGCGTCTTTCAATACTATTGCCGGTAAATTACATAGTTATACAGGTCTGCCTTTAGACTATCTTAAAAAAGCTAACCTGCGAGTAACAGGCCCTCAGTTTTCTCAAACTTTATTGGGCGATAACGAGCAAATAACCGGGAGATTAGATTCCCGTTTTGCAGGCGATGCAATTGATCCATTAAGTGAGAATGCACAATACGACCCGATGGATTCTTATATCGGCGCTGCATTTGCATCTACATTAAATTCATATATGCGCAATGATTTGAAATTTGGAAAAGAAATGGATTATAAGATCAGCGGGCAGGTTCAACCCTGGAATTTTCAGCGAAGGGGATTCATTGGTTTTCCCAATGTAATGAACGATTTGGCCAGGGCAATGGTATTGAATCCTACAATGAAAGTGTTGCTGACCGGGGGATATTATGATCTGGGTACACCTTACTTCGAAGGAAAATATGAAATGAAACATTTGCCTATGCCGGCTTCTTTGCAAAAAAATATACAATACCAGTATTTTGAATCAGGACACATGGTATATCTGCATCCTGATGCTTTGAAAAAACTGCATACAGCAGTGGCAAAATTTATCAGTGACTCACATTAGCAGTAATATTAAATTTATTGAGACGGGAAAATTTGCGTTTATTTTTTTCAGGCCTGAGCGCTTTTTGTTTTAAATCAAGCAATAAGCTCTCAGGCCATTTTTATTGATGGTTAATTAATTTTCAATTTCTGAATGTTTTGCAGAATTGTATTTTCCAGCCAGAGATTCCGGTAAATGTAAAAGAAGATTGAAAAATGGCAAACCGGAAAAGGATTGATTTATCCTTTCGCTTGATGGGAATTTGAAGTTGATTTTTATTGGATATTGTACTTGAATACTATTGCTTGCCAGGGCTGTAGAATAATCTGGTTATTGACCGGAACCGTTTTTACGGGGTAATTATTTATAAGTTCTTTCATAAGTATAAAACCTGCCGGGATTGTAAATGTGTTTCGATGATCACTGAAATTTAAAATAACCAGCACCTTTTCATTCTCAAATTGTCTTGTGAATACAAATAATGTCTCACTGTCTTCTTCTATTAATTTGTAATCTCCATATACCAATACCGGCAAACTTTTCCGTAATGCAATTATTTTCCTGGCAAAATGAAGTATACTATCCGGATCTGTTTCTGCAGTTTCAGCATTTATTCTATTGTAGTCGGGATTTACTTTAATCCAGGGATTTCCACCGGTAAAACCGGCGTTGGTATCCGGATTCCATTGAAATGGAGTGCGGCTGTTATCCCTCGCAGTCTCTTTTTGTGCATCAATAAAAGATTTTAGATCTCCACCTGTTGCAGCGAGATGGTTGTAGTAATTAATAGTATGCAAATCACGATAATCCCCGATTTTTTCGAACCGGATATTGCACATGCCAATTTCATCTCCCTGGTAGATGTATGGCGTTCCTCTCATGCTTAACAGAAATGTAAACAGGAGTTTTGAAGATTCATTTCGGTATGATGTGTCATTTCCGAAGCGGCTTATCATCCTGCCTTGATCATGAGTGGTCAGGTAAACTGCACCCCAACCATCATTTTCAAAAGCTGTGTTCCATTTTGTAAAAATTTTTTTCAGGTCAGTCAGTTTTCGGTTTGTTGCATCCGGATAATACAGGTTGTTTTTATTTCTGCCCCAGTTGGCATGATCAAAATGATAGAGTGACTGTATTTCTTTACGATCTGTCCCTGTAAAAAGCAATGCCTGTTCATGTGTGATTCCTGAAGCTTCACCTACGGTCATGATATCGTAGCGACTGAAAACTTCTGCAGTCATTTCTTTTATGTAGTCATGCAACCCGGGACCGGATGCATAGTAACTGAAATAATCATTTTGATACTTTTCCGGTATGGGGGGAAAACTAAGGTCTTTTGAAATAAAAGTAAATGCATCCAGCCGGAAGCCATCTACTCCTTTATCTAACCAGAATTTCATCATGTCGTACATTTCTTTTCGCACCAAAGGGTTCTCCCAGTTTAAATCCGGCTGTTTACGGCTGAAATAATGCAGGAAATAACTGTCAGTTGTTTCATTATAGATCCAAGCACCTTCTTCATGAAATACGCTAAAACGTTTGGGCGGTGTTCCTTTTTCTGCAGGCCACCAGTGATAAAAATTCCGGTAAGGATTTGTGCGGCTGCTTTTGCTTTGAACAAACCATTCATGTTCATCACTTGTATGGTTTAATACAAGGTCTGCAATCAGTTTAATTCCCCGCTGGTGCAATCCTTCCAATAATTCTTCAAAATCATTAATGGTTCCCATTTCTTTCATTATGTTACGGTAATCGCTAACATCATAACCCATATCATCATTGGGAGAAGAAAAGACGGGATTCAGCCATATTACATTGATGCCAAGATTTTGCAGGTAATCTAATCTGGAAATAATTCCTCTTAAGTCGCCAATACCATCATCGTTGGAATCTTTAAAACTTCTGGGGTAGATTTGGTAAACGACGGCTTCCTTCCACCATTTTTTTTGAGTTGAAAAATATTTATTTCCAGGCATACTTGTGCAGGATGAATTAAACCAAACAGAAAACAAAGATGTGAGATTTAGACTTCGTTTTCAAAAAAATGTAGTTCAAAAATATTTTTCATATTATCAGCTTATGATTACATGCCGGATTCTGCAGGTGCAGTATGCCGATAGAAATACTTAATTTTTTAAAAGAATTTTTTTAGATTACATCAGGAGCCAATAAGATGTTTTAAATTAGATGCCAATAACGCCTGGAAACTGCTGAGCCGGAAAATATTTTTTACTTATAAATTTTATATATGACTTCAATTCCTTCTTCTATTGTTGATTTTCTGCAACAGCCGTATCATTTAACCGAGGAACAAATCGGTTTTTATGATAAAAACCGCTATATAAAACTTAAAGAAGTTTTTAATGATGAAACGCTTCAATTCTATAATACAATCATTAGTGAGCAAGTTGCCAAAATGAATACAGTGACAACTGCACTGGAAAACAGAACCACTTATGGTAAAGCTTTTCTCCAGTTATTTAATCTATGGAGGGAAAATGATGCAATAAAAGAATTAATATTCAGCAAGCGCCTTGCAAAAATTGCTTCTGATTTGATGCAAACAAAAGGAGCAAGACTGTATCATGACCAGGCTTTGTTCAAAGAAGCAGGAGGCGGAATCACACCCTGGCATGCCGATCAATATTACTGGCCGCTGGAAACGGATAAAACAATTACAGCCTGGATGCCCTTACAGGCGACGCCATTAGATTTAGGCCCGTTGGAATTCAGCGCAGGCAGTCACCAGATTATAGAAGGCAGAGATATGGCAATTAGTGATGAAAGTGAAGTTGCCATTGAGAAAAAATTGAAAGTAACGGATTTTAAGCATGTCATCGAACCGTTTGATGCCGGGGAAATCAGTTTTCATTCAGGCTGGGTATTTCACAGGGCCGGGGCCAATACTACAAATAGAATGAGAAAAGTCATGACGATTATTTACATGGATAGAGATATGAAACTAAAAAAACCCGATAATGAAAACCAGGTGGCTGACTGGGAAACCTGGTGTCCCGGTGCGGAACCCGGAAAGGAAATTAATTCTCCGATCAACCCTGTATTATATTCATCTAATTAAAAATCTGGTTCCGGCTTCTGAAACGATAAACGATAAGTAGTTAACTGGAAAAATTGGATATAAACATACAATACATTTGTCCCTTCTGGGGGCAGGAACACCTGACTGCTGAAGCTTTTATTAATAAAGTAATCGAAAATGATTATCAAGGCATCGAAATATATTTACCTGAAACGGGTTTAATTAAGAGTTCTTTTATTAATAAAATAGCCGGGTTGCAAGAGAATAATAACGGTTTCATTTTTATTCCCCAGCAACTAACTGCTCCCGGAAATGATAAAGTAGGTGATTATATAAAAAGAGTTGAAAAGAAACTATTTAAACTAGCCACATATCAACCCACATTTATTAATTCACATACAGGCAAAGATTATTTTTCTTTTGATGATAATTGCAGGGTGATTGAAGCTTGTATGAATGTAAGTAGTAAGACAGGAATAAAAGTTTTACATGAAACACACCGTGGACGATTTTCATTTCATGCAGCATCATTGATTCCCTACCTTGAAAAATTTCCCGAACTTGAGCTGACCGGTGACTTCTCGCATTTTTGCACTGTTTCAGAAAGCCTTTTATCCGATCAGCAAAGTATTATTGAAAAAATCATTTCGCATGTATCCTATATTCATGCAAGAGTGGGCTATGATCAGGCCCCACAGGTAAATGATCCCTTTGCCCCCGAATGGAAGATTCAATTACAAAGATTTACAAGTTGGTGGGATGAGATCATCAAGCACAATAAGAAAATGGGTAGAAAGGAAATTGCTATTTGCACGGAATTCGGCCCTCCGCCCTATATGCCGTGCATGCCCTACACTCAACTGCCTTTGGCTGATCAATGGGAGTTAAATGTGAAAATGAAAGACTATTTAAAAAAGCATTTTAATAAAAATAGTGCATGAAAAAACATTTCCAATCCATATCATGCTACAAGTCTCTTTTCATCGCTCTGATCATTTCATTTTCTGCTATTAGTGTTTATGGACAAGCTGACATTCAAAGTAAAAGTGGAGAAATTATTTACCATGTATTTCTGCGAAGCTTCTATGACAGTAACGGAGATGGAATCGGTGACCTGAATGGCTTGCGTCAAAAACTAACTTACATACAGGATTTGGGAGCAACTTCTATTTTGTTGCTGCCTTTATATGATGCTAAATGCTATCACAACTATTTCGCTGATGATTTTGAAAAAATAGATTCTGAATTTGGGACTATGAGTGATTACATCAATTTGGTAAAAGAAGTGCACAGGCGTGGAATGAAAATATATCTTGATATGGAAACTCAGTATGTAACCGAGAATCATTTGTGGTGGAAAGATGCTGTGGGCAACCTGAAATCTCCCTATAGTAATTTTATACTCTTCCAGGATTCAGCACATACCCAACCGGCAACTATGGTGTATGGACTTACTGCATTAAACAGTTATGATGGTTCGCACATAAAGGTAACTACAGTAAACCTGAAGAATAAAGAAGTACTGGATTACAATATAAAATTGTTTTCTTTTTTTGCTGACCCCGATAAAGATGGAAAATTTGATGATGGCGCTGATGGTTTTCGTTTAGATCATACAATGGATTCGCTTGATGGTAAGCCGCAATTGGGTAACCTGCTACATTTGTTTTGGGCGCCGTTGATAAAAAATGTAAAGAGAGAAAATCCTGGAATAAAATTTATAGCTGAGCAGGGCGACTGGAGTGACCCCGGGAAAAAATATTTTGAAAAAGGAAATATAGACCGTGTGTTTGCCTTTGGACTTTGGGGAGCCATTGTAAACTTCAGGAAAAATGACATCATTAGAAATGCCAATGCTTCTATCAATATGTTGCCACCGGGCAAAGAAGAAATTGTTTTCATCGAGAATCATGATATCGCCAGGTCTGCCTCTTATTTTGAAAAAAATCCGGGCAAGGAAAAAGCAGCAGCAGCGCTTCAATTATTGATCGGTGGGATTCCTTCTATTTATTACGGGCAGGAGCTTGGCATGTTTGGCAAGGGTGGTTTTGGTAAGTTTGGAAATACCGATGGAAATGATATTCCTCAACGGGAAGCATTCGAATGGACAAAATCTGGAACCGGGAAAGGAATGGCATTATGGTATAAAAATTCCGGGCCCTGGTGGGATAGTTCAAACATTAAGCCTAATGATGGAGTTTCACTGGAAGAAGAAAAAAATAATAAAAATTCTTTATTTAATTTTTATAAAAAACTGATTGCTCTTCGAAAGAGTTATCAACCTTTGTCCATTGGAAATTTTGAAAATGTGGAAAATGAAAATGAACAGGTGCTCAGCTTTTTTAGGGCTGATGGAGAAAATAAAATTTTGGTGGCTGTAAACCTTTCCAATAAATCACAATCTGCTTTATTGCAATTGCCTTTGGCGAATTACAAAACGATTTTTGGAAATCGCCACATAAAAGAACGTAAAATTGTTTTGCAGCCTTATAGTTTCGGAGTCTGGAAAATGGAAAAGAAATAAAATAAGACATGCTGCCATTTCAAAGAAAACGCTCCAATGGTTTTTATGCAGTATTAAGCTTACCGGCAACTGCTGTCGGTTTTTCTTTTTCCACGCAGGTTGCCGTACTCAGCTGGATACTTAATACAAAATACAACCTACATATCGAAGACGTTGCCATTGTGTGGCTGGCAGGACCAGTATCCGGAATCATCGTTCAACCCATTGTGGGAATGATAAGTGATAAGAGCTGGTTTTGGGGGGGTAGAAGAAAGCCGTTTATTATTTTGGGTAGTGCTTTAGGTGCGTTGATGTTTTTGGCATTGCTGAATATGGATACTATCAGAAGAATGTTGGGCCTGCAATCCGTATTTATTGTAGCAATTATCATCGCTTTAATCCTGGACATGTCCATCAATGTTACGTTTAACCCTGCCCGGTCTATCATTGCAGATGTAACTCCTGTTGGGAAAGAACGAACGAAAGGCTATTCCTGGATGCAGGTGATTTCAGGAAGTTTTTCCATTGGCGCTTATTTTATTTCCATTGCTTTTGGAAATATTATTTTGATTTATATTGCAGCAATTCTCGTCTTATTATTTTCCATTACACCCTTATTTTTCATTCGGGAGCCTCGTGTATTGGAAAAAATTGAAACGGACACTAAAAGGGGGGACCAACCCATTATTAAAACAATAAGAACATTGCTTCCTTTATATGGTTTTATTATTTATGCAATTTTTGTTGTCATCAATAAATTTATTGTTGGGAATGCATGGACAGGATATCAAACTCAATTCATGTATTTCTGCATTGCAATTAGCTTGCTGCTTGCTGTTTATATCATATTCAAAGGAAGAAAAAAGGAAACACAAGAAAATGAATTTCAGAAATTGCTACTGGCACATTCCTTTACCTGGTTAGGGATTCAAAGCATGTTTGTAATGTGTTATTTTTATGTGCAGCAGGAAATTATTCCGGGTCTTAATCCGCAAAATATCCTGGCAAATGCTTTCTCTTCTTTTTTTTCCGGTCAGGCACAGACTCCTGAAAGCTCATCAGGTAATATTCTTTCTTTAGGTTTTCTTATTCTGAATTTTGTGGGAGCTATATTGCCGGTTTTAGTCCTTGAACCACTAAGTGAAAGAATTGGAAAAGTAAAAACATATGTCGCTGCATTGAGCTGCCTCGTAACAGGTTATTGCTTTTTGTATTTATGGGGAGCAAGAGAATTGAATTTTTATTTGGGAATGTTTTTATGTGGCATCGGCTGGTCAGCAGTCATTTCCATTGTATTTGCCATCATGTCAGAAAAAGTGGAGGCAGGAAAAATGGGATTCTATATGGGCTTATTCAATTTTAGCATTGTGTTTCCATCCATGATGACGGTGGGAGTTTCAGAAATTATTAATGAGTCCAAAAAACCTTCCACGCTTTTTCTCATTGCATTTCTATCTTTATTAGTGTCGTTTATTTGCTGGTTATTTATCAGAGAACCCGGGAAAATTCAACAACCCGTGCATAACTTTCAGGAAATTGTTTAACGGGGAGAAAGACTTACCCCTCAATATGAATACAAAATGCAATCATCCTGGATTGAATACGATCAAGAACATTAGAGTAGATGAGATTGGGGTCACGGCTGTGGATATTCCTGATACCATTACTGATTTTTATTTCAGGAGAAAGAATAAAGCTTTTGAAAAAGAAATTAAAACCCAGCCCTAACTCGATACCATAATCGTATTTGTTAATCTTCACCAGGTCTTCAGCTTTTTTAGCCCTAGCATTACTGGCCAGATCAATGTCGCCTTTAATGCCGGTGAACATATAGACACGGAAGTTATTGATACGGTCAGATTGCAATTTTACCTGGATAGGAAATGTAACTATTACGGATTCTATTTTCTTTGTAACATCGGTTTCACCTTCAAAACCGGGAAATTTCAATTTGTAAAGAAAATCCCTTTCCATGAAAATTAATTGCGGGTTAAAGCGAAGTTGAAAACGATCTGTCAGCCTTGCGGTTGCTGATAACCCAAGGGAAAAACCACCGGAGCTCACCGGTTCAATTGTATATACGCTGTCATCCTGTAAAAATTTAGAATTATGATTCAGTTGAAAGCGGGCCAGGTTTGCGCCTAACGATATGCCGAAATAATAAGGCTTATTATCGTGATCCCAAAGATTGAGATCCGTAATATATTTTTGAGCTTGCGAAGTAAAGGAAACAATAAAAAAACTGAAAAGCAGAAGCAATCTGGCTTTTAAGATAAAGGTTTTCTTCCGGTGTAGATACAGCATATTCCTAAACTTAAGGGTTTGAACCCGGTGTCGGCGTACCCTACTTTATTTAAAATTTCAACGAAATGACGGCGGTCAGGAAATGAATTTGCCGATTCACATAAATACCGGTAAGCTTCTTTGTTTTGCCGGAACCAATGAGCCATTTTCGGCGCCACAATGCCCATATACCAATTATACAGGCTCCGAACTGCTTTATGTTTTGGCTTAGAAAATTCAAGTACGACCAGCCTTTTACCGGGCTTCAGAACCCGGAACATTTCAGAAAGCCCTTTTTCCAGGTTTTCAAAGTTCCGGACACCAAATGCCACCATCACCGCATCAAACGAATTTTCTGGAAATTTTATTGCTTCAGAGTCGCTGATTTGTAATTCAATTACATTCCCAAATCCTTCTTTTTCAATCTTTTTCTTACCAATTTCCAGCATTTGAGGAGAAATGTCAATACCAATAATTTTTTCAGGCCTTAATTTACGATAAGCCATTATTGCCATATCAGCAGTACCGGTAGCAACGTCCAAAATTGTTACGGGAGCATCTCTTTTAAATTTGTTGATAGCTTTTTTTCGCCAGATTGTATCAATGCCTGCCGATAAAAAACGATTCATAAAATCATAACGACCTGCTATGCGGTCAAACATTTCTGAAACCTGTTCTTTTTTGTTCAGTCCTGAATCTTTAAAAGGAACGATATGGTCATGAGGTAGAGGGGCCATTTAAGATCTGCAAAGATAAGTGTGTCCTTCGGGATGAGTTCATAACCTCTGAAAGGTTTTGCAAGAAGGTTTTTAATTCAGTAAGATGCTAATTCAGGAATCTGTTCTGTTTATTTAGGTTACCTGTATCTTTATTTTATGGAAATAAAAACTGCCAGTTACCTGATCAGCAATGCCGATTATAAACAATGTCCTAAGCCGGACCGGCCCGAATATGCTTTCATTGGCCGGAGTAATGTCGGCAAATCTTCACTTATTAATATGCTTTGCAATCAAAAAAACCTGGCTAAAACTTCTGCTACACCCGGCAAGACTCAATTGATTAATCATTTTGAAATCATTTCAACTAATCCGGCTAATGAAAAGAAGAATTTAAAATGGTATCTGGTGGATTTACCCGGTTATGGCTATGCTTCTGTTTCTCAGAAGGAGAGGAAACTATGGTCCGGTATGATTGAAAACTATATTCGAAAGCGAACCAATCTTGTTTGCCTTTTTGTACTTATTGATAGCCGGCAGCAACCTCAGCCGGCAGATATTGATTTCATAAACAAATTAGGAGAGTGGCGAATACATTTTATTATTGTGTTTACAAAAACCGATAAGAATAAACCCGGTATCACAGAAAAACATATTATGACTTTTTTTCAGATTTTATCACAAACCTGGGATGAAAACCCTGTTTATTATATCTCATCATCTGTAAAAAAGACAGGACGACATGAAATATTAAAGCAAATTGAAGGATTAAACAAACAATATCTTCAGGATTTTAAATAATAAGAGACCCCTGCCTGGAGTCGTATTTAAAATTATTCCCTTAAATTGCAGCTCCACACAAGCCACTTATGAGGAAGTATTTATCTGACAGGAACCTGGTAATTATTCTGTTCTTTTTGGTGTTTATCACCTTTTCTTTTGCACATGAAGATAGTAAGCAATTACAGCAGTATTCTACACAACAATCTTTGTCAGCTGATTTAGGCACATCCATTGTTCCTAAAAAGAATTTGCAGGCTTCCCATTCTCAACAGGTAAAGAACTCGTCCGATGCTGTTACGAGATAAAATTTGCAAATCTGTTTCCAGGAATGTCTTTTATTAGTTTTGATTTGAATGGGTAGGAACCGGGAATATTATAATCATTTATAACTCCGGGAAATCGAAAAAGCTGAATGAAAATTAGTTTACGGCTTTATTGGCGCAGCAACTGCTGGCAAAGGCTTCCGGTTTTGCTTTGAAAGCGAATCCCATACCGAGGATATAACCCATAGCTTCTTTTAGTGCATCATTACTTTTGAAATGCGGGTTTGTATTAATATCTGCATGTACTTCCATATCTACATCATAAATAGTAAACAGGTGACAAAGGTCAAAAGCTATCTCAATACTCTTTGCCACTTCCATCAGCATTCTTTCTTTGATTGTGAATTGCTGCCGGGTTTTTTCATTGTGAATAAACATAAAACCCCCTCTTCCTTCTCTCAGGAATACAATTACTGTGGCAAACTCAGTTTCCTGTCCTTTTACCTGTGAATCGGTACCGATGCAAACTTTCAAACGAAACCCTTTTTCTGTTTCCCGCCTGATCGCATTTTCTACCGCCTGAATAATTGGAATTTCAATCGGGTCGCCATTAAATTTTCTCCAATGCATAAAAAAAGGTTCTCCGAAATTATCGAAAAACCTTTTATTTTCAAAAGGGGGCGGATTAAACTGCTGTTATTACAACAGCTGTCTGTTTATTGAATCAACAATTTATCAGTCCATTGATGTGCAGGGTCTGCAAAGCGGATCATATACATTCCACTGCTGACACCTGCCAAATTAATAGTATTCGTGCCATTGGAAAGTAAACCTTTGTTTACTGTCTTTCCGTTGAGATCAATAATCATATAATTAAAATTGCCCGGGCTGTTGACAGTGACGATTGAAGAAGTGATTAGGTTGCCTGCCAACCGGGGTCTTAAGATGTTCTCATTAGATTTGAGGGTAACGATATTGGAATAGTATTGACGGCCGTTATCAAAAGTTACATTTAAGCGGTATTGAATATTGCCACTGCTGAGTGGGAAATAATTATAATATCTTGCCGTGTTGTCAGGCTGGGTTAAGGGTGAAAATTGAATGCCATCTGTTGAGATTTCCAATATTTGTGATGTAACATTTTCATCAGCATCAATCGTCCAGTTCAGTTCATGTTTTTCATTTTTTATTGACCCCTGCAGTTCGAGTTTCCTCAAAGCTAAGGGCGAATTAGCTGCAAAAGTTCCGTTTAATGAATAAGAACCCAGGCTGGCATAGTTGGGAGCATATATGTTTCCTTTTCCTTCAATTGTCAAATAATAATCTCCGGTTCCAAGTACAGTATCAATAATTGATCGGAGCAGGGTTCCGGGGTTATAAACTTTTAAAAGTGTTTTCGAATAATCGTATAATGATATCTGCAAATCAATATTGGATCCGGCATCACCGGAACCTACATTAAATGGAATGGCATTTAGTTTGAATTCGCCGAAAGAAGGTAAAGTGAATTGGAACATGTCCTGATCAGTATTGCGCTCAATGATGCCATTTATGTCGAACTGATTATTTTGAAATGTAACAGGATAAGCGGAAGCAAGGCTACTGCTGTAATCATCTGTTCTGTATGAAAATCCATTTCCGGTAGTTATTAGATCAAGATCACTTTGCAAATTAGTACAGCCAAAAGAATTTGGCCCGTTATTCCACAGAGTGAAATTTTTTGAGTACCCGACTCCCATAATAGGCGCCCAGGCAATTTCTCCGGTTCCCAGCCCGGCATTGTAATCAGTTATTTTATTACAGTTAGCATCATATGAGGATTGATGATAAAGACCTAAGGAATGACCCACTTCATGGGAAGTTGCTTCAGCTATGTTTTTTGTATTGTTTTTTAATAATTCCGTAAAAACAAATGCCGGAGTATTATCACCCCAGGTAAAGGATCCTACAAATGAAACTCCACCGGCCAAACCATACCAGGAAGAAGTCACTGTCATTATCACTCTAACCCTGGTATCTGCTGGTGCAGCCCAGTAAACAGTTGAGTCGGTTGTTATATTCAAATTAAAAGGGCGGTAGTCTTCCGATACACGATTAAAAATTTCAGTAATCTGTGTATTGGTCACCTCGGAAGCACCGCAGTAAATCGGGCCATTGGCATTCCAGCTTGTATTTTCTACTGTCTGTCCGTCAAAATCCAAAAAGACAACTGCAGATGCAGAGGGATAACTGCTGAGCAATGGTACCTGTGCTTTTACAAAAGCGGAGCCTGTAAGCAATAACAGCAATAAGGTAATGCGGATCGGGTTTTTCATAACAAGGCGGATTTAAAAATGGTTTTCAAAGGGCATAGGATACGGAATTAAAAACGGGCTTTCCAATGAGCATCAACAATCATTCGTTTACAAGTGCATAATAATCCTTTTTTATTAGCATTAATTTTCCATCAATATTCTGGAGCACAAAAAGATCACCACTTTTAAAGTTGATAATTCTTCCTGTGTAATTTGTTTTTCCTTCAGCATTGGTGGTTTTTGAAAGAGTGAAGTTAGATCCGGCATAATCACTCAGTTTTAAAATCATACTACTGATAGAGGCCGGATTGGCAGTTCGGGCTTGTGTATTAGCGGGAACATCATCGCTTTTAGATATAACCTCTCCACGTAATTGGAAACCGGTTGTTGCGGATTTATTTGAAAAATCCGGCGCCACCTTTTGACCTTTCGACAATGAAAAAAGACTTGCAAGTGATGAAGCTTCTACAGGTATTGTATCCGGAAGGTTTTGGAAAACTTTTGGTTTGTTATAGTCCGGTTCATTCAGTGGTATCTTTTCATTCTGTCCCCAAGACCGGAAAGCAGAAAAAATGAAAAGAAAACTGAGTACGGTGATACTTACGATTTTCATAAACAGATATTGTTTTTTAAATAGGGTAATGATCGCAGCCGATTTTATCTTCTGCAGTTTTCAGGTAGGAACGGAATAACAAGATTTGTGAAAATTTTCAGCAAATGCAAGAAATAGAAAATGAATTCATTCGCAAATGGGGAGTAATACCTGTGCTATGTAGTAAACTGATATTTGCCGGATCGTAAATCTCCGTTTCAATAAGTGTAAATCAATATTGACCAGTATTCAATAGTACCAGGGTACAGGCTTCCAGCGGCTGAATACCGTTCTTCTTTGCAAGTTCAGATAGTTCTTCATTTTCTGCACCCGGATTAAAAATTATTCTTTCGGGATGTAATGATAAAATGTAGTCATAGTATTGCTGCTGGTGAGCAGGGTTGAGATATAAGGTTACAGTATTGATACCGGGTTCTGGAATTTTTTCAATAGAGATTTTTACATCTTCTACATGTGCTTGTTTTTTCCCGATAGCAACAACGGAATGTCCATAATTTCTCAGCCGTTTAATTGCAAGATAACTGTAACGGGAGGGATTATCGGATGCACCAAGCACAAGTGTTTTCTTATTTTCTGCCATGATGCAAAGTTAGGAAAGTAGTAAGTCCAATAGGGCAGGATCAGAAAGAGATTGGGAATATGAGGGTTTGCTTTAGTAGCATTATGATTTAAGATAAAATTAAAGAAGACTCAGTTTCGGATTATATGATTATAAGCTGGGACAATTTAATCTCTTGATTTCCCTGCGGCTTAGTTTTTCATTATTGTACCTGCTGGTTTTATCATTCGATGATCCGGGGCGAATCGTTACTGCAAGATAAATACCGCCGTTTTGCATTGAATTTTTTGAAAAAAGATTAGCCCAGTTATGAATTCCCAGTAAGACCGGTCCTGCTTTAAATGCTCCCCCGATCCAGAATTGTTTTGCCTGGTTAAACTGAACAGGTAAATACACACCGAAAGTTCTGTTTTCCCATCGGGGCGTAATAGCGATGAGATTCATTTGTTTCAGCAGCAACTTCTTGTTTATTGCCGAATTAACAGGAATCGTAAGCTCGCCATTCAGAAAATAGTTGCCGCTGATATGCCGGTCAACATTTACAATCAGCCGGGCAGGTTGTGTAATATAAAAATCAGCACCGGGTGATGATATTGTATTTGCTACGGATGCCAGGCTATCGTTGAAATAATTTAATGAGTTTGTATTTTGAAATTTTATGTGCAATAACGAATCTGTGATATTATTTTTTCCGGCAGCGGCCCAACGGCTTTTATCGCCATGCCTGAAATGAATGCGACCGATATCCTTAAGCGAAATACCTATTTTGGTATCGTAATCATAATCGTTATCTGTTCCCGAAAGGAGAATGTATTCTATTCCGGCATCAAAACTTAAACTGGAAAATGTTCTTTTCATAAAATTTCTTACATTATTCCTGATGCCTGAGTTATTATCTACATCATCCAGGTTGGAAGAATATCCGTATTGAAGGGTTCCGGTTGTCAATAAATAATTGGCTCCGTTAGTACCGGTATTGGGGACATAGTTGATATCCTGAGCAATAGCGTAGCCGCTGGCTAATCCACGAATAATTTTAAAAGTTACTCCGGCATTAAGAATCCTGTCCCCATCATCTTTAATAGTCTGAGCGTAGGTGCCATAGACTTCTGCCCATCCGGCTCCAATTGCCTTTCCTGAAAGAGGAGTGTTAGGAAAGTTAGCTGATACAAATTCATTAAGCGATTTTAGACTGTCATCCCAGGAATAGCTACCGGTTTTCAGGTATTCATAAGCACGGAAATTTACACCGAATGCAAATGCCGATTTGGGGCTAAGCATGATACGGGCATTTAACAGGTGAATATTCTGATCACTGAATGCTATTCTTTTAAATGTTCCATTTTTAAAATCAAAAACAGCATTCTTTGATTTGCCTAACAATGAATAGTTCTTTATTTTAACTGCATTGGTTGCTTCCTTGCTTTGTACAGCAAATAAAGTGAGATCCCAGTTATAAGGTACATATACAATAGAAGATGGATTATTGGCAGGACTTAAACTACCTGCATACGATGATCCGTTAATAGCCTGGTAATTCTGGGCTTTAACTGAAGATATGGATAGAGACAGGAAAGAAAAGTAAAAATAAATCCCGAACGTCTTCATATTCATGCTTTGAACGGATATTTTAAGTTTATAGTATGAAGTATTTTGTAAATTTCTATGAAATAATTTCTCAAAATTATTCTTTTGATAATTAATCAGAAGATTTAATTTTTATCATAGCATCGGCCTTTCCGGTTGCTTCGGTTGTCTCGAATACAACAGAAGTTGCAATTCAGATTATTGACTCCTGTTCACTAAAAAAGTTGAATCCTGCAGGATGATTTTCGGAATTGACTAGAACGAGTTGAGCTTTTAGGTGTGTTTTATAAAAGCAGGGTTGCCGGATTTTCAAGATATTTCTTAAATGTTTGCAGGAAAGCAGCTCCGGAAGCTCCATCCACGCTACGGTGATCACAACTCATTGTGACTTTCATAAAATTGCTGATACCGAAGCCTTCCGGTTTTTTAACGACCGTTTCTTTAATCTTTCCTACAGCCATGATACAACTATCCGGTGGATTGATAATGGCAGTGAATTCGTCAATATCCATCATTCCCAGGTTTGAGATGGTGAATGTATTGCCTGTAAATTCATTAGGTTGTAATTTTTTTGTTCTGGCTCTTCCACTCAATTCTTTGCTTTCTGCAGCTATTTGAGGTAATGATTTCTGATCTGCAAAGCGGACCACGGGCACAATTAGCCCGTCTTCAATTGCAACTGCAATGCCGATATGGATATGATGGTAGCGCCTGATTTTGTCACCTAACCAGGATGAATTGACTGCAGGATGTTGACGCAAAGCCAGTGCAACAGCTTTCACTACCATATCATTAAAGCTGATTTTTGCAGGACTTACTTCATTCAACTGGCTTCTGGTGGAGATTGCATTATCCATATTGATCTCCATGGTAAGATAAAAGTGAGGAGCAGAGAATTTGCTTTCAGCAAGCCTTTTTGCAATAACTCCCCGCATCTGAGAATTCGGAATATCAGTATAACCTTCTGTATCTGTAGCCACAAATTGAGGAACCGTTGACGGTTTTGTTATTGTTGACTGGCTTCCTGATCCGCTTTCTTTAAAATTATCAACGTCAGCTTTAATTATTCTCCCACTGTCACCGGAACCATGAATTTTATTCAGATCAATACCTTTTTCCTTTGCCAGTTTTTTAGCGAGGGGTGAGGCTTTAAGACGACCATTTTCAGTGGCCTGATGTTTTATACCTGAATCATATTGCTGATTGACGATAACCTGCTGAGATGGCTCCTGATTTGATAGTGGTGGGGGAGTTGATGTTGCAGGAATAGCACTGGTTCCGGTTTTTGCTGCAGCTACGATTGCATTTACATCTACTTTTCCTTCTTGCCCAATTATGCATAGCAGCCCGTTTACCTCTATCTTTTCTCCCTTTTTTGCACCTATGTATAATAGTTTCCCGGTTTTATAACTCTCCAGGTCCATGGTTGCTTTATCTGTTTCTATCTCTGCGAGGATATCTCCCTTTTTGACATTATCACCAACGTTTTTATGCCAGCCGGCAATAACACCTTCAGTCATGGTATCACTTAGTCTTGGCATCAGTACAACTTCCTCAATTTTTGATATATCCATCACTGATGAGGCTGCCTGTTGGGTAGCAGAAGATTGCTGTTTTACTTCAGTTGTAGTTTGTTTTGAAGGTTCTTCTTTCTTTTTACCTGGTTCTTTTCCTTGGCCACTGATTAATGAAGTGATATCTTCTCCTTTTTTACCAATGATAGCCAGCAGGTCATTTACTTGCAATTTGCCACCTTTTTCTTTTCCAATATATAATAGTGTACCTTCTTTATAGCTTTCCAGCTCCATGGTTGCCTTGTCGGTTTCCACTTCGGCAAGTACTTCCCCCTTTTTTACGGGGTCACCAATTTTTTTATGCCATTCGGCAATCACACCTTCGGTCATCGTGTCGCTCAGTCGGGGCATTAATATCACTTCAGCCATGCAGAATAAAAAATTTTGGCCGAAATTAAGATAAAATAAGGAATGATAGACAAGGGGTCATTTATATCCGGCTCCGGTTTCATTTACTGATCAGGATTTTCGTGATTTTGTAGGTTGGACAAACCGGTGCAGGTTAATGGTTTGTTTAATAACTCAGCATTCCGGGTTCCGCAGAGTTGCTTTATGTTTGCATATTCAAATTTTATAGCATGAAAAAGATTGAATTTCTCTTTCTGATATCAGCCTTCTTATTGTCCTGTCATACTTCACAAAAAGCAATCGTAAGCCGGAATAATGAACCTTCAAATCTGGCCGTTACCGGAAAGTTATTTGCAGTGGCGTATATGCAACGTTCTGCGGAATATCAGGCTTCCTGTTTACAGGCTTACAATATTGCCCGGCTTCGATTAGATGAGTGGGTAGCCGTCTCTTCTTCGAAACCTAAGGCCATTATAACTGATATTGATGAAACGATATTGGATAATAGTGCAGATGAGGTACATCATGATTTGCAGGGAAAGGGATTTGACCCCAAGGAATGGGCTCAATGGACTGCAATGGCAGCTGCTGATACAGTTCCCGGCGCACTGTCGTTTTTGAAATATGCTGCTTCAAAAAATGTGGAGACATTTTATATAACAAACCGGGATGAAAATGATCGTGTAGGTACTCTCAGGAATCTTCAAAAATTTAATTTCCCTTTTGCAGATAGTGCACACCTGGTTTTCAAACAAGGAGTATCCAGTAAAGAAACCCGCCGTCTTCAGGTAATGAAAGATTACAATGTCATTTTATTAATAGGTGACAATCTTTCTGATTTTTCTTCCTTATGGGATAGTAAGACAGTGGAACAACGATTGGAGAATGTACAACGACAAGCTGCAAAGTTTGGGAGCAGGTATATTATACTTCCCAACCCGGTATATGGAGATTGGGAAAATGCATTATACCAGTACAAGAGATTGAGTCCGGCTCAACAGGATTCTGCCATCAAAGGTTGGCTGAAAAATTATTGAGGATATTCAGGATTCCTGTTCCATATAACTGCTCACCGGTTCACAGGTGCAGATCAGGTTTCGATCTCCATAGGTGTTATTTACCCTTGCCACCGAAGGCCAGAATTTATTTTCCTTTATATATGGCAACGGGAAAGCTGCCTGTTCTCTGCTGTAAGGATAATCCCAATGAGAGTTGCAAACCATTTGCTGTGTATGAGGTGCATTTTTGAGAGGATTGTTTTTTGAATCCAGTGATCCTTTTTCAATCATTTCTATCTCTTTCCGGATATTTAATAAAGCATTGCAAAAGCGATCCATTTCTGATTTGTCCTCACTCTCTGTTGGCTCAATCATTATAGTTCCCGGAACCGGAAAACTCATAGTGGGTGCATGGAAACCATAATCCATTAAACGTTTTGCCACATCTTCTGCTTCAATAGCTGCTGATTTTTTAAAGGGACGAAGGTCTGCAATGAATTCATGTGCACATTCACCATTATGATTGGTATATAAAATTTCGAAATCCTTTTCCAATTTTGTTCTCATATAATTGGCATTGAGAATAGCATATTCGCTGGCTGCTTTGAGACCCTGATTACCGAGCATTCTGATATATCCGTAGCTGATAAGAAGTATGCTGGCACTACCAAAAGGAGCTGCTGAAACAGCACCGGTTCCGGTTTTCGATTGCTTATTTTTATTTGTGATATGGCCCGGTAAATGTTCTGCCAGATGTTTTTTTACACAAATCGGTCCCATACCGGGTCCGCCTCCGCCATGAGGAATAGCAAATGTTTTATGTAAATTCAGATGGCATACATCTGCACCAATCAACCCCGGAGCTGTTAGTCCTACCTGTGCATTCATATTGGCGCCATCCATATAAACCTGTCCGCCAAAATGATGAATGATTTCTGTAATTTCTTTTACTGTTTCCTCATAAATGCCATAAGTGCTGGGATAAGTTATCATGATTCCGGCCAGTTCACTTGCAAATTGAGATGCCTTTGTTTTCAGATCATTCAAATCAATATAACCATTATCCAATGCCTTAACCACTACTACTTTCATTCCGGCCATAACAGCACTTGCAGGGTTAGTACCGTGAGCTGAAATGGGGATCAGCATTACATTACGATGTTCTTCATTATTGGACATATGAAAATTCCGGATAGTCAGCAAACCGCTGTACTCACCCTGGGCGCCACTGTTGGGTTGTAAGCTACAGGCATCCAGCGCTGTGATTTTACACAAGTATTCACTGAGATTATCAATGAGAAGCCGGTATCCTTCTGTTTGAGTGGCGGGAGCAAAGGGATGAATTTTACTCCAATGATCCCAGCTTAGAGCCATCATCTCACTTGCCGCATTCAACTTCATTGTACAGCTTCCCAGTGAGATCATTGAAGTGTTCAGAGAGAGATCTTTATTTTCCAGCATTTTAATATAACGCATCATTTTTGTTTCGCTATGATGCGAATTAAAAACGGGATGCAGGAGAAAATCAGACCTGCGGGTTAATGTATGGGGAATGTGATGAAGTTCGGCATCATCCCGGATGTCGAATGCCACCGGGTTACTATCATTTTCAAAACAATTTATCAAATCATAGAGGTCTTCAATTCTTGTAGTTTCATCAAGTGAGATTCCAATATGGGTGTTGTCAATATAACGTAAATTGATTTTTTGCTTTTCAGCTTTTTCTTTAAACTCGTCTATATTATCTACGTTGACAGTTATAGTATCAAAAAACTGGTCTGCTGAAAGATTGAATCCCCTGGATTCAATTGCTTCGGCCACCGTTTGAGTTAACAATGCAATTCTTGCTGCAATTTTTCTTAATCCATCAGGTCCGTGATAGACGGCATACATAGCGGCCATATTAGCCAACAACGCCTGGGCTGTACAAATATTGGAAGTGGCTTTTTCTCTTTTAATGTGCTGTTCTCTTGTTTGTAATGCCATTCTCAGTGCCCGGTTATTCTGTGAATCAATACTGACTCCGATAATGCGACCGGGTATATTTCTTTTGAATTCATCCTTTGCCGAGAAAAAAGCTGCATGTGGTCCACCATATCCTAAGGGAACTCCGAATCGCTGAGCTGAGCCCACAGCACAGTCTGCTCCCAGTTCGCCGGGAGGCGTGATCAGGGTCAGGGCCAGGAGATCTGTTGCCATTACAATGTAGGCATCCACCGCATGAACTTTTTGTATAAAATCACGATAATCAGTGATAGCTCCCTTGTTGTTAGGATATTGAACGATTGCGCCAAAATAAGATGAATCAATAGTTGAGGAGCGATAATCTCCCAATACGATTTCGATTCCCAACGGGACAGCCCTGGTAATCAGGACATCGGTTGTTTGCGGAAAAATTTCTTTATCTACAAAAAACTTCGGACGGCTGATATGTTCATGATCTTTGTTCAGCATAGTAAAAAACATAGCCATGGCTTCTGCAGCAGCGGTGGCCTCATCCAGCAAAGAAGCATTGGTGATGGGCAACCCGGTAAGATCACTTACCATGGTTTGGAAATTCAAAAGACTTTCTAAGCGGCCTTGTGAAATTTCTGCCTGGTAAGGTGTGTATTGGGTGTACCATCCCGGGTTTTCAAAAATGTTTCTCAGGATAACTGAAGGGGTTATTGTGTCATAATATCCCTGGCCGATATAGTTTTTAAAAATTTCATTTTTGAGTCCTGTTTCATGAATATGATTTAAATATTCGCTCTCGTTCATGATAACCGGAAGCTCCAATGAATCTTTCATTCGGATAGTAGCAGGAACAGTCCGGTCTATCAGCTCATCAATAGTGCTTACACCTATCGTATTTAAGATTTCTTTTGTTTCAGCTTCATTGGGCCCGAGATGCCGGGAAATGAATTCATTTTTCTGTTCTTCAAATAAGTTCATAGTAGTAATTCCTTATAGTCTTTATAAGACCTGTTAAAAATTTGCGGCAAAGTTATGGAGTGGAATGCAGAAAAAAAGTAAGTTGAATAAGCGTGGAAAAGTTATAGTTGACCTGTAAAGCTGTCCAAAAAGGGGAGGAAGGCTTCATAATGATTAATTTTAGTGATATAGCCCGAACGGGATTCCCGGTTAAGTGTTAAGCCGGTATAAAATGCAATATTTCTATCCGGGAATTATGGATTATAGCGAAATTTGCTGTTCATTTTTGAGATGAAAAAGAAAAGATGAAAATTGATAATTTACCTCATAACTGGCAGCAGCTTTCAGCCGGGAAACAAAAAGTTTATAAAAAATTCCTTCAAAAGGCCGATAAAAACAAAGTGTTGAAGCAATTGCCCGGCTTGCATGAGGATGCTTTTTCAAAAATTGATTGCCTTCAATGTGCTAATTGTTGTAAAAACTATTCTCCCCGGTTCAAAACACCGGATATTAAACGTATCAGTAAGCATTTGCGAATGAGAGAAAGCGATTTTATTGAAAAATTTCTGGTTGTAGATGAAGACGGGGATTTTGTAACGAATACAAAGCCCTGTCCTTTTCTGGGGATTGATAATCATTGCAGTATTTATGACCAAAGGCCTTCAGATTGCCATCGCTTCCCTTATACAGATGAAGATGTTTTTATCAAACGAATTCCGTTGACTTTAAAAAATTCCACCTTTTGCCCGATTGTTTTCTTTGTATTGGAAAAGATTGAAAAAATTTAGGACGACAAAATGGATAGAATATGACCAAATTGTCATACCTTTGAAATAATGAAAAAAGGGATAAATAAAACAAGCGATTATAAAGGAGCAGGAGAACCAAAATTAAATCTGGAAGAAGCTGCTATACAATACGAATCACTCCGTGTAATTCTTGGTGGAAATAAAAGCATGAGAAAGGTAATAGCCGGAGATTTTGATCTGATTAGCCTGACCCGGGAGGGTATTAAAAAATCTACATTAAAATCGCTGGCTGGGTATTTAGGCATTTCAATGGAAACTATGAGCAGGTTGTTGCATACATCGCACCGGAATATTCAACGCAAACATGAAGAAGAACTACTGGATACTTTAAAGACCGAGAAAGTTCTTGAGCTGGCTGCCTTTGCTCAAAGGGGAATTGAAGTAATTGGCAGTAAGCAAGGATTTATTGAATGGCTGCAGAGCCCGTTAATTATGCTCGATAATAAATCTCCGCTTGATTATTTAGATACTTCTTTTGGTATACAGATGATTACTAAAATACTGGGCCGTCTTGAGCAGGGTGTCTATTCATAGTTTATGGAATTATATCGTATTTCCCAGGAAAAGTTTGCAGAAGATCTTTCCGGTAACGGTGCAAGAATCTTTGGCGGACGGTGGAACAGTGAAGGTTTATTTGCCTTATATGCATCAGCCTCCCGTTCTTTAGCTTTGCTGGAAACACTGGCGCATACCCCGGCGAAAATGTTGAATCTGAAAAATTACATACTTCTTACATTGACAATTCCTGATAGCATTCCGGTTGAGGAATTAGATAAAAACAAACTTACTCCCGGTTGGGATGCCCCGGATACCCGCCCTGTTACAAAAAGATTAGGAGACAGATTTTTGAGAAGCAAAAGTAATTTGCTGTTATCGGTCCCCAGCGTGTTAATGCCGGAAGAAAATAATTTCTTAATTAACTCGGTACACCCCTGGATAAAGAAATTGAAAATTCTTTCTCAGCGGCGTATAACTTTTGATGCAAGACTGACAATAGGCTTATAATAAGAATCCAGTTATATAGGAGTTAATTCGTTGTCAGTTCTTCATAAGCTGCCTGTAAGGGCCGTTGAATGCCATCGCCTTTCCATTCTGTATTGCCCGGGATTTCAGTATTTTTTAAAAATTCTTCTTTCGTCTTACCGGCTTTGATTTCACTCCCTGCAAATTGCAGTACCTGTTCCAGGTAGTTACCAAATTTTTTAAGATCCTCTGCCTTTCCTGTCACTTCATATCCGTTTAATGCATGGCCGTATACATAAACTGTGTTTTTGTCAAACTTATTTACTGCTTTATTTAGTACTTCTATCCAGCTTCTCATATTGGCGCCTGCACTACGATCAACAAACGGATGGCGACGATTAAATACGAGATCTCCCATATGTACGATGTTTGCCTGTTCAAAATGTATCATGGCATCTCCGTCCGTATGGCCCTGTCCAAAGTAATAGATACATATCTTTTCTCTTCCGAATTTCTCGCACCAGGTATCACTAAAAGTCTGGTCGGGGAATAATTGTTTGTCTTCGCTTTTTTGTGCCGCTGCAACCCGTTTCTGATTCTTCAGCGAATTTTCATGAGCCAATACATGCTCTGTAATTCCTTTAAATGAAATATTACCGGCCGTATGATCCGAATGATGGTGTGTGTTTATTAGTTTGACAAATGGTTCATCTGATTTTTTCTTTAATTCATCAATCAGGTGTTGTGATGTATCGGGAAATTGTGCATCTACCACCACCATTCCTTTTTTGTATAACATAAAAGCAATGGTGCCTCCCCGTTCGGTAAAAATACCGACATTGTTGCGAAGCATTGTGATCTTCCAGGTGGGATCAAATAGTGATGACAAAACATTCTGACGGGATATTGTTAAAGCTCCCAGTACCAACGATGAATTTTGAAGAAATGACCGGCGATTCATATGGTTGAGTTTTAAATAAACAATTAATTAAAACGGGAAAAAGTATTTTCCTGTTGAAGTTTAATACTCGAATTTACGTAATCCCGGCGCTTTTATCCAGGTGGCAATTACTATAAACAGTGTCATGCATCCTCCAAAGACAACTGAAGGTACTACACCCATTAGCTTTGCAGCAAGTCCGCTTTCAAACTGCCCCAATTCATTGCTTGAGTTGATAAACATGGAATTAACTGACATTACTCTGCCCCGCAATTCCATTGGCGTTTTCAATTGCAGGATGGTTCCCCGTATCACCAGGCTGATTCCATCCAGCATTCCGCTAATCAGAAGAGCAGCAAACGAAAGCCAAAACCATTTTGAATAAGCGAAGAGAATGATACAGCAGCCAAAGCCGGCTACAGCAACTAACAGTTTTCTTCCCTGCCCCCTTTTAAGTGGAGCTAATGTCAATAGAATTACGATGCAAATGGCGCCAATATCAGATGCTGCATTCAGCCAGCCGAAACCCTGTGGCCCGACTTTCAGAATATCTGAGGCGTATACCGGAACCATTGCTACAGCTCCGCCAAAAAGAACAGCAAAGAGATCCAATGTTATTGCACCCAGGATCACTTTTGTTTTAAATACGAAACGCAAACCTTCTTTAACGCTTTCCCATGTTTTTTTATCATTGTTATTGACGATGGGTTTCTTTGATTTTATCAATGATAATACCGTCATGGCTGAAATCATGAGAATACATACTGCGGTTAATGATCCGGAAATACCAAATAAAGCAATCAGAAATCCACCGGCAGCATGCCCCGATACCGAAGCTGAAAGCCAGGTACCCTGGTTCCAGGTAGTTGCGTTTTGTAAAGTTTCTTTAGGGACGATATAAGCTAATAGTACAGCAAAGGTGGGACCGGCAAAAGCTCTTACAATACCACTGCAAAAGATTACGGCATAGATACCCAGGACAATCCAATGGGTTCCTAAATGACGGCTGGTATAATTGCCTGATAGAAGAAAGAGCAGAAGAGCACAACAGAGATAAAAGAAAACACCTTTCAGCAATATTTTCTTTTTATCGCTGAGATCAATGACATGACCTGCATACAAGGCAAAGGAAAGTGCCGGAACAATTTCTGCCAGGCCCAGTAAGCCGATGGAAAACGGATCATGAGTCAATTCATAAATCCACCATCCTATGGATGTACTCAGCATTCTTAACGCCATTACAAAAAGAAAGCGACCTGTCATCAGATTGCGGAATTCTGTAATCCGGATGGAAACAAATGGGTCGTGGTTTTGATCGGAGTCTGGACTCATAGAGGAGGAACGATAGTCCTGTTAGATGCAAAAATAAAGAAGATATATCAGTATTGCTGTAGTGTTTAATCAGGGCAAAGTGATATAGTATTGCTTGTTTTCATATTCCTTTTCCAATGCTTCATAGATGACCTGTAAATGTTTTTCATTGCCCAGAAAATCGGCATTACTGGCATCAACAAACAAAGTTTTTATATTATGCTGCTTGATATAGTGTGTATAGGTTTCCTGGAGGTTGAATAAATATTTGTCGGGAATATTTTGTTCATAGGGACGTTTGCGTTTTTTAATATTCACCTGGAGCTTTTGAACCGGTGCATGTAGGTAAATTAATATGTCTGGTTGAATCAATTGCTGGTGAATGATTTCAAATAGCCGTTGATAGAGCCGGAACTCGTCTTCAGGTAAATTCACTTTTGCAAAAAGCAGGCATTTTGTAAAAAGGTAGTCGGAAATAGTGAGGCTCTGAAACAAATCTTTTTGCTGTAAAAACTCTTTTAATTGCTTATAACGTTCTGCCATGAAAAAGAGCTCTAGCGGAAAGGCGTACTGCCCCGGGTTTTCATAAAATTTTGCAAGGAAAGGGTTGTCAGCAAATTCTTCAAGTATGAGACGGGCATTATAATGTTTGGAAAGCAGATGAGCTAAAGTGGTTTTTCCGGCTCCTATATTCCCTTCTATGGTGATAAAATGATATTTCATTAAAACAAGTACTAAATAACTGAAGCCAACAGGTCAGAATTTCTATGGGTGCAAAGTAATTGAAATGACTCTTAGAAGCCGGGTAAAATTGTGTTTTGTGGAAAAATTCAGGAATACTTTTTTACTGCTAATGGATCAGGACAACCTGATAAAATTTCCCTGATTGATTTGTTTAATACCGGGTGCATCAACCCAGGTGCAATTTCAGCCAGGGGAATAAGTGCAAACTTTCTATTTTGAATTTCAGGATGCGGAATTTTTAATTCAGGAAGATTTATAATTTCGTAATTATAAAATAGTATGTCTATATCAATAATCCGGGCACCATATTTTTCTTTTCGTATTCTCCCCATTCTTTTTTCAATTTCCAAAATACATTGCAGGAGTTCTTCTGCATTTAGGGGAGTGAAAATTTCGAGAGCCTGGTTTAGAAAGGAAGGCTGATCTGTCTTGCCCCAGGCAGCTGTTTCATAAACTGATGATTCCTTTTTTATAATGCCACATTCTTTCCTGATCAATCTTTTCGCAGTTTTCAAGTTTTCAGAACGGTTGCCCTGGTTAGTTCCGGAAAGTAAATATGCTTTATTCATAAATATACAATCGCCAAAACTCAAATATCTTATTTTTTTGCATGGAGATCATTTATGGTTTTCGTTTTCTAAATAATACATTTGCACATCAATGTATTTTAATGGCAGAACAATATAGCCAGCGAAAGGCGTTGTGGGCAATTACAAAAGCCAGCTTCAGGGCTATCTTTCGGAATCCCAGCGCAATTGTTTTCAGTATTCTGTTTCCAATTGTTTTCATATTGGTATTTGGTTCATTTGGAGAAGGTATTCCGGGCCGAAGTAAAATTGCATTTTTACCGGGAACAGACACAACCACCTCTTTATATGATAGCCTTATTCATAACCCGCTTATAAAAGTGGTATCTTATCAAACTGCAAAAGGAGACATCGATACTGCGAAAATGAGGGAGGATCTCGAAAAGGGCAGCCTGGATGCAAAAGTAGAACTTAAACAATTTATAGATTCTGCGGGTCAGCCGCATTACATTATTCATTATACTTCCACAACGGCAAGCGGCAATGCAATTGCAGCTTTGAAACAGACTTTCGATAATCTTTCTTTCAGGATGGAAAGACAGTTGGCAGGATCCCAGTTCAATCACTTTCAGATTGTTCCCCGCATTTACGAGGTGAGGCCTTACCATTCTATTGATTTTATTCTGCCGGGACAATTAGGATTTTCAGTTTTATTTTCAACATTGTTTGGAATAGCTTTTACATTTTACAACTTAAGGGAAACTTTAGTGCTAAAGCGGTTTTATGCTTCCCCGGTAAACAGAATTAATATATTGCTGGGCATTGGTGCCAGCCGCTTGTTTTTTCAGTTAATCAATGTGATCGTTCTTATTTTATTCGGACACTTTTTTTTGAATTTTACATTGTTGAACGGGTTTGACACTTTTTTGGAAATGGTCATAATGAGTATTTATATGCTCTTTATTTTAATGGGTGTGGGTTTGATATTCAGCAGTATTGTAAAAACAGATACTTCTATTCCGCTGCTGATAAATCTTTTTGGGTTTCCCCAAATTATTTTATCAGGAACGTTTTTCTCTATCGATGTCTTTCCAAAATGGATGCATCCCTTTTGTGAAGCATTGCCGCTCACTCAATTTAATGATGCGGTACGTGAAATTTCATTTGAAGGTGCACATCTTACTGATTGCTGGAAGCAGATCGGAATCATGGGAATCTGGGCTGTGGTAACCTATGTAATAGCTATCCGTGTTTTCAGATGGGAATAGTATTCATAAATTTTTAATTCATTGTTGTGCGTATCATAAAACTTCTTGTAGTAAGTCTGGTAATTTTAGTATTGGTGATTACAGCCCTTTCTTTTATAATTCCTTCCAATATCAGAATCTCAAGAACTGTTCGGATCCAGGCAAACAAAGAAGCGGTAATGCTACAGTTGAAAGATCCGGTAAAGTGGAAAAAATGGTATCCCGGTGCTGATTCAGTTTCTTTTTTATCTGATTCGGGAATTGTGAATGGATTACTGTTTCATAGCCGGCCTGATTACTCTCTTTTAATAAGTGATATAAGAGATAATGAAGTAGTGGCATTAATCGAAAGGGGGAACAATAAAGAAAAGATAATATTAACATGGAGAGTATATCCTGAAAATAATCTGGAAAATGTCACTCTTCAATGGTATATGGATTTTCATTTAAAATGGTATCCCTGGCAAAAGTTTTCTGCACTTGCTTATGATAAATATTATGGCTCGCAAATGGATGCAGGCCTGCTTCGTCTGAGAAATGAGCTGGAAACAAAATAAAATCTACATCAATTAAGAAATAGCAACACAGAACAGTGATAATTAATACGTTGTTTTTATTTATAATATTTGCAGCTTTTTGCGAGCTACGGTATTAATTATTGCTTTTTTTTGCGTTAATTCGCTTGATTTATTTTGAATTGTATTTAAATTGCGAACAATTCGAATGACCTTGAAAACAAATTACAACAATTATATGTATTGAATATTTAAAGAACATTTTTTCCTTCAGAACAATATTTGATAATGCTGAACTTAAAATGTCCTTTTATATTATGATGTATTGTTAATGAGTGGAGAACTTGTAAAACACTGAATTCAGAAAAAGCACTAGATATTTTTTTTATTAATCTTAAAAACTGCAAAATGAGAAAAATTAAACAGACGGGATGTATAAAATGTAAAAGCGTTTTTGTCGTCCTGGTCCTGCAGCTATGTACTTTTTTTAGTCTTGCGCAGGTACACATCAGCGGTAAAGTAACAGGGCCTGACGGTAAGGGGTTAGCTTCTATTTCTGTTACAGTCCGCAATACCACAACCGGATCAGTCACGGATGCAAACGGGGATTATTCAATACAGGCTAATCTTCGACCCGGCTCTTATTCTCTTGATTTTTCAGGAGTCGGTTTTAAATCACAATCACAAACGCTTCAGATAGGAAATGCTGCATCTTATACATCCAATGCCCAGCTGGCTATTGATGCGTTGAATATGGATGAAGTGATTTTAACCGGGGTGTCGTTGGGAACAACCCGTAAACAATTGGGAAGTTATATCAGTACTGTAAAAGCAGATCAATTAACCAAGGGAGCCACTTCAAATGTCTTGTCCGCATTACAGGGAAAAACTGCCGGAGCACAGATTATACAAAATAATGGTGATCCTGCGGGTGGATTTTCAGTAAGACTGAGAGGTATCAGTTCTATTTTATCTTCGTCTGATCCTTTATATATTGTAGATGGTGTAATCGTTAACAATGCAACCAACAGAGTTACTAATACCCAGAGCGGTTATGATGGAAGTAATTTTGTTGGTACAATTGGTCAAAACAGGCTTGCAGATATTAACCCTGCTGATATTGATCATATTGAAGTTCTGAATGGAGCTGCAGCAGCTGCAATTTATGGATCCAGAGCTAATGCCGGCGTTATCCAAATATTTACAAAGAAAGGCATATCAGGGGCACCTGTTATAAATTTCTCTACAGGCTTCCTGGTAAATAATTTAAGAAAGAAGATTGGCGTGAATGAAGCTCCCACTAAATTCGGAGGCCCGACTGACGGACCCGGAGCTTTCACTCAGGATATTATCACTGCTGTAGGAGGTGGTTTGTTAACCAATACCACTGCCGTTACACGTTACGATTACCAGGATTATATTTTCCATACCGGGTTAGGTACAGATAATAATGTATCGGTAAGCGGGGGAACGGATAAAACAAAATACTATGTATCGGGTTCTTATTTTTATAACCAGGGGATAGTAAGAAATACAGATGCACAACGCTATAGTTTCCGGGCAAACATTGATCAAACTTTAAACCGCTGGATCAGTGTTAATCTTGGATTGAATTATATCAATACGTCCTCTAATGAAAAGCCAGATGGCAATTCATTCTTTTCTCCTATGAACTCAGTGACAATTTTGGGAAATTTTCATAATATCTGGCAACGGGATCCATTAGGAAATATCCAGGCAGTTGGTGAGAGGGGTCGTGTGAATCCTGTTTCCGTTATTGAAGATTTCAAACAAAAAGAGGTAACGAATCGCATTATTGCCAACCTGGGAGCCAAACTGAAGCCAATGAAAGGCTTGACTTTTGACTACGTTTTAGGAATAGATAATTATGCTCAGAATGGAACCACCTATATGCCTCCATTTGCTTATAATGTTAATACCGCTTTCTTTGGAGGTGCAGCATCTTTAGATCCAACCTTGAATGGATATGCCAGTACCGGTAACAATTATTTTTTCCAGATCAATAATGAATTGAGCGGCACCTATCAATTTAATATTACCGATGATTGGGCTTCTACCACACAGTTGGGTTATTCGGTACAGTATCAGAAAAATTCATATTCCCTGTTGCAGGGTCGTGGCATGGCGCCATTTGTTGAGACCGTGAATGGAGCCAGTACATTACTTCCTTCTGTAGATGACAGGAGTGAAATATCTGTTACCGGTGAATATCTGCAGCAAAATTTTAAGTATAGGAACCAGTTATTCATTACCGGGGCTATCCGTCGTGACGGCTCTTCTGTATTCGGCGAAAATGAAAGGAACCAGATCTATTACAAAGCAAGTGGAAGTTACCTGATATCGGAAACCGATTTCTGGAAAGACAGGATGGATTGGTGGAATACATTCAAAATACGTGCAGCTTACGGCCAATCCGGAAATCTGACAGGTATAGGTGCTTATTCCCGCTTCAATACTTATACTTCTAATTCCTACCTGAGCAGAACTGCTCTTAACTCCAGTTCTATATTAGCCAATACAAATGTAAAACCCGAAAGACAAGGAGAACTTGAGATTGGAACTGATATGTCATTTCTGAAAGACAGAATCAGCCTGACATTTAACTGGTACAACAAAAAAGTTACAGATATGCTGTACACACGTACCATCGCTCCTACAAACGGTTTTTCAAGCCTGTTGGATAATTTAGGCTCATTGCAAAACAGAGGTTATGAAATATTATTAACAGGATCTCCTGTAAGTAAAAAGGATTTGCAATGGGATGTAACACTTATTTATAATCACAATAGAAATAAAATCCTGAATGTCGGATCTGCTTTGATATTATTGAGTACTAATGCAGGTGCTCCTGTTTCATTACTGCAAGGCTATCCTGCCGGTATATTCTATGGAACTTTCTTTGCAGTAGATCCCAATGGCAACCTTGTAAAGAACAGTGCCGGGATTCCACAAATAGAAAAAGGAACACAAAACGGACCTTTAGCTTATACACCTCAACGTGATGGAAATGGATTACCCACCGGTACTACTTTGAGAAAAGTAATCGGTGATCCTAATCCAAAGTATACAGCCACATTGACCAATGATGTTACTTTTAAAAAATTTGGACTTCATCTGCAATTTGATGCTGTGCAGGGACTGAATGTTTTCAATGCTGACTTCAGAACCCGCCAGGGAGTAGGAAACGGGTTAGTAGCAGAACAGGAAGATTTAGGCCAGGTGCCAAGAGGTTATATTCTTGGTGTGTACCAGGTTGAACAATGGCGTATTGACAATGGAGCTTTTGTTAAACTCAGGGAGCTTTCTTTAAGTTATGATTTCGGTAAGGTTAAGTTTTTTAAAGATTTGTCGGTAAATATTAGTGGCCGTAACCTGATTTCCTGGGATAATTATAAAGGATATGATCCTGAAGTGAATTCTGCAGGGCAAAGTACAATATTGCGGGGTATTGATTTTGGCTCAGTGCCGATTCCCCGGACTTTCAAAATCGGAATCGCAGCTAAATTCTAACCTCAAAAACTATTAATATGAAAAAGCAAATAATCAATATAGCATTTTATGGAGTATCGGCCATCGGGCTTGTATTCCAGACTTCCTGTAAAAAAGATTATGTCAATCCAAATGCGGCTACTGATCAACAGGTTTTCAGCTCCCCCCAGGGATTGACAGGTGTTGCCAATGGTTTACAACTGGCCTATACAGCCGGACGTGCCAGTTCATTATATAACAGGATTAATATAAATGGACTGCTCACATCTGAAATGAGTGTACTGAACCAGGGGAATACCGGAGAATATCAATTACAACAAGGCGGTGGATCTGTGGACGGTACAAACACACTGGATGCCGGATTGTGGAGATCGAGCAACAAGATCATTTATGATGCTAATAATGTAATTACAGGTGCACAGGGCCTGTCAGATAAAGGATATGCAAGCGGTTTAATTGGATATGCTTCGATATTTAAAGCTCTTGCCATCGGAGATTTATCTATGTTTTGGCAAAAAGTTCCGGATGGGGTAGGGAAAAATGTGAATTTCATTGACAGAGCACAAGGTTTTGCTGCAGCAATTACTGTTATTGATAATGCCTTAGCGGCAATCAATGCTAATGCAATCTCTGCTTCTTTCCTGGCTAATATTCCTGCCGGCATCAATATTGTAAATACATTGCATGCCTTAAAAGCAAGATTTTCACTTTTTGCAGGAAATTATTCTCAGGCTATGACAGAAGCCAATGCAGCAAGCCTTACCGTAAAGTCAACATTCAACTTTACAACGGTAAATCTAAACCCGATTTTTGAAACGGTAACATCTACAAACAACGTTACTGCAGCTATAGATAATACCACTTTGGGATTACCCGTAGGTCTTCAGCCTGATGCATCGGATAACAGGTTGGCGTTTTATACTACCACTTCTTATAATTCTAAAGTTTTAGGATTTGGTGCAGGAACGACTACACCCTGGCCGGTTTATCTGCCCGGTGAAATGATTTTGATTAAAGCAGAGTCATATGCACGCCAGGGTACACCTGACCTGGTCAACGCTTTAGCTCAGTTGAATCTTATAGTTACGAAAGTTCCCGGCAGTGATCCTTATGGCGTAGGCGCAAATCTGCCTGCTTTGGTAGGACCATTTACTCAAGCACAACTATTAGATCAGATTTACAAACACAGATGCATTGAGCTGTATATGTCGGGATTGAAGTTAGAAGATATGAGGAGGTTCGGAAGATCGGATTCAGAAAAGAAAAGAAACCTGTTGCCGTATCCATTCCAGGAAAGGGACAATAATCCCAATACTCCTGCAGATCCTGCATTTTAAATTTGTTTTTATATTTAAAAAAGGGTTGCTTGTAGCAGCCCTTTTTTGTTGTTGCCTGCTTTGTTCTGAGATCAGCTTAAATATAATATTCTGTTAGAAAGTAAGAGAGCCTTGAATATTAATCTCCGAAATAGTATTTTTAGAATTCAAATTCTTACATATGAAACCGCTGTTTATCTTTTTAGTTCCAATTTGTTTTCTGCTTTCAGTTCCCGCTTCGGCAAAATATCTTTTTCAGCAACAGGATTCCGACACCAGTATTGAATACGTAGAGTGCTATGAAAAATTCTTTTCAACCTGTGATTCGGTCCAATCACCTGCCAAAACTTTATTAGTATTAAAAAATAAAAAGACAATTTCTTTAAAGAATTTTTATAAGAATGTCGGTTCCGATTATTTATTTGGCTCCGGCGGAATCTTTGGCAATGATGGTTATAAAGGACTCGCCGACCTGGATCGTGATGGTAAAAAAGAATTAATCATATATAATTATACCGGTGGTGCTCATTGCTGCGATGAATTTTATGTGTTTAAGAATGTAGGTGCCAATAAATACCAGTATGCAGCAAAAACCTTTGCCGGTGATGTTTGTATTAATGATAAGAATGAATTTATTTATGATTTTTACCAGCAATTCGGGTATTTTTTTACCTGCTTTGCCTGTGAATACCAGGATTCTTCGGAAACAGCCCCACAGCCGGTAAGCGCTATTTTGTTGAGATATAATAAAGGGAAGCTGGAGGTAATACCCGGGGATCAGGAATTAAAAAACACTATCACTGATAATCTTGCCAAGCTAAAAGAAAAGCCTTATCAAAAATTGCAAAGTGAATCTGATCAGGATGATGGAATGAGAAAAGCATTTGCATTGAATCTTGCCGTGTATTATTATTCATTTGGAAGAAACCTGATTCAGGTCAAATCACTTTTTGATAAGTATTATAAGTTTCCCGATTCCAAAAAGGTGTGGGAACTATTTGTTGAAACATTAAATGGTGTCCGGGAAAGCAATGATTTCTGATTATTGGGGTGCTAAAAATTTCAGATTTCTTTGAATACCCTTCCATTTGGATCGGGCCAGCGCTGATTTGCCAAATATATTTTTAAAGGTTTCTTCGGTCATTAATTCCCATTCCTGTGTGGAAAGATTAAGTATTTCAGGAATGGGAATGAACCCCGGCTCCGTAGTTGGTTTACTGAAACGATTCCAGGGACAAACATCCTGGCATATATCACAACCAAACATCCAGCCTTCAAATTTCCCTTTCATATCATCGGGTATTAACTGGTCTTTTAACTCGATAGTGAAGTAAGAAATACATTTGCTTCCGTCAACAATTTTTCCGGGCAAGAGGGCATGGGTTGGGCAAGCATCAATACATCTTGTGCAGGTACCACAAAAGTCTTTTGCAAAAGGATCATCCGCTTCCAGTTCCAGATCTGTGATTAAAGTAGCAATAAAAAAAAATGAACCTGAGTGAGTGGTGATGATATTCCCGTTTTTGCCGATCCATCCAAGGCCGCTGCGCTGTGCCCAGGCCCTTTCTAATACCGGTGCAGAATCTACAAATCCTCTTCCCTGGATTTCTCCGATATCTGACCTGAGAATACCTAGAAATTCGTTCAGCGTTGATCGGATAATATCATGGTAGTCTTTTCCGAATGCATATTTAGATATTTTCGGAGCTGCATCGTTTTGTTGTTGTGATGGGTAATAATTTTTTAAAAGGGTTATTACCGATTTAGCGCCGGCTACTATTTTTCCGGGATCTATTCTTAATTCAAAATGATTTTCCATGTATTTCATAGTGCCATGCATTCCGTTGGAAAGCCAGCTTTCAAGACGTTGAGCATCCTCATCAAGGCGGGCAGACTTAGCAATTCCGCAATAATCAAAGCCAAGCTGTGTTGCAGTTTTTCTTACCAGGTGTTTGTTTGTTGCTGCTGAGTTCAAATTATTTATTAAAGTGTAAAGATCTTAATCTTCCAGGTTCAGCCGGTGGATGAGCCGGTGAGCTACCGGCGCCAATATAATTCCGATATTCGTAATGAAGATGACTCCTGCAAATAAAGCATATAAAGATGAAAACCATTTGCCGATTGTTGTTTTTACTTCAACTACAGGCCCCATCCCGGCTAATATCATCGAAGAATTATGAAAAGAATCCAGCCAGGGAATATCTGCACTGTAATGGTAGCCAAGGACACCGATTACCAGGCAAACGAGAATGATTTCAAAGGAAAGAAATATGTTTTTCAGCACTCTTTTATAAAAAATGTGCATCGGGGCCAACGGCTTTCTTTTATGTTCGTACATATTTAAAAGATTAATTAAATAATTATTTGCAATGGGATGGAATTTGGATATCTATTTCTTTTTTTATTTCAAGATTCAAATCGGTTCTTCCCTCTGTTTGTAAATTTTTTACAAAGACAATGTATGCATAACCCCTGCAAAAATCAACGACGGGCCAGGTGCCGAATAGTCCCGGACTTGACAGTACATTAGCTTTTTTCCCACCATCTCCTTCCAACACCCAACTGCCTAATGCATAATTAAAACCATCGGCCGATTTGGGAGCATATTTTATTTGTTGTGGAGTGGTCTGTATCTGCCTCATTTGGTCCACTGCAGATTCGCTAAGGATTTGCTGGCCTTTATATTTCCCGTTATTTAATAACATCACCAGGAATTTCATGTAGTCATCGGGTGTGGATTGTGCTCCCCCGGAAGGATTCACGGCACTCCCATCCAGGGTGGAAAAGGTGGTTCTTCTCATACCCAACGGATTAAAAAGCTTTTGTTTAATTAATAGATCAAAACGCCGTTTACTGACGATTTCAAGAATTCTTCCGGCAATATTTAATCCAATTTCACTATACCGGAATTCTGTTCCGGGATTCGATTCGATATCCTGCGATGCAAAAGAATTCACTTCCTCTTCCAGGGAGGAAAACTTTTTACGCTTTAATAACCGCTTGAAAATATTTTGATCTGATTTGATCCCGGTGAAATGGGAAAGGCATTGGCGGATGGTGATATAATTTTTAAAATAATTACCAAATACCGGCAAGTATTTTACTATCGGATCATCAAGAGAAATTTTTCCTTCGTCAGCGAAGATCATGACTAAAGCCGCCGTCAGCCATTTGCTGCAGCTGGCTATTGGCGTCTGGGTTTTACTGTTAAAATCGCCCATCTCTTTTTTGTAGAGCATTGAATCTTTATCCCAGAGCTGAAACACCACATTGCTGCCAAGATCTTTTTGATAATCAGTTAGGGTTTGACCCAATTGCGAAAAATTATATTGACTAAACAGGGGCTGAAATAGTAACAGGAAAGATAGTACCAGGCTGCTTTTCAGGCAGATGGCTTTGATTTTATATGACATAGTTTCTGAAATTTTGTCTTGGATTGTGGTTTGCTGCATCAGTTTAACTATAAAGGAGATTTAAACTATGAATTTAGGCAACTTTACAATAAAAGCTGCTGAAGCTGTTCAGCAGGCACAGCAATTGGCGTTTAATACAAAGAATCCGAATATTGAGACTGAGCATTTTTTAAAAGCGCTCCTGGATCAGCAGGATTCACCCATTGATTATTTACTGAAACGAAATAATGTTACTGTAAATCTATTGGATAATAAATTGCAAGAAGCCATTAATCAATTACCGAAATCATCAGGTGAGCCGGCACAGTCTATTAGCCGGGAAGCAAATAATATGGTATTAAGAGCAGGTGCTGCCCTGAAACAATTCAATGATGAATTTGTGACACCTGAACATTTGCTTTTGGCTTTGTTACAAGGAAATGATGCCACTGGGAAACTATTAAAAAGTGCAGGGCTTACAGAAAAAGGATTAATAGCTGCTATTAAAGATTTACGTAAAGGGGAAACGGTAACATCACAAACTCAATCCCAGGAATTTAATGCACTGAACAAATATGCGAAAAACCTGAATGAAATGGCCCGGCAGGGCAAACTGGATCCGGTGATTGGAAGGGACGAAGAAATAAGGCGAACACTCCATATTTTATCCCGTCGTACCAAAAATAATCCGATACTTGTTGGCGAACCCGGTGTTGGTAAGACAGCGATTGCTGAAGGGATTGCTCACCGTATTGTCAATGGTGATGTACCTGAAAATTTAAAATCGAAGGTCATCTATGCCCTCGATATGGGGCAGCTGATTGCCGGTGCCAAGTACAAAGGTGAATTTGAAGAACGTTTGAAAAGTGTAGTGAAAGAAGTGAGCAGCAGTGACGGAGAAATTATTTTATTTATTGATGAAATCCATACACTGGTAGGAGCAGGTGGTGGTGAAGGCGCTATGGATGCTGCCAATATTTTAAAACCGGCATTGAGCCGGGGTGAATTGAGGGCTATCGGTGCAACTACTTTAAATGAATACCAGAAATTTTTTGAAAAGGACAAAGCATTAGAAAGGAGATTTCAGCGTGTCATGATTGATGAACCCGGAGTGGAAGATGCAATTTCCATTCTGCGTGGATTAAAAGACCGCTATGAAACACATCACCATGTTCGGATTAAAGACGAAGCGATTATTGCTGCAGTAGAATTATCTCATCGTTATATCACGGATAGATTTTTGCCTGACAAGGCCATTGACCTGATAGATGAAAGTGCCGCTAAACTCCGCCTGGAAATGAATTCCATGCCGGAAGAGTTAGATACGCTGGAACGGCAAATCCGCCAGTTGGAGATTGAAAGGGAAGCAATCAAAAGAGAAAATGATGAAATTAAACTGAAAGAGTTGAACACAGAAATTGCTAACCTGAGTGTAGAAAGAGATACACTGAAAGCAAAGTGGAAAGAGGAAAAAGATCTTGTAGAAAAAGTTCAGAATGCCAAAGCCCAGATTGAAAATCTGAAGCAGCAGGCGGAAAGGGCAGAAAGGGAAGGTGATTACGGAAAAGTTGCTGAAATACGGTATGGAAAAATAAAAGAACAGGAAGCGATTATTACAGAAACCAGCCAGCTATTGCAATCCGGTGCTGATAAAAGATTACTCAAAGAGGAAGTGGATGCAGAAGATATTGCCGAAAGTGTGGCAAAAATGACCGGGATACCGGTAGCACGCATGCTGCAAAGTGACAAAGAAAAACTGTTGCATCTCGAAGAACATTTGCATGAAAGGGTGGTAGGACAGGAGGAAGCAATTACGGCTGTTGCTGATGCCATACGCCGGAGCAGGGCAGGTTTGCAGGATCCTAAGAAACCTATTGGCTCTTTTATTTTTTTAGGAACCACAGGTGTAGGTAAAACAGAATTGGCAAAAGCACTTGCAGAATATTTATTTGATGATGAAAGTATGATGACCCGAATTGATATGAGTGAATACCAGGAAAAGCATACGGTATCAAGACTGGTTGGTGCTCCTCCGGGGTATGTAGGCTATGATGAAGGGGGTCAGCTCACGGAAGCAGTCCGGCGAAAACCTTACAGCGTGGTATTGTTAGATGAAATTGAAAAAGCACATCCGGATGTATGGAATGTTTTGTTACAGGTGCTGGATGATGGCAGGCTAACCGATAATAAAGGGAGAGTGGTGAATTTTAAAAACACGATTATCATAATGACCAGCAATATCGGCAGTAACCTGATCATGGATGCATTTGAAAACCTGCCTCCTGACCGGCTTGGCGATCATGAAAAAAGAATTGAGGAGGCTACTGAAAAAGCCAAATATGATGTCATGAATTTATTGCGACAGACTATTCGTCCTGAATTTTTAAACAGGGTAGATGAAATAATAATGTTTCAGCCGTTATTAAAGAATGAGATCATGGAAATTGTGAAAATTCAACTGAATAACCTGAAGCAGTTAATATCAAAAAGTGGTATTGATCTGAAGTTTAGTGATTATTTACTTGAGTTTTTGGCTGACCAGGGTTTTGATCCTCAGTTTGGTGCCCGGCCTTTAAAAAGACTGATTCAAAAAGGGATTGTTAACCAACTGAGTAAGAAGATATTAGGAGGAGATATTGATAAGTCTCAACCTGTACTCGTGGATGTTTTTGATAATATGGTAGTGTTCAGGAATGAAAAGCCTGAACCTGAGAAAGTGGGCGGAAAAAAAGGCAGGTAAACCGGCTTTATCAGGCCTGTGTAAATTTTGTTAATATTCAATTTGTGATTGAAAACTGTGCTAATTACCTGATACTCAAAATTGATGTTTTCGTGTTAGGAAATTAGTTTTAAAAGTTCTTTTCAGGCTCGAAAATTATATTATCTTCAGCCGATTCAGAGATGAAAATAATATTTTGAATTATTGCAAACTAAATATCCCGGAGTTTGTTTTATAGATAAAATTAAAAGATTAAAGAAAATAAAAGGAGAACTGAAATGGCATTTAAAAAGGAAATAGTAGAAATCATTAATCCCAAAGATGTTTTTGTAGGTGATGCAGATGCGCCGGTTACATTAATGGAGTTTGGCGAATACGAAAACGAGGATTGTGCAAAAGCAAATGAAGTCGTAAAGCAATTGCTGGATGAATATGAAGGAAAAATTAAATTCAATTTCCGGCACTTTCCGTTGACCCGTATTCACCAGCGTAGCATGAAGGCCAGTGAATCTGCAGTAGCTGCAGCACAGGCAGGTAAGTTTTGGGAAATGCACAACGTTCTGTTTAATAATCGCCGCAATCTTGGCACTGTAAGCCTGAAACTTCATTCAAGAGAAGCAGGTATTTCCGATAAAAAATTTTTGGAAGAACTGGTTAATGGAACCTATGGTTGGCAGGTACAGGATGATTTGAAAGAAGGAATAGACCGGGGTGTAAAACAATTGCCTGCATTCTTTATTAATGGTGAACCTTTTACCGGTAAACCGACTTTTGATAATTTGAGTGAGGCAATTGATGAAGCTTTACATAAATTAAGAAGAAAGTCCACCGGTACAAAAAGGAGAGCCTGATTATTTAATTGTTCCAATATATTTTTGGGCCGTGAGGCCCTTTTTTTATTTACTATAAATAATTCAATCCATTGGGGTTAACTAATGCTCTTTAGACAAAGGATCTACTGAGAATCAATATCTGGAAATTTGTCCTTTTCTTTTTCTTTTTTGCTAATACCGAAATTGTACCTGATGTTAAGACCAACTCTGCGGGAATCAGTCTGTCGTTGGCCAAAAGCGTCAATACTTCCCTGGCTGATTTTAAAATTATTTTTATTAGTGAAGAATAGATCCACAACACTTAATGTTACAGTGAGTTTATCTTTTAAAAATTTTCTGTTGATGCTGGCATTGATGGAACCGAATGGACTTAATTCATAAAACTGTTGCTGTCCTTTCAATCTCATAAAACCATGCAGTGAGAATTGAGATCGCTTTCCCACTTTTAAGGATTGGTAAGTAAAAAACGTCCAGCTGCCTTTTTTATATGATAGCGGCCGGTTTTCATATTGGCCACTGTAAAAATTGTGATTGTATTGAGCTACGATAACGAAAAAGTATTTCTTGCCCGGCGGAATAGCACCCAGCATCCTTGCATAAAATTCCTTATTACTTCCCAGGTTATCATAAGTTCTGTAGGCAACACTATGATTAGAATCCGATTGGTAAATCACATTGGTAAAAATGTCTTTCGTATCATTAAGGCCCAGTGCAAATACGGGTCGCTCGTCAATGCTGATATTAGCTTCATAGTTTCTTGTAAACTGAGGACGAAGTGATGGATTGCCGGTCTCATATAAATATTGATCTACATAGCGGGAAAAAGGATTTAAAAAATTATAGGAAGGACGGTTGATGGTACGACGGTACACCAGGTAGGCTCTCAGATCATAGCCGGCTATCTTCATTATATTCTTGCTCAGATAAACATAGGGGAACAGGTCAGTTCTATGAATGTTAAAAGATGTATCCTCGGGTATTACCTGTTGGCCCTCCATATTTGTATTTTCCAGCCGTACTCCCATTTTCAGGATAATATCCTTACCCAGAGTTTGTGAACCCTGGATATAACCTGCATTAATATTTTCTTTATAATGAAATGTATTCGTTCTGTAAATGTCTTTGATACGGTTAGCTCCTGCACCCGTAAAATAGTTGGTGCTGTTTTCAAAACGGTGAATTGAAAATTTGATTCCCGATTCTAAAGTGAGCCGGTTTTTTGTTTTAAGTTTCAAATCTGATGTGATGTAAAAGAAATTTCTTTTATTTTCACCACTCCCGTCACCGCTGTTTGCGGGCAGTGTGGGAAAAAAATAATCAGTTGAAAATACCTGGTCTGATTTATTCCGTGAATAACTGTAAAAAATGGTATTATCCCATTCAGAGCCCATGGTATCTATTTTCATTTTGCCATCAATTCCATTGCTGACTGCAAAAGAATTTCCCGAATTATTTACCTGGTTAAGATTATCCGTAAGTAATAAAGAAGAACTTAACTTTTGTATTGAGCTTTCATTATTGGAAAGGTTGTTAGAATTATTGAAGGATATATTTCCTGATAAATTTATATCCCAATTTCTTCCTAATGAATCCCCTATTCCATAACCGGCATATAGGGAGTGGGCAGCATATTTTGTTCCTGCAGACTGGCTTAACATTGTATCGGCGGCTAAAAAACGATTTGTAACCAGGCTTTCAAAACTATTTCGATTTCCAAAATTCAGGTTGATATAGGAATTCTTTTTACCGTCATTATTATTCAGGTTGAAACCTAAAAACCGGTTGCCGTAAGTGCCTTGTTGCAATCCGGCATGAAGGCTCCCTGTTTTGCCGATTTTAACTCCACGCTTTAAAACTACATTGACAATTCCACCGGAACTGCCGGCATCATATTTAGCAGAGGGTGTCCGTAGAATTTCGATTTTAGAAATTGCATTGGGCGGAAGGTTTTTTAAAAGAGTGGCCATATCTTCAGCACTCATTTTCATATCACGGCCATTGATGTAAACAGTGGCAGGACTTAAACTACTGATATATATATTTCCATCCTGGTCGATAAAAAGCCCGGGTGTCTTTTCCAATACTTCATATCCGCTGGTTGACATAGCTACCAGGTTTTCCGGGTCCACAATGGTCTTATCATCTTCCTGGCGCATCAGGGGCTTTGAAGAAGTGATAGTAACCGTGTTCAATGTTTTGGGTAAAGGTTCTAAAGTTAGGGTATAAGTGTTTTTAGATCCGGAAATACTGATGGGACTTTCTTTATACTGGTAATCTACTGAACTGATTCGTATAAGATAACGTGAATCCTTCTCCAGCTTAAAATCAGCTTTCCCTAGGCTATCGGCTATTTTATTCAATTGACGGGTACTGTCCTGGCGGTTCAGTATATTAACAGATGCAAAAGGGACAGGCTCTTTTTTCTCATTAATAATCTTCAGATGGATTTGAATTTCCTGCGCACCTGATGTATATGAAAAGAATAGTAATAAAATAGCACTGAGTTGAAAACTCCTTTTTAGAAATGAGGTCATTGAAAATCTCATGCGATCGGGATTGTCGGGGTTTGGTTTCCTATAAAAATAGAAAATATCGAAGTGCAGATTGTTACAGATTTTATAATGTTGCTTAATAAAAGGAGGAGCGGTATAATTCAGTTTTTGAAGTCATTCCCGCACATCTTAAGTTTGTTTCAATTTTATGATCGTTCGGTTTACAGCCATTATTAAGCAGTTTGGTGAACAAGGTGAAAAAACAGGGTGGACCTATATTGAAATCCCGATAGACCTTGCAAAGAAACTGAAACCCGGTAGCAAGAAATCGTTCCGGGTGAAAGGAAAACTGGATCAGTACAGCATTAAATATATAGCCTTATTACCAATGGGAGGTGGTAGTTTTATTATGGCCTTAAACAAGGCGATGAGAAAGGGTATCCGGAAAAATAAAGGTGCGATGATAAAAGTACAATTGGAAGAAGATCAGGATTTGTATCAGCTTAATAAAGATTTTCTTGAATGTTTGAACGATGAGCCTGAGGGTGAATCCTATTTTCGTGCCCTTCCCAAATCGCATCAGGATTATTATAGCAAATGGATTGAATCCGCCAAAACCGAACAAACACGAACAAAAAGAATTGCAATGGCAGTTTCATCATTGTCAAAAAAACTGGGTTTTCCTGAAATGTTGAGAACTGAACGTAAAAATAAAAATCTGTAAAACGGATTATCTTTTCTTTGCAGCATGATTACTTCTCTTAATGATTTTAAAAGCCCTTTTTTTATCGGAATTGCCGGCAGTGGAATGAGTGCCCTGGCTCAATACCTGAGAGGATTGGGTAAAAATGTATCAGGCAGCGACCGCTTTTTTAAACCGGAGGAACGTAATGAAATACAGGAAAAACTGGAAGAAGAAGGGATTCATTGTTTTTTACAAAATGGGGATGGAATTTCCAATGAAACAGATCTTATTGTTGCATCCACCGCTGTAGAAGATACCGTTATCGAAATGCAAAGAGCAAAGCAATTAAACATCCCGGTAATCAAACGGGCAGAATTGCTGGCTCTGATTGCAAAAAGTAAAAAGACAATTGCAATAGGAGGTACCAGTGGCAAGAGTACCACCAGCGCTATGCTTTTCGATATTCTGGAATTTGCAGGATTGAAACCGGGAATCATCAGTGGAGCCGGATTGATCAGTCTTATACAAAAGGGAAAAATTGGAAATGCTAAAGTGGGAGAAAGTGATTTGTTGGTGATCGAAGCCGATGAAAGTGATGGCTCCATTGTTCAATATCATCCTGAGTTGGGTGTATTGCTGAATGTAGATAAAGATCACAAAGAAATAGAAGCATTGATGGAGATATTTTCAATATTTAAAAAGAATTGCAGAATATTTATCGTCAATCAATCCAATCACCTTGCTAAAACACTTTCCCAGGATAGTGAACATGATTTTTCTTTGGATCCTGATTCAAACGCTGCATACCGGGCATCTGATTTCAGACAGGAGGGAATGAAAATTTATTTTAAAGTCAATGGGGTGGCATTTGAACTGGAAATATTGGGAAAACATAATATGGAAAATGCAATAGCGGCGGCTGCTACCGCTAATCTGCTGGGAGTTGACCTGCCTACCTGTGCTGCTGCTTTACGAAACTATAAAGGAATCTACCGTCGTAGCCAGGTATTGGGAAATAAAAGAGGAATTTGGGTTATTGATGATTTTGCACATAACCCGGTAAAGTGTTCAGCTGCCATCCGGTCTTGTCAACCGGTTGCTTCAAAAGTGATAGCCTGGTTTCAACCACACGGATACGGGCCTACCCGTTTTCTTAGAAATGAGTTTGTTGAAGAGATTTCAAAAGCATTGCGACCGGCTGATGAAATATGGATGAGTGAAATTTTTTATGCGGGTGGTACAGCCGAGAAAACTATTTCTGCCCACGATTTGATTTTAGATCTGAAAGCATTAAATAAGCCTGCGTTTTTTGTGGAAGACAGGAATAATTTTTTAAGAGAAGTACGATCACATTTAACCGGTGATTGTGTGCTCCTGCTGATGGGGGCAAGGGATCCCTCGCTGGAAGAATTCGGGAAAAAAATCCTGGCGGAACTTTAATTTTTCAGGACTTATACTGCAACAGATACCGATCTTTCTTTTTTTACAGGAGTTGCCAGGTACCAGCACAATGAAAGCAGCAGGCCAGATTCTAAACCGGCAGGTAATGCTTTGTTTTTGCTAAAATGAGCCGTCTCCAGGTTAAGTGAGCATACGGCTACAGATTTTTTATCGGGTTCTTTGTAAATAATAACTTCAGGATACGGATTGTTTTGGATAGTATAGAAAAACTTTTCATTATTGATTTCTATAAAATTCTCCCTGCCTTCCGAACGAAGCTGGCCCAATAATATTCCATATTCATTTCGTATGACTGTCCTGTTTCGGATAAAACCTTCTTTCCTGATCTGGAAAACTCTTTTTTCTCCCGATGCCTGTACCCTGGCAGCATTTGTTTCTGAGTGAAAAGTCAGGGTCATTGCTTTTTTGTTATTATGAAGTAAAACGTATTCCTTTTGTCCGGTCGTAGAGTTTGCTGACTTCCATTGCATCATATCGGAATTTTAAATTAGAATGAAGGCTTAAGGTACTATGCTTTTACCTATTTTCTTCTGAGTTGAAATAAGTTAATATTAATTTCATATTAGCCGGAAAATAGTGGAAAAATGGTGCAAAATAGATATGAAATTCACAGCCTGGTGACAAAAGCTAAAAGAAAGGATGAAGTAATTATTGAGACATCTTATGAATTACAATATAACTGATAATAATCAGCAGAATTAATATAAAGATTGTAATATAAATCCAGGGTTGATCTTTAAACTGCATTTTTTGCCGACGTCTCTTTTTCTGTCCGAGTTTTTTCCTGAGATTATGATTCAGCATTTCAACGGTCAGCGGTAGTTGTTGTTTGTCTTTAAATTGCTGCAATCCCTCCATCGCATCGCCGGCAAACTCATTTTCCAGCAGTTTCTTTTCAACTTCATGTTTTTTTTCTTCTGTGAGTTTCCCCTGCAGGTATAGCAATAATGTTTCCTGGTCTATTTCTGTGGAGAGGTGTGATAATATTTCTTTATAGTTTTCCTGCATTTCAGACGTTTCTTTTTTCTTCTTTTTGTTTATTGGTTATCAGGATACGAAGATTGCGTTTCCCGTTTTGAATGTGACTTTTAACCTGAGACCGGCTGTAACCCGTCATTTCACTGATTTCCTGGTAGCTTTTTTTGTTCAGGTAAAACAAAGTTACACATTGTTGCTGCTCAGCATTTAATTCCTTCAACGACGCCTGCATCAATTCAAGGGTATGGTCAGCTTTCCATAAATCCTGCTTTTCGCTATCTTCCTCTGCAGCAATCGTCATCCGGTCAGTAAGTTCGGCAGGAATTTTTCCCTGCCTTTCTCTCAGGATCATTAAGCAATGATTTTTAGCTACCATATAAATCCAGGACTTAAAGTATTCCACTTTATATTTTTCAAGTTCAGTTATCACTTTTAAGAAAATCTGTTGCACACTGTCTTTTGCCTGTTCTTCATTTTTTAAATATTTCATGCAGACGCCCAGCAGCAGTAATGTATATCGCTGAAGCAAGGTGCCCAGCCATTCCTTATTGCGGTCGGAGTAAAAATGCTTCAGCAGCTGCTGATCGGTCAGTTGGGGATTATGTTCTGTATTCACCAATGGAAAATAATCATTTTGCTTTTAAATAGATGCATTCGTAATATATTTTCACAATATTTTTCCGGGAGTTTTTTTACTTTGAGTTAAATATTGATCATGGAATTTGCTGCCTGTAAAGTACCTGCCTCACCGGTGCGGAAAAAAGCTTCTCATAAAAATGAAATGGTCAACCAGTTATTGTTTGGTGAAACAATGAGGGTTTTGGAACAGGGAAAGAAATGGGCCCGGATCCGGACTGTCACGGACAATTATGAGGGTTGGATCACTGTTTCACACCTGGAAGAAATTGATAAAAACACCGCCCTGCAATTTAATCCCTGGGTAACAGGTGAATTATTTAACACGATAACAGTGGGAGATCAGATCATGCATATTCCGTTCGGATCTTCTTTGCCGGGCTTTGACAAAGCAATGGGAAAATTTGGCACCCTGGAATATCGTTTTTCCGGAAACAGGGTAAAGAGAGATGAAATCCGTTCCAATACAGAAGCATTAAAAAATTATTCTGTACAATGGTTGAATGTCCCCTATATGTGGGGAGGGCGGACAGTTTTCGGAGTGGACTGCAGCGGCCTTGCAAAAAATATTTTCAAAGTGCTTGGGATAGACCTTCCCCGTGATGCCTGGCAACAAGCCGGGAAAGGAACAAAGATCAAAAGACTGGAAGATGCTGTTACCGGCGATCTTGCTTTTTTTGATGATAAAGAGGAAATCGTTCATGTAGGCATATTGCTCAGCAATAAGAAGATTATTCATTCTTCAGGAAGAGTGAGAATAGATACTATCACAGAAAGTGGAATCTATAATTCAGAAACAGGAAAGAGAACGCACCGGTTAAAAACCATCCGGCGTTATTGGTAATACGGCCCAGTTATCACTGGCTTTAAAACGTAATGTGATTACAAAGACATTTTCGTGGCGGGTGCTGATCTTTTGCCAGGCAACTGACAAAGGTGATAAAAAGGAAAAATCATTAAAATAATTTTGTATTCTTCCGTAAACTTCTGACGCTGATTTTAATTCAGTAATATCATTTTGATAGAATTTCTTGTGGTATCTGCGTCCAAAGCGTTTAAATTCCTCTTCTACTTCATCTCTTCCATCCTTTCCTTCTCCTGTGTAACCTGCTACCTGGTAACTGAAAACGGTATCCACTAACTTCAAGGAGTCATTCAATACAATTACTTCCTCTGCAAAAATTACTTCAGTCCTTTTAGCTTTAAAGAAAAAGGGGTTATGGTTTTGATATTCTCCCCTGAAATAGAACAAAGAAGTATCTGTCCGTTTGAGTTGAGTGACATTTAATAGTGTGGGATCCTGGGTAAGGTGTTGAAGAAAACTGCTGATTTCCTGGTTGAAAGGATTCGATCTGAAATAATTGGCTGCTACCTGTTCCAATACCTGCTGTGCAATACAATGACCGGCGAATAATATTAAAAGAAGCGAGAGAAGTATTTTTTTCAATGCCGGATGAGTTTAAAAAATCCCTTTTATCCATTTCAGGAATGCAGTATCCCAGTCTAACATTCTGATGGCAGTGTAAAAAAGAATGACTGCAAAAATCTTTTTAAGATTATCTTCTGAAATAGAAACAGCAAGCTTACTACCCAACCAGCCTCCCACTACAAATGCAAATGTCATTACTGCTACAGCTTTTATATCGATATACCCGCTTTTATAATAATTGAGAACGGCAAGAATGCCGATAGGAAGCAATAATAATCCCAGGGAAGTTCCCTGTGCTTCATGCTGGCTATAACCCAGGAAAAAGATAAGTGAAGGAACTATAATAATCCCTCCGCCAACGCCTACTAATCCGCTTAATACACCTGAGGCTATACCTATTAAAATCAGGATTATTATTACTTCAGCATTCATTTTTCCGAATTTATTTTCCACAAAAATTATTTTTTGAAATTCTTTTTATAAAGTTCAATCGCTTCATCAATTACAATACAGGCTGTCTTTTTATCCTGGAAATTGTCAATATCCACCTTTTTGTTCTCCAATACTTTGTATTGCTCAAAGAAATTTTTTAATTCCAGTAAAAAATGGTTGGGTAGCTCTTCCACTTTGGTATAATGATTTACCGATGGATCTTTTGCTGCAACAGCAATAATTTTATCATCCTGCACTCCTGTATCTATCATTTGCATATTGCCGATAACGGTAGCTTCCACAACGCAAAGAGGTTGGAGCGATTGGGAGCAGAGCACTAAAATATCCAACGGATCACCATCCCTGCCCAGCGTTTGAGGAATAAATCCATAATTGATCGGATAGTGAAAAGAAGAATAAATAACACGATCCAGCTTCAGCAAGCCGCTGGTTTTATCCACTTCATATTTGGAACGTGATCCCTGTGGGATTTCGATTAATGCATTCACTATATCCGGCGCTTTATCGCCATAATGAAGACCATGCCATGGATGACTGACTGTTTGCATAATAAAATTGTAGGTGCAAAGGTATTAGTTCTGGTTGTTCTGCTAAAATTCAAAACCGGAATTCAATAGTGGCATCTACGGCTATTTGAGAATTACAAGGAATGAAATTATTTTTTTCCTTTATAATAAAGTACATCAACTTTTTCAACAGTAATCAAACCTCCACGGCCGCATTGCTCAAATAAATCATTGACGACATTTATAAAATGATCAATTTTTTCTGCGGTATCTACTATTTCCACCACGATAGGCAAATCTTCTGAAAGCTCAATCAACCTTGCCCTGTGAATCCGGGTGCTGGCTCCAAAAGACATGATACCTTTCATGGCAGTTCCGCCTGCCAACCCTTTTTCTTTTGCAGCAGTTAAGATTGCTTCATAAAGCAAGGTATGGCCGATACGATCTGCTTCACCAAGGAAGATGCGTAATAATTTAGATTGCCCCTGCAGTTCCATACTATAATAATTTAATGATGCCAATACCTGCAAATACTGCCCCTATGCCGAGTACAACACTGGAGGTAATATACAATATGCCATAAGCAACATCGCCGCTGCGCAACAGGTTCATGTTTTCAAACGCAAAAGTGGAAAAAGTTGTAAATCCTCCGCAAAGCCCGGTGATTAAAAACAATCTTGTTTGCGGTGAAAGGAGAGAGGATTTTTCTGCAATAGCATAAAAAACACCTATGAGAAAACATCCCAGGATATTTACAGTAAATGTTCCCCAGGGAAAAGGATGCTGAAAATTATCGGCAAACCATTTTTGACACCAATAGCGGGCAATGCTGCCGATGCCCCCGCCTAATCCTATCAGTAGCATATTTTTGATCATTGCACTGTATCTATCTTGTTGTTCTTATTGTAAAGTGTATCCCTGTTGTGCTCGAAAATATATTTCAAATCAACCAGCCATTGCTGATTGATTTTGCGAACCTGCAGTGTGTCTCTTTTTTTCATAAATGAATTAGAGTAAACAACAACAGTGGTTGAATCATTTACCGGATTTACGAGATGAATATTGATGGATGATTCCTGGTAGCCGCTTTTTGTGGTGTCAGGCATTTTTTGATAGTTACGCTCCACTGCATCGAGGTACTGGTTATTCGAAGAATCGGAGAGCATGTAGGTTCTTGCCTGTTCAAATTTTCCGTCCAGGGCAGCACGGATAAAATCTCTTGCTGCATCAATATCGTTTTCTGCTTTTTTTTCATTTCCGGAATTGGTATTACAGCTCCCGGCAATAATAAGCAGGGATAAAAAAAGTATCAGGTTTTTCTTTTTCATTTCTGCAATTTACAGAAAGTTCCGTGAGGGTTAATCCTGTTCCTGTTCTTTTCCATGAGAAGATTCTTTCTGAATATCTTTTCTTTCCTTTTCGTAGGCTCTCAGAATCGATCTTACTAACCGGTGACGCACTACGTCGTCTTCATCCAGTTCTATGTGTGCAATGCCTTCTATATTTCTTAAAATCCGGGCTGCAGTCTGAAGACCGCTTTTCTGGTGCCTGGGCAAATCTACCTGTGTAATGTCTCCGGTTATAATTGCTTTGGCATTGGCCCCAATGCGGGTTAAAAACATTTTCAGTTGCAGGTCTGTTGCGTTCTGAGCTTCATCCAGTATGATAAAGGCATTGTCCAAAGTCCGTCCACGCATATAAGCCAGGGGTGCAATTTCAATAACCCGGGTACTCATATAATAGCCCAGTTTGTCTGCCGGAATCATATCATCCAACGCATCATAAAGAGGACGTAAGTAGGGATCAATTTTTTCTTTAAGGTCGCCGGGAAGAAAACCCAGGCTTTCACCCGCTTCGACTGCAGGACGGGTAAGAATTATTTTTTTCACCTGCTTGTTTTTCAAAGCCCGTACTGCCAGTGCAACGGCTGTATAAGTTTTTCCTGTTCCGGCAGGACCAATTGCAAAAACGATATCATTTCTCTCTGCTACCTGAACGAGTTTCTTCTGGTTTGCAGTCCGGGCACGTACTGTTTTTCCATTAGGCCCGAATACCAGGATGTCGTTCGGATTTCGTTCTACAAAGTGATCAATGCTTTCAGCATCATCTCCTCCGAGAATCTGCTCAAAATAATTTTCACTCATATGCCCATTCCGTTCCAGGTATTGAACTATGAGATCAATTTTTTCTTTGGCAGTTCCTACCTGTTCCGGTGCACCACTCAGCTTGAGCTGGGTGCCACGGGAAAGAATTTTAAGCAGTGGAAATTTTTTCTTGAGGATGTCGAGTTTTCCATTATTCACTCCGAAAAATTCAATA